>CAYLPI010000231.1:0-3658 GCA_964385505.1 uncultured Bordetella sp.
GGGATTGTTCCGGGATTGTTCCGGGATCGTTCTAGGATTACTCCGGGCCCGCTAGCGCACCGCGAGCAGCACGACACCGGCGAGCACCAGCAGCGCACCGCAGGCGCTGCGCCATGACAGGCCCTCGCGGTTGCCGAGCAGGAACACCGTCACCGGAAAAATCACCAGGGGCGTGGTGAAGGTGATCAGCGTGGCAATGGCGATTTCGATGTAATGCATGGCGCTGGTGGTCAGCATGGAACCGGCGGCGGAAGCGACGCCGCTCGCCACAAACAAGGCCATGCCGCGCCTGTCGCCGCTACGCAGCGCGACGCCTACCTTGTCCCAGTCGCGCACGCTGACAAGATGACATGCGAGTGCCGACACCGTGGCGATCAGCGTACCGAAAATCGCCTCGTCCCAACCGCGCATCGCCACGCCGCGCAAGGCATTGCCGAGGCCGAAACCGGCCACCGCCAGCATGCCGACCAGCATGCCGCGGCGCAGCGCCGACGGCGAGAGCCTGGCTGCGCTGCGCGGGCCGCTTGCCGACAATTGCGTGATCCACAGCCCGACGATGACCACGGCCATCAGGCACAACTCATAGACGCCGAGGCGCTCGTCGATGATCAGCCAGGCGCCGATCAGCGTGAACACCGGCGAGCTCGAATGGACCACGCTCGCCCGCGCCGCACCCAGCGCGACCACCGTGTCGAGCAGCATGCGCCGCCCGAGAAAAATGCCGATGATGCCCGAGGCGACGAACCACGCCGCGCCGCGCCACTGCCACTCCAGCGGCGTTTCGCGCAGCAGCGCCTCCACCACGCTGACCACGCTTATGCACAGCACGTTGGTCGTCAGCAGCACGATAAAACCGAGGTCCACCGACAGCCGCGCGGCGGCGCTGCGCACGATGATGATATTGCTGGCAAAGCACAGCATGGCCAGCAGCGCGAGTGTGATCCCCATAGGCGGTGCAAAACCCCTCAGGGCCTGATGATCTCCGCCTGTATCAGCATGACGATTTCATCACCGACGAAACCCGCCACCGCGTTGAGGCCGAAGTCGGAACGCCTGAAGCGCGCGCTGAGGTCGGCACCGCAACGCAACTGCGGGAAGCGTATACAACCGTATCCCGACATCGAGAGCGCCAGCGGCCGCGTCACGCCAAGAAAGCGCAACTCACCCTCGACCAGCACCGGCTTGCCGCCCTCAAAGCGCATGCCGCGCCCGGTGTAGGTGATGAGCGGATGCTCGGCCACGGCGAAATACCCCGGGCCGCGCAACAGGCGGTCAAGGTCTTCGTTGCCGGTGCTGATCGACGCGGCTTCGATGCGGATTTCGGCCGAGCCGTTGCCGGCCTCACCGTCGAGGATGACCTTGCCGCTGGTCCGGTTGAAGCGCCCGCGCTGCGTGGCGATGCCAAGATGCCTGACCTCGAACACCGGAAAGGTATGCCCCGGATCGATGTCGAATTCCAGCGGCGCGGCCACCGCCGGCATCGCGGCCGGGAGGGCGAGTACGAATGCAGTCGCGAAAAGCAGCTTGCGCCAATGTTTCATCGGTCTCATCGGTTTCATCGTGCCGATTCTCGCACATTGAGGTCGCGGCCATGGCGTCAAAACCGGGCGGTCGTAACAATGACACCGCAACGCTGCCCGCGGTTGCGCCAACGCCACATCCTGCACTGGTCACCCCGTACACTTCAAACGCGGTCATTTTCACCAGCAACTGGTGCAGCTATTGCGCCCAGACGGGCAAGCTGCCCGGCTACAACGAAGCCGAGTTGCGTACCGTCGTGGCCGGCGGCCGCTGAGCTGCGGTAGAATCTTCCGCGACCGCAGCGCGCGCATGCACCTGCTCCGCCCGCCGCATGCTCACAAAACCACAACAGCAACCGCCCCCCTCCCTTGCACAACACGCCCCTCTCCCGCTGGCTCGGCATCCTGATCATGCTGCTCATCTCCTGCATCATGGGCGCAAACCATATCGCCGCGCGCATTGCCTTCGACCACGGCGTCAACGTCACCACCGCAGTGACGATGCGCTCCGGCGGCACCGCCATCGCGGTGCTCGCCCTGCTGCTGCTTTTCCGCGTACCGCTCAGGCTGCCGGCGCCGGCGCTGCGCCGCGCCCTCCTCATCGGCGTGCTGCTTGCGGTACAAGGCTACTGCCTGTATTCCGCGGTTGCACGCATTCCGGTGGTGCTGGCCCTGCTCGCCCTCAACATCTACCCGATGCTGCTGACCCTGATCACCTGGGCTGCCGGCGGAGCGCGGCCGACGCCGCTGGCGCTGGGGGCCATGGCGGTGGGACTGTTCGGCCTCGCGCTGGCGCTAGATATCACCGGCCGCAGCGGCGACATCGCCGGTCGCTGGCAAGAAATCGGCGTCGGCCTCAGCTATGCCCTCACCGCCGCGCTGTCCTTCAGCGTGGCAATGTTCCTGTCCGGGCGCTGGCTCAAGGACGTCGATGGCCGGCTGCGCAGTTGCCTCGCGATGGCGACTGTGGCCGTCATCGTCGGCACCGCCGGCGTGCTGAGCGGCAGCCTGGCCGCACCCACCGACACCCCGGGCTGGATTGGCCTGACGCTGCTGACGCTTTTCTACGGCAGCGGCATCACGGCAATGTTCATCGTCCTGCCGCGCATCGCCATCACCAGCGATACCGGCGCGCTCAGTTTTGAACCGATCGCCGCGCTGTTCATGGGCTGGTTCCTGCTCGGGCAGGGCCTCAGTCCGCTGCAGGGCCTGGGCGCGGTCATTGTCATCGCCGCCATCATTGTGCTTGGCACGGCAAAGCGCTGAATGAAGTCAGCCGAATGAAGTCAACCGAATGAACTCAGCCAAGTGAACTCGGCATGAGCCTCGCAGGGACCGGCGTGGTCGCCATCTGGAACGACATCGAAGCGCAGGCGCGCGCCGGGTTTCACGAATGGCACACGCGCGAGCACATGCCCGAGCGCGCCGCCATTCCCGGCTTTTTGCGCGGCCGCCGCTACATCGCCGTCGCCGGTGCGCCGGAGTTTTTCACGCTCTACGAAACACGCGACCTCGCGGTGCTCACCGGCACCGGCTATCTTGAACGCCTCAACCATCCGACACCGTGGACGCGTCAGTGCGTGGCCGCCTTTGTCAACGTCGAGCGCGCGCTGTGTGAAGTCGCCGCCTCGCTCGGCGGCGGCGCCGGCGGGCTGATGATGACACTGCGCTACGACCTCGCACCGGGCGGCGCGGCGGCGCATCGCGACTGGCTCATCGCGCAGGCGCTGCCGGCGCTCTTGCGCCAGCCCGGCATCTGCGGCGCCCACCTTTGCATCGCCGACACCGGCGCCAGCACGGTCGTGACCGAAGAAAAAAAGGTCAGGCCACACACCGCAGTGGTGCCCAACTGGGTGCTGATGGTCGAGTGCGCGTCAGTACGCGCCGACCTTGAAGCCGCCTGCGCGTTGTGCCTGCCCGACGGGGCATTCGTCGCGGCGGGCGCGCCGGCCGCGCCCGGACGCGGCACCTACCTGCTGCAATACTGCGTCACCACCCCCGGCTGACCTGCTGCAAAGCGGCGCCGGTCGGCCGTTTCCAGCCGGTGTGCAGCGGAATTTGCGACTACGCAAACCCGCTGTTTTATGCCAATATCATTTCAATTGCGTGATTTAAACCGCTTTTCCGGCCATCCTCGT
>CAYLPI010000231.1:3758-5326 GCA_964385505.1 uncultured Bordetella sp.
CGCGATGGTCGGCGCGATGTTCTCCGTCACACGCCTGACCAGGCACCAATGGTGAAAGAACGCAATGAGGGATGCCCAAGCTTGGTGCCCCCCTTGCATCGCACAGCTTCAAGCCTATAGTCCGCAAGACAGGATCCCCCCCATGACGCTCGCCCGCCTCTGCACTATCGCCATCGCCGCCTGCGGAATGAGCATCGCCGGCTGGGCGTGGGCGCAGGCGGATGAACCGCAGACGGGTGCGGCATCGACGCTCGCCTCGACGCATTCTGATCTTGCATTCATGCTGCTCAACGGCCCCAGGCACGAGGCCGACTGCGCTGAGGGCGCCTGCCCGGCGCGCTCGGCTACCGGCGCCGCAGCACTGACGCTGCAGGTGCGGCGCGTTGCCGAGCGCCTGCGCCGCGGCGCTTCGACGGTGTATCCGGACCTGCCGCAACGCATCCCCGGTTTTGCGCGCGACGGCTTCGACATTTATGTCGCCAAAGGCGACAAGCCGGGCAGCGCCTCCAGCGCCAGCGGAAAAATCGCCCTTAGCGCCTCCTTCGATGCCTTGCAGCCCTACGATGACTGGCTGGCGTTTGTGATTGCGCGCGAAATGGGCCACGTCATCGCGCGTCACCACGAAGAGAATTCGGGTCTGGGCATGATCACCTCCCTCGTGATGAACCTGATACTGCCGGGCAGCAGCCTGCTCAAAAGCGCCGCATCGGCGGCCGGCTCGAGCATCGCCTCGGGCCTCAAGCGCGGGCAGCAGGTGGCCGAGGCCGACACCATCGCCCTCGGCCTGCTCGAAGCCGCGGGGTTTCAGTTGCACGACGTGTCGCTGAGCCTGCGCGTCGCCGCCTCGCGTCTGGACGCAGGCGGCTGGTCGCAGGAGCTACAGAACTCGACGACGACGGTGGTCTTTGCCGCGCGCGCGGCGAAGCGGGCTGCGGCACGCGCGCTTGCGTCCACCGCCACCGCCACCGCCACCGAAGTGGCGACCGCCGCCGGCTTTACCGCCGACAGCGGCGACACTGTAAAGCGCTAGGCCAGCCGCCGCGCAGCCGCGCCGGCCCGGGACGTACGCAGCCGCCTGCTGCTTGCAATGGTGGCTGGCGTATCCGCCATTGCGGCGGTACAAAGTATAATTCCCGTCTCCAGCGCGCACGTTCGCGCCGCCCCGCAATTCACACTCCGGGAACTTTCCACATGGCACGCATCATCGGCGGCATCGGCACCTCGCACGTCCCCACCATCGCCGGGGCGTTCGACCGCAAACTGCAGGACAACCCGGACTGGACGCCGCTCTTCAAGGGCTACGAGCCGGTCGCCAGATGGATGGCCGAGAAAAACCCCGACGTGCTGGTGTTCTTTTACAACGACCACGCCTCGACTTTCTTTTTCGACCACTACCCGACCTTCGCCCTTGGCGTCAGCGACGAGTATCCGATCGCCGACGAGGGCTTCGGTGCGCGCAAGATTCCCAATCTCAAGGGCCACGCCGCGCTGTCACGCCACATCGCCGACGCCCTCGTTACCGACGAGTTCGACATTTCTATTTTCCAGGGCCTGCCCATAGACCATGG
>CAYLPI010000232.1:0-5288 GCA_964385505.1 uncultured Bordetella sp.
TGCTTGCCGAAGTCACCGGTGCCGTTTCGTTCGGCAAGGACACCAAGGGCAAGCAGCGTCTGGTCATCACCGACCTTGATGGTGTCGCCAACGAGTACCTGATCCCCAAGGAAAAGCATGTGATGGCGCACGACGGCCAGATCGTGAACAAGGGCGAGGTCATCGTTGACGGTCCGGTGGATCCGCATGACATACTGCGTTTGCAAGGTGTCCCGGCCCTCGCCCGTTACATCACGGATGAGGTGCAGGACGTGTACCGGCTGCAGGGGGTGCGCATCAACGACAAGCACATCGAAGTGATTGTCCGCCAGATGCTGCGTCGTGTGCAGATCGATGATTCCGGCGAAACCCGTTTCATCCCAGGCGAGCAGGTGGAGCGTGCAGAGTTGTTTGCTGAAAACGAGCGCGTTGAGGCTGCAGGCAAGAAACCGGCTACCTATAACCACATGCTTCTGGGTATCACCAAGGCGTCCCTGTCGACCGACTCGTTTATTTCCGCGGCGTCATTCCAGGAAACCACCCGCGTCCTTACCGAAGCTGCGATCATGGGCAAGAAGGACGATTTGCGCGGTCTCAAGGAGAACGTGATTGTCGGCCGCCTCATTCCGGCGGGTACGGGCCTGGCGTATCACACTGCGCGCAAGAATGCGCCGGCTCCTGTTGTCGAAGAGCCGCTTAGTGAAGCGGCTGGAACCGAGGAGCAATCGCCAGCCAGTGTCTGAGTTTGTCAGGCATTCGTTGAGAAAAAAGGCCGCGCAAGCGGCCTTTTTTTTGTGCGGTGAGTGCGGTGTGGTTGGGGCGTCCCGGAGTACTCAGCGCTGATCGACAGAGGGGTTTGCAAAAATGTGCTGCTTGTCACGCGGGGCACACCGGGAATATTGCGGGGGGTAGGCGACGGTGCCGTCAAGCTCGGCCGCTGCATGCCAAGCCCAGCGTGGGTCGTACAGCATTCCCCGCGCCAGCGCGACCATGTCTGCGCGACCGCGGGCCACAATCTCTTCGGCCTGCTTGGGATCGGTGATGAGGCCGACCGACATCGTGGCCATGCCTGAAGCCGTTTTTACTTTTTCCGCCAGGTGCACCTGGTACCCCGGGCCGAGCGGGATTTTTTGCGTTGGCGAAACCCCGCCGGACGATACATCTACCCAATCGCAGCCCCGATGTTTGAGTTCCGTTGCGAATGCGACGCTGTCCTCGATATTCCACCCGCCCTCGACCCAGTCGGTGCCGGAAATGCGTATGCCCAGGGGCTTGCCATTCGGCCATGCGGAGCGGACATCCTCAAACACCTGAAGCGGGAAACGCATCCTGTTCTCAAGGGTTCCGCCAAACTCGTCGTTACGCCGATTGGCGATTGGAGACAAAAACTGGTGCAACAGGTAGCCGTGGGCGCCGTGCAGTTCAAGTGCGTCAAAGCCCAACCGGTCTGCACGAAATGTCGCCTGAACGAACGCACCGCGAATCCTGCCAAGTCCGGCGTGGTCCAGCGCCAGCGGCGGCGTCTCCCCGACTGCGTGCGGTATTGGCGAGGGTGCGACGGTTTTCCAGCCGCCCGCGGCGCTCGAAATGAGCGCTCCGCCCTTCCAGGGTACATCGCTTGACGCTTTACGGCCGGCGTGACCCAGTTGAATGGCCAGGGGTATGGGCGAAATACGGCGCACCAAATGCAGTATTTTTGCCAGTGCTGACTCGTTTTCGTCCGAGTAGAGGCCCAGGCAACCGGGCGTTATCCGTCCTTCCGGTTCGACTGCGGTGGCCTCAAGGCAAAGTAGACCGGCGCCACCGATGGCAAGTTGCCCAAGGTGGATGAGGTGCCAGTCCCCTGCGCTGCCATTTTCCGCAGAGTACTGGCACATCGGGGAAATCACGATTCTGTTGCGAAGAATCAGGTCGCGCATGGCAAAAGCAGAAAAAAGCTGGCTGGACATTGTGTTATAGGAGGCAAAAATAGAGGCCACATTTTAGCTGCGTCGGCACCTTAACCGGCCAATGACGGCATTATTTGTGCAAACTTTATGCAATCCCCTTCTCGCGCTGCGCCTTCAGAAAACTGCCAAGCCTGTTGACCGGGTATTGATTTTGTTTGTATAATCCCGAGTCTTTGATACCCACGGGGCGGCCCGCCAGTCAAATGGTCCGTCCCGGTTTTTTTGGAACATGATTTCATGCCAACAATCAATCAGTTAGTTCGTAAGGGCCGCGTCCGCCCGGTGACCAAGAGCAAGGTGCCCGCACTCGGTCAAAGCCCGCAAAAGCGCGGCGTTTGTACGCGTGTCTACACAACAACTCCGAAAAAGCCGAATTCCGCTTTGCGCAAAGTTGCCAAAGTTCGTCTCACCAACGGTTTTGAGGTCATCAGCTACATTGGGGGCGAAGGGCACAACCTGCAGGAGCACTCGGTCGTTCTTATCCGCGGTGGTCGTGTGAAGGACTTGCCCGGCGTTCGTTACCACATGGTTCGCGGTAGCCTCGATACCCAAGGGGTCAAGGACCGCAAACAGAGCCGTTCCAAGTACGGCACCAAGCGTCCCAAGGCAGCCTGAGTCGTCGTTTTTGCCGACTGCGCCACAATAACCGAGATTCGAGGAACACTATGCCACGCCGCAGAGAAGTACCCAAACGAGTTATCCTTCCTGACCCGAAGTTCAGCAACACCGACGTCGCCAAGTTTGTCAACGTGCTCATGGTTTGCGGCAAGAAGTCGGTTGCCGAGCGCATCATGTACGGCGCCTTCGAGCAGATCAAGTCAAAGTCAGGCAAGGACCCGCTTGAGGTCTTCGGGCAGGCCGTGTCCAACGTCAAGCCGATGGTCGAGGTCAAGAGTCGTCGTGTCGGCGGCGCAAACTACCAGGTGCCGGTTGAGGTGCGGCCCAGCCGCCGTATGGCGCTGGCGATGCGCTGGTTGCGTGAGGCGGCCATCAAGCGTTCCGAAAAATCCATGGGCTTCCGGCTCGCCGGCGAGCTCATCGAGGCAGCAGAGGGGCGCGGCGGTGCGATGAAAAAGCGTGATGAAGTGCATCGCATGGCAGAGGCCAACAAGGCCTTTGCTCATTACAGGTTCTGATTGGTCCGGACGAGTATCGGGTGCGCGATTGCGTTTCCGAATTGAGGCGATTTAGGCATTATCAACGTGGCACGCAAAACCCCCATCGAGCGCTATCGCAATATTGGCATCAGTGCCCACATTGATGCGGGTAAGACCACGACCACCGAGCGCATTCTTTTTTATACCGGCGTTTCGCACAAGATCGGCGAGGTGCATGACGGTGCGACCGTTATGGACTGGATGGAGCAGGAGCGCGAGCGCGGTATCACAATAACATCGGCGGCGACCACCTGTTTCTGGAAAGGCATGGGTGGCGACCATCCTGAGCATCGTATCAACATCATTGATACGCCCGGGCATGTTGACTTCACCATAGAGGTTGAGCGGTCGATGCGTGTCCTTGACGGGGCATGCATGGTGTATTGCGCAGTGGGCGGTGTGCAGCCGCAGTCTGAGACGGTTTGGCGTCAGGCGAACAAGTACAAGGTTCCGCGTCTTGCGTTCGTCAACAAGATGGATCGCACCGGGGCGAATTTTTTCAAGGTCTATGACCAGATGAAATCCCGGCTGAAGGCCAATGCCGTGCCGGTCCAGATCCCTATCGGCGCTGAGGAAAAATTTGAGGGCGTTATCGATCTGGTCATGATGAAAGCCATTTATTGGGATGACGCAAGCCAGGGCATGAAGTTCAGGTTGCGTGAAATTCCGGTGCAAATGGTTGAGGACGCAAAAAACTGGCGCGAGAAAATGGTCGAAGCTGCGGTCGAGGCCGATGAAGCCTTGATGGGAAAGTACCTCGATGGTGGCGACCTGTCTGTCGAGGAGATCAAGCGCGGACTGCGCGCGCGGACCATCGTTGGCGAGATCGTGCCCATGTTGTGCGGGTCGGCATTCAAGAACAAAGGTGTGCAGGCGATGCTTGACGCCGTTATCGATTACTTGCCGGCGCCGGTGGACATTCCCCCGGTCAAGGGTACGCTTGAAGACGAGCAGCCTGCCGTACGCAAGGCGGCGGATGAGGAGCCGTTCTCGGCGCTCGCCTTCAAGATCATGACGGACCCGTTTGTCGGGCAATTGACATTCTTTCGCGTCTATTCCGGCATTCTTAGCTCCGGCGACACCGTGTACACATCGATGCGCGGCCGCAAGGAGCGCATCGGCCGGATTCTCCAGATGCATGCCAACCAGCGCGAAGAAATCAAGGAAGTGCGCGCCGGCGACATTGCTGCTGCAGTGGGCCTCAAGGATGTGACCACCGGCGAGACGCTGTGTGATCCGAGTAAGGTTATCGTGCTCGAGCGCATGGTCTTCCCTGATCCGGTTATTCACGTTGCAGTCGAACCGAAGACCAAAAGCGATCAGGAGCGCATGGGTTTCGCCTTGCAGCGCCTGGCCCAGGAAGATCCCTCTTTCCGTGTGCGTACCGACGAGGAATCCGGTCAGACCATAATCTCGGGGATGGGTGAGCTGCACCTTGAGATTCTGGTTGATCGCATGAAGCGTGAGTTCAGCGTTGACGCGAATGTCGGCGCGCCGCAGGTTGCGTACCGCGAGACCATTCGCAAGGTATCGGGCGACATTGAAGGCAGGTTCATAAAACAGTCTGGCGGACGTGGTCAGTACGGGCATGTGTGGCTTCGCGTCGAGCCGCAGGAGGCTGGTAAGGGATTCGAATTTGTCGATGCCATCAAGGGTGGCTCGGTACCGCGGGAATTCATTCCCGCCGTCAACCGCGGCCTGGTCGAGAGCTTGCCCAACGGCGTTCTGGCAGGGTTCCCCATTGTTGACGTAAAGGTAACGCTGTTCGATGGTTCGTATCACGAGGTTGATTCCAACGAAAACGCGTTTCGTATGGCTGCTTCAATGGCTTTCAAGGACGGGATGCGCAATGCGTCGCCCGTGCTGCTTGAGCCGATGATGGCGGTTGAAGTCGAGATGCCGGAAGAGAAGATGGGTGACGTCATGGGCGACTTGTCGTCGCGGCGCGGCATCATCCAGGGAATGGACGACATTGCCGGGGGCAAGGTCATCCGCGCCGAAGTGCCGCTGGCCGAGATGTTCGGCTATTCGACGACAGTGCGTTCACTGACTCAAGGACGCGCGACCTACACTATGGAATTCAAACACTACTCCGAGGCGCCGAAAAACGTCGCCGAGGCAATCATTAACAAAAAGTAACGGGAATCCATCATGGCCAAGGGCAAGTTTGAGCGTACGAAGCCTCACGTGAACGTGGGGACGA
>CAYLPI010000233.1:0-5221 GCA_964385505.1 uncultured Bordetella sp.
CACCGGCACCGCGCTGCCGGTGGACGGCGGCTGGACTGCGCGTTAGGCCGCTGCTTGCGGGGGGGCAATAGGCTGGAAATGACCGTCTGGCGGGCTTTTCCGGGTGATTGCAGGCGCTACGCGGCAGCGATGCAAGCTTGCTTCGGTGTTTCAGTCCTTCGCTTGCAATCTGGCAAGCCACCCGAGCCCCGGTACATCGCGCCTGGTCAGACCGGCGGCTTGTCAATCGTACGCAGCCGCTCACCAGAGGCATTGAACGTTGAACATTGAAAAATGATCGCTATGCCGGCGCCGCCGCGATGCACGGTTTCGGACAATTACGGCCATGGAATTTTCTCGAAAGCGGACGAACAGAATCGCAACCGGGGTAGGGCAAGGCGATTAAATGACAGGCTTGCAGATGGAGTTGCGCGCCGCCGCCATGTCTGTAGAATGGTTATATGGGCGCAACCATTCGAATCGTGCTGGATACGTCTGTTCTGGTCGCTGCGGCCAGATCGCGCAATGGCGCAAGTTTCGAGTTGATCTCGCTCTTGCCAGATACGCGGTTTCAAATATGCCTGTCGGTTGGCGTCTATTGCGAGTGGCAATCCGTGATCACGAGACCTGAACACATGCCGCCAGGAGTTGATGAATCGATGGCGCGTGGATTTGTTCGATATCTCGCGTCAATCGCACATTTGCAAGAGGTGTATTTCCTGTGGAGGCCATTCTTGCGCGACGCGGATGACGATATGATTCTGGAATGTGCCATTGCTTCAGGTGCGAAATACATCATTACGCACAACATTAAAGATTTTCGCCGGACACCAGCGTTAGGCGTGAGAGCTGTAACGCCGTCGCAATTCTTGAATTCGGTGTTGAAACACAAATAGGAGTCTGTCATGTCTGCACTTACAGTTCGTTTGCCTAATTCGGTGCATGAAAGTATCAAGGCGTTGGCGAAGAAGGATGGCATCTCGGTGAATCAATTCATCGCGAGCGCGGCGTCGGAAAAGATGGCGGCGTTCCTCACCCTTGAATACCTTGGCAAAGAGGCGGCCGGAGGCAAACGGTCAGATTTTCAGCGATTTCTAAAACGCGTTCCCGACGTTCCTGCCGACCATGGCGACAAAAAACGATAGTGAACGCTCAGGGTCAAACTGAGGCAGTTCAGCTTTGGAGAAGCGGACACGCACCGCAGTTGTGCGCAATAGCGGCGTCCCGTCCGCTTTGACCCGGGATGCAGACGATGCAGAATGAAATGGCTGGAAACGACCGTCCGGCGCGCCTTTCCGGGTGATGGCAGGCGCTACGCGGCAGCGATGCAAGCTTGCCTCGGTGTTTCAGTCCTTCGCTTGCAATCTGGCAAGCCACCCGAGCCCCGGTACATCGCGCCTGGTCAGACCGGCGGCTTGTCAATCGTACGCAGCCGCTCACCAGAGGCATTGAACGTTGAACATTGAAAAATGATCGCTATGCCGCCGCCGCCGCGATGCACGGTTTCGGCCAATTACGGCCATGCGCCAAACGGCGCGGCTCTACTCCACGGGTGAATCTCTGCGCGGGGGGCGGTAAGAGCGTGATTCGACTCCGCCTGCAATGGCGCGACGCAAGGCGAATGCTTCGGCCTGTTTTCCTCGTGTGCGCGTTTCGCGGGCGCATACATTTTGGTCTTCTCCGGTCGGGGTCTGCATACTTCAGGGGCTATTTCGCATGCTTCCCCGCATTTGCTCCGATTTACCTCCCAGGGTTCCGACGCCCCCACCCAGTATCGGCACATACAGCGGAATCTTGAGGGCAAGGCAAATCCATTATTTCAAAGCGCCCTGGCGGAGAGGGACCGACGGCTTGGGGTCGATAGCGCCCCGGTTGCCTTGCCCGGGGCTAGCGCTCGCTAACCGGCCCGGACTTTGTAAAAAACGCGATGCCTGATGTAAATGTAAACGGGAACCTGCCCTCTGGCTTCGGGCGCGCGCGGGTCTTCCCTTCGGCCGCTGTTCCAATCGTTATGTTCGGTAACGCACAGACCACGGAGCGCAAGCCGCCATAAGGTCCGCAGCGGGGCCCCACGTAAGGATGCTCGACGAGGTTCCCGGTTAGCAAACCTGCGCACATACTCCGGTGGACCGGGCCGCAGGTAACGACCGACCCGCGAAGCGCCGCCGAAATGAAATCACGACCAAAGAATCCATGGGCGACGAAACCGCGCAGCCAAACTCTCCTGACCAGCGTTTCTCCGATGTCCGACCGTCCGCCACGCCCGGTGGCCGGTGGGCCTCGTCGTTGCCACGAAAGACACTTGTCGGCTTCATTGTCGCGCTGCTTACGGTTGTGGCCGTGTCGGTTGTCTCCTCTCACGCCCTGCAGACTCGATCGGCGGGCGTACAAAAAATGTCGCAATCGTTCGAGAGGACGCGCAAGGTCGGCGAGTTGCTCTCCACGCTCAAGGACGCAGAGACAAGTCAGCGCGGTTATATACTGACTGGCTCCGAGCGTTTTCTCGAACCGCACACTGCCGCGCTCGCCGCACTGTCGCGTCAGAGCGCCGATTTTCGGCGCTTGATTGAAGACAACCCGGCGGAGCTGCTGCAGTTCGATACCGTCGAAAGCCGCATCGCCGACAAATTGGCAGAGCTCCAGGAGACGATCAGGCTCAAGCGCGCGGGACAGGCGGAAGCCGCGCTCGAAGCGGTTCGTTCGGGTCAGGGACGAGAGAAGATGGACCGTGTTCGCGCGGCGATCGAGGAGCTATTGGTAACCGAGCGAGCGTTGGACGTTGCCAACACACACCAATGGGAGCAGGCTGCGGCCTTCTCGGCGTTCGTCACCTGGACGGGAACAGCGATCCTGTTCTTCCTCATCGTTGCCGCTGCAGTCGTGTCCTCGCAGGATTTTCGCGAGATGCAAACGCAGGCATGGCTCCGTTCGGGGCAGAACGAACTCAGCAGCCGGCTGCAGGGTGCGCAGGAGGGTACGCAGGAGCTCGAGCGGCTCAGCGAAAAAATCGTCAGCTTTGTCGCCCGCTATCTCAACGCCCAGGTGGGAGCCATGTACTTCGCCGAGGCGGAAGGCCGCCTCCGGCTCGTCGGCGCCTATGCGATTCCGGCGCGAACGACAGACGGGCCCGACATGGATAGGCCAGTGGGTGGGTTGACGCGACAGGCAATTCAGGAGAAGTCTGTCCTGAGGGTCAGCGATGTGCCGCAGGATTATTTTCCTGTCACCTCCGGTCTCGGCGGCAGCCGGCCACGGCACCTCGTGATAGCGCCGACCAGCGCCGACGGGGTGGCCAATGCGGTTCTGGAATTGGGCTTCTTTCGCCCCGTTTCTCCGCATGACCTGGAACTGCTGCGCCTGATCGCTGAGCCCATCGGCGTTGCCCTGAGAGCTGCGCAGTACCGCAAAGAGCTCGCGCTCCTGCTCAAGGAGACGCAGCGACAGGCAGAGGAACTGCAGGCGCAACAAGAGGAGTTGCGCGTTTCCAACGAAGAGCTCGAGGAGCAGAGCCGCACGCTCAAGGAGAGTGCCGTGCACCTCGAGGCGCAGCAGGCGGAACTCGAGCAGACCAACGCCCAGCTTGAGACGCAGGCCGAAGTACTGCACGCGCAGAAAGGCAACCTCGAGCGCGCACAGCGCGAGCTGACGGTGCACTCGGACGAACTCGTGCGCGCCAATCAGGTGAAGTCGGAGTTCCTCGCCAACATGAGCCACGAGCTGCGCACGCCGCTCAACAGCGCGCTCATTCTCTCGAAGCTGCTCGCGGACAATACGAGCGGCAACCTCACCGACGAGCAGGTGCAGTTCGCGCAGACGATCTACGGCGCGAACACCGATCTGCTCACGCTCATCAACGACATCCTCGACCTCTCGAAGATAGAGGCCGGAAAGTTCGACGTGAACGTCGAGAATATATCGCTACGCGCGATGGTCGAACAACTTCGGCGGACGTTCGAGCCGCTCGCGGCCCAGAAGGGGTTGCGCCTCGAGACATCGCTTGAGGACGGCAACGACGACATCATCGTGAGCGACGGCCAGCGCCTGCAGCAAGTGCTGAAGAACCTCGTGTCGAACGCCGTGAAGTTCACCGAGCGTGGAACGGTGCACCTCGCGGTTGACGTGCGGAAGTCGGCCGACGGGGCGCCGCTCGTACGCTTTTGCGTCGTCGATAGCGGCGTCGGCATCGCGCCAGAGCACCGCGATGTCATCTTCGAGGCGTTCCGCCAGGCCGACGGCAGCACGCACAGAAAGTACGGCGGCACCGGGCTTGGCTTGTCGATCTCGCGGGAGCTTGCACGCCTGCTCGGGGGCGAAGTCACGCTGCAAAGCGAGCTTGGCCGGGGCAGCACCTTCATGCTGACCGTGCCCCGCTCGCTCGGGGAGTCCGGCACCACCGCGACGACCCGCGCCGTCCCTGCGGTTTCGACGCCTGTCGCGCCCGCATCGTCGTCTCACCCATCGGCATTTGCGCCTGAGTTTGCACCAGCGCCAGCGCCCGCGCGCACGATGGACGAGCCAAACCCGGTGGCAAAACTCGTCGACGACGATCGTGACCAGATTGCGCAGGGTGACCGTGTGATCCTTGTCGTCGAGGACGACGACGCCTTCGCCGGCATCCTCGTCGGACTCGGGCGCGAGCGCGGCTTCAAGGTGGTTGCCGTGCCCACCGCAGATGACAGCATCGCCGCAACGCGCGCGTACAACCCGGTGGGCATCCTCCTTGACGTGAAACTGCCCGACCACTCGGGTCTCACGGTGCTCGAACGTTTGAAGCGGAACCCGGCCACGCGCCACGTGCCGGTACACATGATCTCGGCGGAGGATCACATGCAGCAGGCGCTCGCGCTCGGCGCGGTGGGTTATACGCTAAAGCCCGTCAAACGCGATGAGCTCTTGCGCGCACTCGAACACATGGAGCAAAAACTGGCGCAGAAGATTGGACGCGTGCTGGTGGTCGAGGACGACGAGCGCCAGCGGATGGCCATCGCGGTACTGCTCGGTGGTGACGACGTGAGCATCACGGCCGTCGCGACGGCGACCGCCGCGCTCGATGCCCTGCATACCTCGACGTTCGACTGCATGGTAGTAGACCTCACCCTGCCCGATCTCAGCGGCTACCAGCTCCTCGAGCGCATGACAGACGACGAGCGCTACTCGCACCCGCCTGTCATCGTCTATACCGGACGTTCCCTCGATCGCGACGAGGAGCAGCGGCTGAGCCAGTACTCGCGCTCGATCATCA
>CAYLPI010000234.1:0-5179 GCA_964385505.1 uncultured Bordetella sp.
GAGGCCATCGGCTCCTCCGGAACAGCCAAATCGCTGGCCGGCATACTGCAGGCCAACGGCTGGACGGAGCAGGGCATCACGCTCGACGGACTCGACAAGCTGCGCACGCAGTTGCTGCGCGCGGGCGACATTGCGCACATCGACATTGCCGGCGTGCGCGGCGACCGCGGCGAAATACTGCCCGGCGGCTGCGCCATCATGTGGGCGGTGTTTTCAGAATTGGGCATCGAGCAGATGGCGCTGTCAGAGGGCGCGCTGCGCCAGGGCGTGCTCTACGACATGATAGGCCGCATCCAGCACCAGGACATGCGCGAGGTGACGGTGGGCCAGTTCATGCGCCGCTACCATGTCGATGCGGCGCAGGCCGCACGCGTGGGCGGGCTGGCGCGGCAACTGCAAAGCGGACTTGCTGCGGGCGCAGAGCCGCCGCCCGAGGCCGATACGATGGTGCTCGGGTGGGCTGCGGCGCTGCACGAGATCGGCGTGTCGATCGCGCACACCGGTTACCACAAGCACTCGGCATATGTGCTGTCCAACGCCGACATGCCGGGGTTTTCGCAAATGGAGCAGTCGCGCCTGGCACGCGTGGTGCTGGCGCACCGCGGCAAGCTGGCGAAGCTCGAGGGCCTTGCGCCCGGCTCGGCCGACTGGAACCTGATTTTCTGCCTGCGTACCGCAGTATTGTTTTATCGCAGCCGCACCGAGCGCGCGCTGCCGACCCTGGTGTGCCGTGCCACCGGCGCCGGCTACCAGTTGGCGTTGCCGCAGGGCTGGCTTGACGAGCACCCGCTCACTGCCGCCGCGCTCGATGCCGAGATGGACGAATGGCGCGGTCTCGGCCTGCGCTTTGAATTGAAGGAATCTTCCGCAGAAAAACTGCGCGCAGCCGGCTAGCAGGGTGCTGAAAAAGGGAGCGATAGCCCCCTTGGATCCACCGAACCAGAGGCTGTTAAGAGGGCTGCAAGCGGCTTGCCGCATATTCATCCTGGACAGGTATTTTTCAAAAAAGCCTGGCAGGTTTTCCTGCCGCTGCCGCGAGGCGATGGCTGGAAAAGGCCGACTGGCGGGGCTTTCCAGTCATCGCCTTGCAGTCGGGCGGGGTCGAGCCCTGCCCTTCAGGTCAGGTCAGGTCAGGTCCGGTACCATCGCCGCGCGTAGCACGGTCTGGGTTTCGCCGTCGCGCACGCGGTTGGTGAACCACCACACCGCACCCTTTTTCAGGGTCCAGTCCGCTTCGCCGCCCGACAGCAGCAGGGCGGCCATGCGCCCGAGCAAGGGTTGGTGTCCGACCACCAGCACGGCGCCGCGCTTGTCCGGCCAGCCGGTGGCGCCTATCAGGTCGGAGACCGATGCATCCGGGGCGAGCTTGCGCACGGTCTTGAACGGCTTGTCGAGGGCGGCCGCCGTCTGTTGCGCACGCACGGCGGGGCTCACCAGCACTTCGCAGCGTGCCGGAAGGCGCATTTCCAGCCACGTCGCAATCTGGCGTGCCTGCTTTTCGCCGCGGCTTGTCAGCGCGCGGTCCAAGTCCGGATCGCCTTCTTCAGCGTCGGCGTGGCGCCACAGGATCAGGTCCATGTCAGGGTTATCTCGACGAGAAGGATGAGTCTATTCGTCCAATGTTTCAGTCATGTGATGTGCGCTGCGAAACAAGAGAATGCACGGCGGCGTGCATCATCCGGTGCCAAAGCCGGCCAGTGCGGCGATGCCCAGCGCCGCAAACAGGGCCGCAGCCACATAGCGTATGGCCTTGAAGGGTATTTTCGGCGAGGCTGCCTGCGCGATGAACACGGCCGGAACGTCGGCGATCATCATGCC
Source organism: uncultured Bordetella sp. (assembly GCA_964385505.1). GTDB lineage: Bacteria > Pseudomonadota > Gammaproteobacteria > Burkholderiales > SG8-39 > CAITSH01. Next base: position 1,819 of record CAYLPI010000234.1, read on the forward strand.
CAGCGTGGTGCCGGCCACCACCGCCCAGAGCATCTGGTACTTGGCGGCTAGGACGACCGTAGCAAGCTGGGTCTTGTCGCCGATTTCGGCGAGGAAAAACGCCACCAGCGTGACCATGAAAACGCCGTAACGGCCAAGGGTGTCCGGCTTGTCGTCCAGGGTGTCGGGTTTGAGCGCCCAGGCTGCGATGGCAAGAAAGGACAAGCCCAGACCCCAGCGCAGCACCTCCGGCGCGACATTGGCGCTGACCCAGGCACCGGCAAGGCCGGCGAGGGCGTGATTGGCCAGAGTCGCCACGAGAATGCCGAGCACGATGGGCAGCGGTTTGCGAAAGCGCGCCGCGAGCAGCAATGCCAGCAACTGCGTTTTGTCTCCGATCTCGCCGATGGCGACGACGAGGGATGATACGAGGAAGGCTTCCAAGGATTCTTTCCGGGAACGGGGCGCATTAAAACCAATGACATCCACCGGCCGCCCCGTCCCGGCGGGCCGCTGAATGTCAAAGGTCTCGCCAGGTGCTGCCTGCCGGCGCTTGCTGCGCCGGCGTGCGACTGGGCGCGCCATGATCGTTTGGAATGCTGCATCCCCGCCGGATCAAGTCTGTTGACGCGTCCCCCTCCACGTGCGGAGGGCGGCTACTCCCCAATGACATGTTGCAGGCGGATTATACCCGCTCTGTGTGCCGGTTCAGGCGCCGGTTTTGTCGGGGCAGTCGGGCTTGATGCACTCGGCGTAAAGGTAAAGGGCGTGCTCGCGTACGGCGAAACCGCGGTCCTTGGCCACCTTGTGCTGGCGTTTTTCGATTTCAGCGTCGTAAAACTCCTCCACCCGCCCGCACTGTATGCACACGAGGTGGTCGTGGTGGCTTTCGGCGCCGAGTTCAAACACCGCCTTGCCCGATTCAAAATGATGGCGTTGCAGCAGGCCGGCCTGCTCGAACTGCGTCAGCACGCGATAGACGGTGGCAAGTCCGGTGTCCAGGCCCTCGGCGATCAGCATCCGGTACACGTCCTCTGCCGAAAGATGGCGCACCGCGCTTTTCTCGAACAGGTCGAGAATTTTAAGGCGCGGTGCGGTGACCTTCAGGCCTATGGTTTTGAGGTCTTGTGCGTTGCTCATGACGGCGGCCCGGAGAAGGTAGGGAGTGGTTTAGGCTATCATATGGGCACCCGCAGGCCTTGAAAACGAACCCCTTGAACAATAACAATAGCCACAATAGCCACAATAGCCACCATAGTCACCGCAGCGGCGCGTGTGCTTGCGAGCTTCGCCGCGTCCCGCCTTTTTCTTTGCGTCTCCCGCGTCTTGCGTGTTTCGCGTGTCTCGCGCCGCTGGCGCTGGCATTGCTGACCGGGTGCTCCGGCTTCAGGCTGCCGGATGTGCCTGTGCCGGGGTTTATCACGCCCTACCGCATGGAGATACAGCAGGGCAACTTCATCACGCAGGAGATGCTGTCGCAGTTGCGCCCGGGCATGACCCGCGACCAGGTGCGCTTTGTGCTGGGTTCGCCGCTGATCGTCGATTTGTTTCACGCCGATCGCTGGGACTATGTGTTCCAGCGGGCGCTGGAATACAACAAGGGCTTCGAGCAGCGCCGGGTCACGGTCTTTTTCGACAAGGACAAACTCGCGCGCATTGACGGTGATGTGGTGCCGGCCGCAGCAAGCGGCGCGGCGGACGCAAAAGCCGGAGAGGCGGAAAAAAAATGAGCATGGATATCGCGATTGCCGGCGCCGGCGGGCGCATGGGTTTGACGCTTGTCAGCGCCGTGCTTGATTCGGCCGACGCGCGGCTGGCCGCCGCCATCGACATCAAAGGCGGCGCCAATGTCGGTCAGGATGCCGGCGCCCTGCTCGGCAAGGTCACCGGCGTCGCCGTCAGCGACGATATCGGCGCGCTTTCACGCGCGGATTGCCTGATTGATTTCACCCGACCCGAGGGCACGCTCGTACACCTCGATGCCTGCGTCAAGGCTGGCGTCAAGATGGTCATCGGCACCACCGGTTTTGACGAGCCGGGCAAGGCACGCATCGCCGCGGCGGCAAAAAAAATCCCCATCGTCTTCGCGCCAAACATGGCGATCGGGGTCAACGCGACTTTCCGGCTGGCCGAAGTGGCGGCGCAGATACTGGGCGATGATTTTGACGTCGAGATCATCGAGACCCACCACCGGCACAAGGTCGATGCACCCTCGGGCACGGCGATCCGCCTCGGCGAAGTGGTGGCCGGCGCGCTCGGGCGTGAACTCAAGGACTGCGCCGTCTATGGCCGTGAAGGACTGACCGGCGAGCGGGATCGCAAGTCGATTGCATTCCACAGCCTGCGCGGCGGCGACATTGTCGGCGACCATACCGTGGTGTTCGCCGGCATTGGCGAGCGCGTGGAGATCACGGTGAAATCACAAAGCCGCGCCACCTACGCGATTGGCGCCCTGCGTGCGGCCCTGTTTCTAAACGACAAATCCACCGGGCTTTACGACATGCAGGACGTGCTGGGGCTGCGCCCGCGCTGAGCGCACGGGCATTGTCCGAACGCCGCATTTGAGGCGGGCGATGGTTCCACGGTATAATCTCAGGGATTTGCTGGGCAGGGCTCTCCAGGTTCACTGAACCGCCTGTCCAGCTTCGAATTCTGGAGCACCGTGAAGTGATCGTCGCCAAGCCGCCCGCCATTCTTGCACTTTCAGATGGCACCATTTTTCGCGGCGATGGCATCGGGGCAGACGGAATTTCAGTTGGCGAGGTGGTGTTCAACACCGCCATGACCGGCTACCAGGAAATCCTTACCGACCCGTCCTATTGCCGCCAGATCGTCACCCTTACTTATCCGCATATCGGCAACACCGGCGTCAACGCCGAGGACGCGGAGTCTTCGCGCATGGACGTTGCCGGGCTGGTGATTCGCGACCTGCCGCTGACGGTGTCCAACTGGCGCAGCGAGCAAAGCCTTCCCGACTATCTCAAGTCGCATCGCGTTGTCGCCATCGCCGGCCTCGATACGCGCAAGCTGACGCGCATCCTGCGTGAAAAGGGGGCCCAGTCCGGTTGTCTCGTATCGGGGCCGGCAAGCGCCGATGAGGCGGAGGCCTTGCGCCGCGCCCGCGGTTTCGCCGGACTGGCCGGCATGGACCTCGCAAAAGTCGTTTCGACGACGCAGCCGTATGAATGGCTTGAAGGCAGTTGGCAACTGGGCAAGGGCTTTGCCGCCATTGGCGCACCGCGATTTCATGTCGCCGCATATGACTACGGCGTCAAGCGCAACATACTGCGCATGCTGGCCGACCGCGGCTGCCGCGTGACGGTGCTACCGGCGCAGACGCCGGCGAAGGAATTGCTCAGGCTCAAGCCCGACGGCGTGTTCC
>CAYLPI010000235.1:0-5164 GCA_964385505.1 uncultured Bordetella sp.
TTCATCTTGGCGACGACCCACGCAACAACTGCAACCGCGGCCTCGCCCCGGAATTCGAATACCCGTACCAGGGCGTGGTGGTGCGCACGGTGCCGGTGTACGTGCTGCCGCCGACGCCGGTCCATGCGCGCCCGCACCCGCACCAGCACCAGCAAGTTTCGCCCCATCCCCACCGCGGCTTTCAGGGCAATCGCAGCGGGCTCAGCCTGAACATCCGCTACGGCGGATAAGCCCCGCTAGAACTGGCAATACGCTGGAAACGCCCGCCAGGCAACGGTTTCCAGTCTATGGCACTGCAAAGCCCGGTTCACGCCGGCACTGCCCAAGCCTGCCGGCATTGGAACGACTCGTACCGCCAAACCTCCCGCCACAGCGCGCCCTTCTGTTGCAAGTCGACGGGCGGCCAGCCACGGGCTCACCACCTGAGCCAGCCCTGCTACAGTACCGCTACCGGTCGCCGCCGCGCGACCGATTCCGGAGCCGGCATGAACAAGACCGAACGCATTTTCAAGATCGAGCAAATGATCCTGGCGCGCCAGGTGGTGAGCTTTCAGGTCATGCTCGATGAGCTCGAAGTCTCGCGCGCGACGCTCAAGCGCGACCTCGAATACCTCCGGAGCCGCATGAAAACGCCGATCGACTACGACCGCGACGCCGGCGGCTACCGCATGCGCCAGGTAACGGGCAATGCGGCGCGGGTGGAGTTTCCGGGCATGTGGTTCAACGCCTCCGAGGCGGCGGCCCTCTTGACCATGCACCACCTGCTCGCCAACCTGCAGCCCGGGATGCTGGCGCGCTACATCGCCCCGCTGCAAGACAGGCTCAAATCCATGCTCGAGAGCGCCGAGCATTCGTTCAAGGAAGTCGCGCGCCGGGTGCGCATCATTCATCTCGGGCGGCGGGCGGCGCAACCGAAGTGCTTCGAAACCGTGTCGAGCGCCCTCTTCGCCCGCCGCCGCCTCACCATCGCGTACTACGCCCGCGGCACCGACGAGGTGACGGTGCGCGAAATCTCGCCGCAGCGCCTGGTGTGCTACCGCGAGAACTGGTACCTCGACGCCTGGTGCCACCTGCGCGAAGGCCTGCGCAGTTTTGCGCTCGACGGCATCCGCAAGGCCGAGACCAGCAAGAGCGCGACGAAAAACATCGCCGACAGCGAACTCGATGAAGTGCTCGCCGCCGGCTACGGCATTTTCTCGGGCAAGAAAACCGCGTGGGCGACGCTCAAGTTCTCGCCCGACGCCGCGCGTTGGGTCGGCGCCGAGGAATGGCACCCGCAACAAAAGGCGCGCACCGAAGCCGACGGCAGCTACGTTCTCGAAATTCCCTACAGCGCCGACCAGGAACTGGTCATGGACATCCTGCGCCACGCTGCCAATGTCGAGGTGCTCGCGCCGGCGGCGCTGCGGAACAAGGTCGCCGGCGAGTTGCGCAAGTCGCTGAAGCATTACGGCAAGACTTAGGGTGTGGCTCGCGCCATGAGCCCTGACAGGGCTTATGCTCGGCGAAGCGACTCGCCAAGACCGCGGCGCTCTCGATGCCGCGCTCGAGTGCGGTTTCCCCTGCGGCGGCTGGTGTCCCGAAGGACGCAAGGCCGAAGACGGTCCGATAGGGGCGGTGTATCCGTTGACCATCCTGCCCGCCGCCGGCTACTGGCAGCGCAGCAAGCAGAACATTATCGATTCGGACGGCACCCTGGTCATACATTTCGGCCCCCTCGCCGGCGGCTCGCGTCGTACGGCGCGCTATTGCGGGCAACTTGCCAAGCCGGTGTGCCTGGTGGACGGTCTTGCCATGGACGAGCGCGCGGCGTGTTACCAGGTTGCGGCCTTTCTTTCCGGGCGCGGTATCGAAACGCTCAACGTTGCCGGCCCGCGCGAGAGCAAGCATCCGGGTGCGGCGGGCTACGCAAAGGCCGTAATGTCGCTGCTGCTCTCGGCGCTGCGTGCGCAAGAGTCGGCGGTGTGGCTCACGCCTTGAGCCTCAAGCCCGTCAAGCTGGCTGCTCTGGCTTGAAAAAAGGGGGCTTCATGGCACTGAACTGGCAGGAGCTGATTGAATTTTCGCCGCTCGTCATCGGCGGCGTGTTGTGGCTGCTGGGGCATTGAGGCCGTGCGTACGGCGATTGACGGCCTCACGCGCCACGCACAGGCGCGCATGCAGCAGCGCGGCATTCCGGTTGCGGCGCTCGCCTGCCTGCTCGATTACGGCCGCGAGACGCACGACCATCGTGGCAGCGTGGTGGTCTATTTTGACAAGGCGGCGCGACGCCGCCTCGCGCAAGAAGCCGCGCCCGGCCTGCGGCCGGCGCTCTCCAAAATCACCCGTACCTACGCGGTGCTCTCGGACGGCGGTGAGGTCATAACAGTCGGGCACCGTTTCAGGCGTATTGCGCGCAATTGATCCGCGGGAACGAACCCTGCGGATTGCGTACAATTTCGCCCTCGAAAATCGCCAACAAGCGCAAGCCCGCCAAGCGCAATCTTTTCGCCGAACTGAGCGAAGGTATAGAGGCGCTTGCCGCAGCGCGTCCACGCAAACGCCTGCGCAACACCCACCCCCGGGGCAATTCCTGCTGGCCGAGTTCACCGAACCGCATGCGCTGTCTGCCAACGCCCTGGCCACCGCATTGCACGTACCGGCCAACCGCATCGGCGCCATCATCAAGGGTCAGCGCGCCATCACCGCCGACACCGCGCTCAGACTGGGGCGCTACTTCGGCACCTCGGCCGAGTTGTGGCTGAACCTGCAACAAAACGTTGACCTGCGCGCCGCCCGCGCAGCATTGAAAACCGAGATCGCCGCGTCGATAGAGCCGCTGACCGCCTTGGCGACTGGAAAGCTGCGCTCAGCCTAATATATTAGGCATTTAGTACCATAAAGCCTGCCAAGTTAGGCAATCTTGCTTGACGAGGCTAGTGAAATTACCTATTATTTTAGGCATTAAATGATATAGGGCCTACTATAATGGGCAAATTTCAAGTTTTGCCAGAAGCCGTCAGCCAGCGCGTCAGAGAACTCGGCCTGCGCATTCGCCTCGCCAGAATACGCCGCAAGCTGTCCATACTCGAACTGGCCACCAAGGCGGGCATCAATCGCAACACCTTGGGCGCCCTCGAACTGGGCAAGCCCGGCGTCGCCATCAGCGCTTACGTCATGACCCTGTGGGCGCTGGGCCTCGAATCAACACTCGATGCCCTCGCCCACCCTGACGCCGACAACCACGGCAAGACGCTCGAAACATCGCGACTGCCGAAGCGCGTGCGCAAGCCACGCAGCAGCAAAGACGAATATGACTTCTGAGGCCTACGTCTACATACAGTTGCCCGGCGCGCTCAACACCGTGCCGGCGGCATTGCTCAAGGTTGAGCAACTGCGCGACGGCACGCATGTCGGCCGCTTTCGCTACGGCGACCGCTACCTTGAGCGTGCCGATGCGCTCGCGCTCGATCCGTTCGAGCTGCCCCTGGGCAAGACGGTGTACGAATTCACCAAACTCAAAGGCATTCCCGGTGCGCTGCGCGATGCCAGCCCCGATGCCTGGGGGCGCCGCGTGATCGAGCACAAACTCAGCCGCGCCCCGGCCGACCTGGTCGAGCTCGATTACCTGCTGCACGGCCCGCAAGACGGCGCCGGCAACCTGAGCTTTGGCATGACGGTCGCGCCGCCCGCGCCGACACGCCGCTACAACCGCACACACCAGCTCGCCGGGCTCATTGCCGCCGCCGAGGCCATCGAAGAGGGCAGGCGCGTACCGCAGTCCATTCTTGAGCAGCTCGACCCCGGCACCTCGATGGGCGGCGCGCGACCCAAGGCCACCATCGAGGACGACAACGCACTATGGCTGGCAAAGTTCCCCGAAAAGGCCGACCGCTGCAACCTGCAGCGCATCGAATACGCCACGCTCGAACTTGCCAGGCGATGCGCAATCAACGCATGCACCGCGCGCATCGAGCCCATCGGCGGACGCGACGTGCTGATGCTGCGGCGCTTTGACCGCCAGCACACACCCGATGGCCACCTGCGCTTTGGCCTCGCGAGCGGCCTGACCATGCTCGGTTCCGATGACGACCCCATGGACCGCGGCAAATGGTCTTACCCGTTGCTCGCCGACAACCTGCGACGCCGGTCGGAAAAACCCGACCGCGATTGCCTCGAACTCTTTCGTCGCATCGTCTTCAACGCCGCGGTGACCAACAACGACGATCATCCGCGCAACCACGCCGCCCTGCGAAGCGGGCGCAGTTGGCGCCTGTCGCCCGCCTACGACCTGGTGCCCATGCCCGTGGTCAGCCAGGACCGGCGCGACCTAGCCCTGGTTGTCGGGGCCGAGGGCCGCTCCGCCAGCATCGGCAATATCGTGTCGCAATGCAGCCGCTTCGGTCTCACGAGCGCGGCAGCAAGACGGGAGATCGACGCCATGGTGCCGGTTGTGCAGGGGTGGCGTGAACATTTCCATGACTGCGGTGTTTCGACGCGTGACATCGAGTACATCGCCCCGGCATTCCTGCCGTCGTGCTTTTTTCGCGAGCAGCCCGCGGAATCCGAATGAGCCGCAACGCTTTGGTGCCGGCACGATCAAGACCGGATCCGATGCAAGAAACCGGTCGCAGCGCGCCCTGCAAGGGGAATTCAGCCGACGGCACCCCGCGAACCCCACCCAACAACCTCTTATTCCGAACGTAGTGAGGAATCTGCTGTTGACTTGCCCCACCGGCCCACCATGGGCACCGCTGAGCTCATCACAAAATGTGATCAGCTCTCTAGAGCTGGCGTGAGTACCGCTCCTGCGTAAATTGAGTAGAATTTCGGCATGAAAGTCGCCGCCAAAACCAAATCCATAACGCGCAATGACTTCAGGGGCATGGATAAACGCTTCCAAAAGGGCGTGGCAGTGGCACGCGCCCTGGACGCCCGCAAACATACGACACTGCTCCGCAGCTACAAGCAAACCGTCTTCGAGCGCGTTGAGCGCGATCCGCAATTTGCCACTGCGCTGCCCGATGAAGCGGCGACGTTATTCCTGAGCGGCGAACCCGCAACCGCGCGCGTCATTCTGCGCAATCTCGTCAACGCCACCATCGGATTCGAACAGCTCGCGCAAGTCATCGCCAAGCCAAGCAAGAGCCTGCACCGGATGGTCTCGCCCAGGGGCAACCCCAGCA
>CAYLPI010000236.1:0-5146 GCA_964385505.1 uncultured Bordetella sp.
ATTCCTCGGGCTACCCCCTCGGCATGACAAGACGCGATGCAATCAGGATCAGCTTCAGATCAGCTTCAATCCGCTCCATCACTTTTTCTTCACCACGCACGGCGGGTCGTCGCTGGCGCTGTTGCCGCGCCAGGGCGAGGTGAAGGTCGAGACGCTCTCCAGGAACACCAGCAGGTCGTTGCTCTCTGCGGGGGTGAGGCGCAGCGGCCGCAGGATCTGCTGGCCGTCGGCGTGCAGGCGCTCTTCGTTGAGTTCGGAGTAATGGCGGATCACATCGCGCAGCGAGGCGAGACTGCCGTCGTGCATGTAGGGCGCACTCAACAGGGCGTTGCGCAGCGTCGGCACCTTGAACTCGCCGAAATTGCGCTGCTCGGGCTCGACATGGCGGGTACTGGTGGCGGTGCTACGCGCCGGATCGTCATTCCAGCGCGACAACAGCGTGTAGGGACTGGCATTGAGCGTCTTGATGCCGCCATGGCGCCCCGGATCGACACGGCCCTTTTCGATGAAATAGGACATGCCGACATCGCCAAACTCGTTGTTGGTGAAATTGGCCCCGAAGTGGCAGGTGTTGCACGCCCCCTTGCCGATGAAGATCTTCAGGCCGCGCTGCGCCGGCAACGAATACTGCGCCGCCCTCTGGCGGTCGCCCTTGGCCATGGCGTCGCGAAAGCGGTCGAAGGGGGTGCGCGAGCTGACGATGGTTTCCTGAAACGCCGCCAGCAGCTTGCCGACGCCGACCAGCACCGCATTGTCGTCGGCCGGCGGCGCCTCGCCGAACACATTTTCGTAGCGGCACGCCAGTTGCGCATCGCCGCGCACGAGTTGCGCGATGTGGGCCGGCGTGGCCCCCAACTCGCGCGCATCGGTGATCGGACGCATGCTTTGCGCCCACAGGCTGTCGGCGGCACCGTCGTGGCCGAACCAGCGCTGCAGGCGCACGTCGAGCAGGGTCGGTGTGTTGCGATCGACGCGGGCAAGGCCGAAGCCGCGCTTTTCGCCGTCTATCCAGCCGTGTTCGGGTTGGTGGCAACTGCCACAGGAGACCTTGCCGTTGACCGACAGCCGCGGATCAAAAAAAAGCCGTTCACCTAGCGTCACCGCCGCCGCATTGCCCGAGGCGCGGTTGCTCGGGTCGGCGGCCCACGGCGGCGGCCACGGACCGTGACTGACGATGGCGCCGACCTCCTCGGTACTGAAGGGCAGCAGGCCGTCACCGGCGGCACCGGGCGCGAGGCCAAAGCCGGCGCCAAGCGCCAGCAGCAGCGCGCCGGCGGCGAGAAGGCGCCGGCTCATTGGAGCATCACCCGGCTCATTTGAGCATGACCCAACTCATTTGAGCATCACTTCGGCGACAAGCCGATCGGTCGCGACGCCGCGCAATTCAAACAGCAACTCCCAGCGGCCGGGCATGTGAAACATCAGGCCCTCGGCACGGTAGCGCCCGGCACCTTCGCCGTTGACGACACTGACGCTCGTCTTGTAGTTCATGCCATGACGATGATCTGGCATCTGCGCGTCAACGCGCAGGCTCTGCGGCAGTGCCATGCCGGCCTTGGTGCCGGCCGCGGTGCCGGCCCTGGGACAGACCACGATATCGACGGCGAAATGCTTTCCGACCACGATCGGCGCCGGCTGGGTGCGCCACGCCAGCACGTACCCCGGTGATTCGATCACCGCTGCGCCCGTGAACGCCGCAGTACAGGCGAGCGCGCCGTGCGATGCCAGAGCACACGACAACAGCGCGCATGCGACGGACAGTCGCACGTGGCGCATCACGGTTTGAGGCTCCCCAGCAGGGCGTCCCCGTTTTTATAGGCGATGCGCTCGGCGATGTCGCGCGGCAGGTCGGCCAGCCAGGCACGCGACCACGACGCATGCTCGGGGATGTAGTGCCAGCGCTCGGGCACATAGGTGTCGGTACCGATGAGGAAGCGATCGGGAAATTCAATGAATGCCGCGCGCCAGTCGGCGCTGACCCTGCCACCGGAGGCCTGGTCGCTGCGAAACGCCAGGTCGCTCCACAGGTTCTTGTGTTTGCGCAGCATCTCACGCACTTTTTCCGGCCGCTCAAAACCCGAGTGCGCCCACAGAATACGCGCTTCCGGCCATTGCTTGAACAGGCGCTCTACCGCCTCGATGTCCGAATGTGCGTGCAGCAACAGATTGTGCTGCTTCGCCAGTTCGACCATGCGCCGCGGCACCGGCAGGTCGGCATCGGCGCCGTAGAGGTGGAACTCCCCCATCGCGACGTACTTGAAGCGCTTCAGCCGGTCTTCGATATAGGCGACGATGGCCGGCTCGCGCGTCCAGCCCGCGGTGTCGGCGCGGGTGCGGTAGGGGCGCAGCGACGACAGCACGATGTCCGGCGCCTCGGCCATGAGCTTCTGGTTGCCCTCGTCGTTGGAACTCGATACCAGCGCGCGCTTGACGCCGGCCTTGCGCAAAATCGCCGCCGCGTCCTTCGGCGGCAGTTGCTCGACGGCATCATGGCTGTAGTGGATGTGCGCATCGAACACCGGCAAATCCGCCGCCATTGCGCAAGGGGGCAGTGCCAGCCAGGCCCCTGCCAGCAGCACACCCGAGACCGGACCGGCGGCCAGAGCGTGAATTTGTTCACGTAAAAGTGTAAGCATCCGTGTCGCCCCTGTGTCGATCTGTAAGCCGCGCAAGACTTGGTAAGTCTTCTGTGAAAACGCCCTCACCCGCTGTTCAATGTCTGCAAGAGGCCGCGTTTTCACGAGGAGAATACCATGCACATGACGCTGATTTCACTGATCGCCCTGCTCACCGCCACCGTTTTCGGTCTGGCTTTTTTCTGGCTGTTTCGCTCGGAAAAGCTGCGCCGCGCCGCGTACACGCAAAAGCACGCGAGATTCTACCGCTGGGACGAATAAGCCGCGTACCGGCGGTGTGCCGGGCGGACAACGGCAGGCATGGCCTGACGCTTTTCCGGGTCAGCAACGCCCGATATTTCCACCGCACAGGGGCAGCATCCACCGATGCCGCGTGCCGTGCGGGTTTATTTTGCGCGCGGCGTCAGGCAGGCGCGGGGCACTGCGATAAAATCCGGCAGGCAACACACAACGCATCGCACTCACGCGCCACCTTCCGGGACCAAAGCCATGCCAGGCACCCGCATCATCGCCATCCGTCACGGCGAAACCGAATGGAATCTGCAGGGCCGCTTCCAGGGCCACAAGGACAGCCCGTTGTCGCCGCTCGGCCGCGCCCAGGCGGCGGCGCTCGGCCGGCGACTCGGCGCTGAAACCTTCGACCTGCTTTATTCAAGCGACCTCGGTCGCGCCCTTGACACGGCGGGCGCCATTGCGCGTCACAGCGGTCACACCGTGCAGGCCGACGCGCAATTGCGCGAGCGCCATTTCGGCATCCTCGAGGGCCTCACTGAAAGTGAAATCATCGCGCAACACGGCGACACCCTGGAGCGGCTGCGACGCCCCGAGCCGGATTTTCGCATTCCCGGCGGCGAAAGCCTGCGCGACGCCTACGACCGCTGCGTCAGTGCATTCACGCGCCTCGCGCTGACGCATGCCGGGGGCACCGTCGTCGCCGTCTGCCACGGCGGCGTGCTCGCCCATCTCTACCAACACGCGACCGCGGCGCCGATGGACACGCCGCGCAAGTTCGCCGTGCTCAACGCCAGCATCAACCGTTTCCGCTTCGCCGGCGGCCGCTGGCGGCTGGACGACTGGGGCGACGTAGCGCATCTTGATGACTGCGTCGCGAATCAACCGGACCATTGATCTCTCCGTGATTCGCGACAGCGAATCAGGGCTATCCTCACCCTCTCCCCCTGGGAGAGGGCTGGGGTGAGGGATTGAGCGTTCTGATTGTCACTCGGTATGAAACGCGCAATAGGCCGTTGCCGCCTTCTTGACTGCACCTGTTGCTGTGCTAGCCTCCGGTTTCCCTCAACAAGCCGTCTTCTCCGACATGCCATCGCCCATGAAAATCGACATTTATAACCATGTCATGCCCGCCGCCTACCTCGAGTTGATGAAAACCCACTCGAAGGACCAGGGCATGGTCAAACGCATGTCCAGCCTGCGCATGCTGTGGGACATCGAGGCGCGCGTCGCCATGCTCGACGAAAAATTTCCCGATGTGCAGCAGGTGCTGACGCTGTCGCTGCCCTCGCCCGAGTTGCTGGGCGGGCCGCAGGTGTCGCCCGGGTTTGCCCGCGTCGCCAACGACGGCATGGCCGAGATGGTGCGCAAGTGGCCGAAGAAATTTCCCGCCTTCATCGCCTCGCTGCCACTGAACAACGTGCCGGCGTCGCTCGAGGAAATGGACCGCGCCATCAACACCCTGGGCGCGCGCGGCGTGCAGGTTTGCACCAGCGTCAACGGCCGGCCGCTGGACGAACCGGAGTTCTTCCCGGTGTTCGAGCGCGTCACCAGGCAGCACAAGCTGCCGGTGTTCATGCACCCCTTCCGCCCGGCCTCGCGCGCCGACTACCCGAGCGAGCAGGCGTCCAAGTTCGAGATCTGGCAGGTGCTGGGCTGGCCATACGAGACGAGCATTGCGATGGCGCGCATGGTGTTCTCCGGCATGCTGGAAAAACTGCCCGAGCTGCGCCTGGTGACCCACCATTGCGGCGCCATGATCCCCTTCCTGTCCGGCCGCGCCGAAACGCTGTGGGCGCAGCTTGGCGCGCGCAGCGCCGACGGCAGCGATGCCGAGATCCTGAAGCGCATGAACAAAAAGCCGATCGAATACTTCAGGATGTTTTACGCCGACACCGTGCTCGGCGGCTCGGCGCCGGCCCTGCGCTGCGGCATCGATTTTTTCGGCATCGACAAGATCGTGTTTGCCAGCGACTGTCCCTTCGATCCGGAAAACGGCCCGATGTTCATCCGCGAGGGCATACGCTCGATCGAGGACCTGAAACTGTCCGACGATGACAAGCGCAAGATTTACTTCGGCAACGCGTTGAAGCTGCTGAACATGAAGGGCTGAAAGCCGGGTTTAAAAAGGCACGGCACCGGCTGCAAACCCGCGCCAGACGGGCGTTTCCAGCTACCCGCCTGCGCTGCCGGGCTAAGCTTTGAGCTTTCTGGCGGGGAGCTTCGCGGCGGCGCGTTTCTTGCGCGGCTTTGCCGGCGCCGGCTTGTCGCCGGAGAAC
>CAYLPI010000237.1:0-5035 GCA_964385505.1 uncultured Bordetella sp.
ACCAACAAGTACGCCGAGGGCTATCCGGGCAAGCGCTATTACGGCGGCTGCGAGTTTGTCGATGTGGCAGAAGAACTCGCCATCGCCCGGGTCAAAAAGCTGTTCGGCGCCGAAGCAGCCAACGTCCAGCCCAACTCCGGTTCACAGGCCAACCAGGCGGTGTTTTTTGCGATGTTGAAGCCCGGCGATACCTTTCTCGGCATGTCGCTCGCCATGGGCGGCCATCTGACGCATGGCTCGTCGGTCAACATGAGCGGCAAGTGGTTCAATGTACTGAGCTACGGCCTCAACGCCAAAGAAGAAATCGATTACGACGCGATGGAAGCCCTGGCGCGCGAGAAAAAGCCCAAACTCATTCTCGCCGGTGCCTCGGCCTATGCGCTGCGCATCGACTTTGACCGCATGGCGCGCCTGGCAAAGGAAGTGGGCGCGTATTTCATGGTCGATATGGCGCATTACGCCGGCCTCGTCGCGGCCGGGGAATACCCCAACCCGGTCGGTGTCGCCGACTTTGTAACGAGCACCACGCACAAGACCCTGCGCGGTCCGCGCGGCGGCATCATCCTGATGAAGGCCGAGCATGAAAAGGCCATCAACTCGGCGATCTTCCCCGGCATCCAGGGTGGTCCGCTGATGCATGTGATTGCCGCCAAGGCGGTGGCTTTCGGCGAAGCGCTGCGCCCCGAATTCAAGACTTATCAGAAGCAGGTGGTGGTCAACGCCCGCGTCATGGCCGGGACCCTTGCCGGGCGCGGCCTGCGCATTGTCTCGGGCCGCACCGAAAGCCATGTTTTTTTGCTCGATCTGCAGTCCGGAAACATCACCGGCAAGGACGCCGAGGCGGCGCTGGGCCTCGCCCACATCACCGTCAACAAGAACGCCATCCCGAACGATCCGCAAAAGCCTTTTGTCACCAGCGGCATTCGCATCGGTTCGCCGGCCATGACGACGCGCGGCTTCGCTGAAGCCGAGTCGGTCAAGGTCGCCGATCTGATTGCCGATGTGCTGGAGGCGCCCGCCGACGCGGCCAATCTGGCGCGCGTGCGCACCGGCGTGGCTGCGCTGTGCAACGCGTTCCCGGTGTACCGCGGCTGAGCGCCCACCATGAAATGCCCCTACTGCAAGGCCGACGACACCTCGGTCATTGATTCGCGCCTGTCCGAGGACGGCGACAGCGTGCGCCGCCGCCGCGAATGCGGCGACTGCGCCAAGCGCTTTACCACCTACGAGCGCGTCGAGTTGTCGATGCCGGTGGTGGTGAAATCCAACGGCTACCGCACCGCCTACGACCGCGATCGCATGCGCATCGGCTTCATGCGCGCGCTGCACAAGCGCCCGGTGCCGACCCCCGCGGTGGACGAGGCCATCACCCGCGTCGAGCAGCGCATTCTTGCGCTCGGCGAGCGCGAAATCAAAAGCCGCGTCATCGGCGAGATGGTGATGCGCGAACTGAAAAAAATGGACGACGTCGCCTACATCCGCTTCGCCTCGGTGTACGAAGACTTCCAGCGCGTCGATGATTTTCGCGACGCCATCGCCCAGGTGCGCAAGCCCGGCGCCAAGCGCACGCGCTGATGTTTCTCGCCCGCGCCCCGCAACGGGCGAGAGGGCGTAGAGCGCATCCGCTTCCAATCACCCATCGCATGTTGAAATTTCCCCAATTCCTGAAAAATATTTTCCCGTGCGGGCTGAGCCTGTCGAAGCCCCTGCAAGCTCATGGCGTGTCGCGCGCGCGCCCTCCCTCCGTCGGCAAGCTCAGGACAGGCTTCGGCAAGCTCAGCCCGAACGGTGTTGTGCATTAATACGGCCCGATAAGTCCCGCTGATGACCACCTTTTCCTCCGCCGACCGCCTGCACATGGCCGAGGCCCTGCGCCTGGCCGAAAAAGGGCTGTGGACCACCTCACCCAATCCACGCGTCGGCTGCGTCATCGTCCGTGACGGCCGCGTTGTCGGCAGCGGCTGGCACGCCCGGGCCGGAGAGCCGCATGCCGAAGCGCATGCGCTGAAAGAAGCGGGCGAACGCACCGCCGGCGCCACCGTTTATGTCACGCTCGAACCGTGCAGCCACCACGGCCGCACGCCGCCTTGTGCCGACGCGCTGATTGCCGCCGGGCCGGCGCGCGTCGTCGCTGCGATGCAAGACCCCGATCCGCGCGTTGCCGGTTCCGGCTTTGCCAGACTCAAGGCCGCCGGCATCAGTGTCGAGACCGGGCTGATGGATAACGAAGCACGCGAACTCAACATCGGCTTTGTCGCGCGCCTGACGCGCGGCCGGCCCTGGGTGCGCATGAAAATCGCCGCCACCCTGGACGGTTGCACGGCGCTTGCCAACGGCCAGAGCCAGTGGATTACCGGTGCCGAGGCCAGGCGCGACGGCCACGCCTGGCGCGCGCGCGCCTGCGCCCTCGTCACCGGCATCGGCACGGTGCGTGACGATGATCCGCAACTGACGGTGCGCGATGTCGCGAGCACTCGCCAGCCGTTGCGCGTGGTGGTCGATTCAAAGCTGCAACTCGCGCCGACGGCGCGCATTCTCGAGGGTGGCGGCGTATTGGTGATCAGCGCCGTCGAAGAGCGCGAAAAAATCGCCGCGCTGGCAGACTGCGGCGCCGAGGTGATCGTGCTGGCGAATGCCCAGGGCAAGACCGACCTCGCGCAAATCATGCACGAACTCGCACGTCGCGGTCTGAACGAAGTGCATGTCGAATCGGGCAGCAAGCTCAACGGCTCCATGCTGTCTGCGGGCATCGTTGACGAACTGCTGCTCTATTACGCCCCCAGTCTGCTTGGCGACGCCGCGCGCGGCATGTTCAACCTGCCCGAGTTCGCGACGCTGGCGCAAAAAATCCCGCTGCGTTTTCATGACGTGCGGCGCGTCGGCCAGGACTTGCGCATCCTGGCGAGGCTGTAGCCGCCAGGGCAGCAGGCTGTAAAAGCCCGCCTGGCGGGCCTTTCCAGCCTTTTGCCATCATTCCTTAACGGCCGTGGCGACGCTGTGGCGCATACACCACCGGCCGGGCGTTTCAGTCTCTCCGGTAGAATTCACCCCCATGAGAAGCAAACTGTTTGTCCCCGGCTCACGTCCGGAGTTGTTCGCCAAGGCCCTCGCCAGCGCCGCCGATGCGATTTCCATAGACCTTGAAGACGCCGTCGATCCTTCGCGCAAGACCGAGGCACGCGAGGCGATACGCAGCTTTCTTGCATCGCCCGAAGCGGCGGCCTCGAACAAGCTGCTGATCGTGCGTGTCAATGCGCTCACCACGCCCTGGTTCGACGAGGACGTGCGTGCCGTGGTCGCGCCGCGCCTCAACCTGCTCAACCTGCCCAAGCCCGAATCGGCCGACGACGTGCGCGCCGCCGTTGCCGCGCTGGCACGCGTTGAAAAAGAGCGCGGCATGGACGCGACGATCGGCATTCTTGCCAACATCGAATCGCCGCGCGGGCTGCGCAATGCCGCCGCCATCGCCAGCGCCGATGCGCGGGTGCTGGGCCTGCAACTGGGGTTTGGCGACCTGCTCGAGCCGCTGGCCATAGACCGCGATAACGCCGCCGCCATCCAGCAAGTGCAACTCGATGTGCGTCTTGCTGCGGGCGAGGCCGGCATCTGGGCCTACGACGCGGCCTGGGTTGCGGTTAACAACCCCGAAGGCTACCGGCGCGAAGCCGAGGCGGCGCGGCGCTTGGGCTACATCGGCAAGAGCTGCATTCACCCCAGCCAGATTGCGCTTGCCAACGACGTGTTCCGTCCCAGCGACGAGGACGTCGCCACTGCGGTGCGCGTGCTCGACGCCTGGCACAAGGCCGAGAAAGACGGCATCGGCGCCATCATGGTTGATGGCCGCATGATCGATGCGCCGTTCGCGCAGCGCGCCGCGGCCATCGTCGCGCTGGCGCGCCAGTTTGGCCTGCTGCCGGCGCAATGAAGCCGGCGCGGCGCGATTACACGGTAGAGATCAGGGACAGACCGCGAGTATGGAAGTCAGGAAACGCAGTCTGAGGTATCCCAGGTTACCCGATCACCAGAATGAATGCAGCCTGCCTCCGTCAGATGCCTTGCTCATAGACGAAGTTAATCTAGAGCGAACTGGCCCACTTGAGAATGGCGTCGGCATATTCTCCATATGTATCTGAGAAAAAATGAGGTGCTGGCGCGACAAAGCATTCCGAGCGATTCCCGGGTGAAGGACTTTCAATCACGACCACCGGAAATTTTCTGCCCGCGGCTCTGACGGTTTCGTAAGCCTGCGATCGCCTGCAATCGTCATGTTTGTGCGTGATAAACATGACCGGCACCTTCGCTTGTTCAGGTCTCCATCCAAACGGCAAAGGCCCAAGCTGCGGAGCTGAAAATACAATAAAGTCAAAAACGGGTTTGTCTTGAGTGGCCTGCATGCCGGCGGTAATTGCGCCGTTGCTATGGCCAATCAAGACAAGTTTGGCTTTTGGATTCACCCCTTTGATTCGTTGGCCCGCTTGTGCGAAAGCCTCGATATGCTCTTTATCCAGCCGCTGCGTACGACTGACGGTGCGCCCCTATTTCTCGGGAACGTCGATGACAGCCCACGCCGTTTGCTTGTCAAGGAAGGCTGTCGCAAAGAAATAGGCGGGATTGCTTGGCCCAGATGTAACCGGCAATCCAGCTTCATTCGCGCTGATATCCAACGCGCCATCACCACCAGGCGCAAAGACAGATACGAACCTCGGATTGTTCGTCGATTGACGCGAGCAGTACGTTGGTCTTGCCCGCAACCGTGTCCGCCTGTATTACCGTTTTTACTTTGGCCGACTCCATCAGCTTGAACAACGGGGGGCGATCCGTTTGACACAGGGCAGGCTGCGGAACCAATCCCAGCAGCCGGGGAAATATGAACTTATACATGGATCGAACCTCCGCAAGGTTGTTGCGCCGCCCAACGTCCCGGTGTGCGGCGGGTCAGTACCGTTACCAGCACCTGCGCGGGATTCGCGGCCCGTCGGCGCCACCTAAAGTTATGCCGCGATTGAAGAGGCGGTGAACTTCGCCGATACCTCAC
>CAYLPI010000238.1:0-756 GCA_964385505.1 uncultured Bordetella sp.
CTTCTGTACCAGGGGAATGCCCTTTCTACCTCCGCAGTAGTCATTCGACGTGAACGTCTCCTGGAGTGTGGCGGCTTCAGTGAAGATCCGAAGATCGTAACGGCGGAGGACTACGATCTCTGGCTGCGCCTTGCGCAAGGCGGGAACCAGATCGCATTTCTTGACGAAGTACTGGGTGATTTCCGCCTGCATGCCGGTAGCCAAAGCCGCAGCATTGAGCGAAATCTCGCGGCCGAAATTGCCGTGCTTGATCGCTGCTACGCCACGTTGCCTGCGGCTGATAAAGCCGAACGTCTGCGCCGCGCACGGCGCCTTGCAATCGCCCACTACAGTGCCGGACGCAATTTTCAGAAAGCGCGTGCGCCGGGATCCGCCACCAAACACCTGATTAAAGCGTTACGCATCTACCCCTGGCTGCTCAAGCCCTGGATGGCGCTGGCATTGAACCTTCAACTCATTTTCAGACGCTAGTCCCGATGCGAAATTCTTTCAAAAGCTTGGATGTCCAGACAACAGCTTGGCGCTGCGAACTTGGGCGATGGGCATCGATTGCCGAGAAAATCCTGACGCTTATGAAGAACGCACGCCGTTTTACGAAAAGCTGCGCTGAGTCCACATGCCCGGCGCTGCCGGGATAAAGGGTAGTTGATGGCATCTAACCTATCTTCGTTAATCAACCAGGTGTATTCGCCCGGAAGCCTGCAAGGCACTGGTTTTCGTCTGGAAGATTGGGGCGCTCCGGCGCAGGTACGCTAC
>CAYLPI010000238.1:766-5011 GCA_964385505.1 uncultured Bordetella sp.
GCATCAGGCATTTCTGCTGATACGCCAGCATGCAAGGCCGTGCTGGCGATTAACTATTTTGGCTTCCCGCAAGACCTCACGCCATTTCACGATTTCTGTTCTCGCACCCGGGCGGTGCTGATTGAGGACAACGCCCACGGTCTGTTCGGACGCGATTCCGCAGGTCTTTTGCTGGGAACACGCGGCGATTTGGGTATTCTGAGCATGCGAAAATCGCTTCCCCTGCCTGACGGGGCTGCGCTGTTGATCAACAATCCTGGGTTCCTGGCGGCTGCGCCAAAGCAGCTGCCCGCGAGCGACATGGGAACCTCATATCGATTTATTGCAAAAGAGGTATTCAGACGGATTGTGCGCATAACCGGTAGCGGTCCGGTATTCGCGGCCTTGCGGCTTTTCCGCACGTTTCGAAAAGCTTGGACAGGCTTGGAGATCCCGTCTTCCGCATTTGAAAGCGAATGGGAAATGCCCGCGGCGGAAAGTCCGGACAGAAGTCTCATAAAAAATCTATCTCGAGTCGATCCGGAGTGCGAGATCGGGAGAAGGCGCAAGCTCTACGCGTTGCTTGATGAACAACTGCACGCCCTGGGCGCCACACCAATCATGCAAGCGCTTAAGCCAGGAACATCGCCATATTGCTACGCCTTCCTCGCAAGCGATGCTAATGCTCGCCTGATCACAGCCCGACTACGCGAGCTTCGGCTGAATTGTCATCTCTGGCCGGAACTTCCTGCTGAGCT
This sequence comes from uncultured Bordetella sp., assembly GCA_964385505.1. GTDB lineage: Bacteria > Pseudomonadota > Gammaproteobacteria > Burkholderiales > SG8-39 > CAITSH01. The sequence continues at coordinate 1,504 of CAYLPI010000238.1, forward strand.
TGAGGAAACAGCCCCTACTTGGCAAAAGCGGGTCTGGGTCGTGGGGTTTTTATGGTGACATGGCGGGAATGGCCAACGGATAGCCCGATTCAACACTGGGATGAGACCCTGAATCAGGCTGCGGATCAGTCAGTCTTCCAGAGCTTCAGATGGGGCGAGTACAAGCGCCAGGAAAGATGGGTGCCCTTGCGACTTGTGGCCCTTGGCAACGACGGCACCGCAGTCGCCATGGCACAGGTGCTGGTAAAACATTATGTTTTCGGCATTTGCATCTGCTGGGTACCAGGCGGGCCGGTAATCGATTTCGGGAAGAAAACACCACCACCGTCGGACATCATCGAAGCACTGCTAAATGCGCTTCAGCAGCGTTTCAAGCATCTCTATGTTCGCCTTCAACCGGGCATTGCGCACACTCCCGATCTTTCCTACGGGATGATGCGAGCGGGCCTGCAACGTCCGTCCGATAAACTGAGCAGCGGCTACACCGTGCTGAACAAGCTGGATCTGCCAGCGCCGGACTTGCTCGCAAACATGACTTCCAAGCATCGCTACTATACGAAACGGGCCCGTTCGGCCGGTCTGGCCTGGGAGATAACGCCCAGCGCTGAAGCCATCCGGACATTGGTTGAGCTGAATCTGGAGGTAGCGCACCGTACCCGGGTTAGCTGGATGGCGACCAGCGAGAAAAATGTACAGGGAATGTGTCTGGCCATGCAGAACGAATACCTGATCGTGATCGGTCGCGAGCAAGCTAAAGCCGCTTGCGCCTGTCTGGTTTTATTGTCAGGCCAGCACGCCTTCTACATGATCGCGGGAACCAGCGAATTGGGCCGCAGGTTCAGCGCGTCTTACGCGATGTTTGAGCAACTGGCGCTCGCACTGAAATCTCGTGGAATACGTGAACTGGACTTTGGCGGAATTGACCCCGTAAGCACGGGAGCACAGGGCGTCAATCACTTCAAGCTGGGCTTTGGCGGGCAAGTGAAAGAGTATCTCGGCGAATGGGAGTGGGCCAGCAATCCATTGCTGGCCCGGTCCGTCAATTTCGCGGTCAGCCGCACAATGCGCAGGTCTTAGGCTTCTCATGATCACTCTGTATCCGACCCGACCACGCGTACGAAAGTGCGGGCTACCCGCTTGGTTTGTCGGCACTAGCGGCGTCTTGGTCTCGCCGCGCGCACAAATGCCGGGTTGGAATGCGCGCCTCCAATTGCGCTCACCGGCCGCTTTTTTGACGGTCACGTGTGCTCGCTGCTTGATTGCCCCCTCGACCGTCGGCGACTTGCAAAAACGGAAGCGTGTTCAGCCGTGAGTTGGCGAAGAGTGGTGATTCGTGCCATGGCCGAAGCATCGGCGGTGACCCACTGCTTCAGTGCGGCCAGAAGCGGGTTCCGAGTCCTCATGTACCACGCAGTTGGAACACCCGCAGACCAGGATCACCAGGGTATTTACAGTATTTCGCCCGCTTTGTTCGAAAAACATATCCGCGCGCTGGCTTCCTTTAGCGAAGGCGTTGTCGATGAAATCCGGCAAAGCCGGCACGCCGCAAGCCCCCTGCGTATCGCCGTGACGTTTGACGATGGATACCGCGACAACCTCGAGCGCGCTGCCCCGATACTTCAGGAACTGGGCATTCCGTTCGCACTATTTGTCTCGACGGCATTTACCCAATCAAGCAATCGTGGTTTTTTATCTCCGGCCCAACTCCGAGATCTGGCGAAAATGCCCGGCGTCAGCATTGGCACCCATGGCGCCAGCCATTGCGCGCTGACACGATGCAATGACGCAAAACTGAACGACGAACTCGCCGGCAGCAAGCATTACCTGGAAGACCTCCTGGGGCAGGCGGTCGATACCATGTCCTACCCTTTTGGTGCTGTTGATCGACGCGTCAGGGACGCTGTCGAATCAGCGGGCTATGTGATGGGCTTTTGCAGCAGATTTGACATCAACCAGGCGGATCGCGATCCGCTGATCCTGTGCCGGACGGATATTCTCGCCACCGATTCGGTCCGCATCCTCAAACAAAAGCTGCGCGGCCACTGGGACTGGTACAAATGGCGAAATCCGGATCCGGCAAACCAATGAATGTACGAATCGCTATCGTCATACCCATCCTGAACGAGTCGGCGTCGCTGCCCGATTTATTGCTTGGCATCGACGCTCAACTACTGCAGCCCCGGGAAATTGTTTTTGTCGATGCCGGCTCAACCGACGGCAGCCAGCTGCTCATTCGCGAATGGGCACGCAATACTGCCTTCGCGGAGCGAACCGTATCCGTGCTGGAGCTGCCCGGCGGCCTGCCGGGGAGTGGGCGGAATGCCGGCGTCAGCGCCGCAAAATCCGAATGGATTGCTTTTATAGACGGCGGGATCATTCCCGAACCGGACTGGCTGGAACGGCTGGTCGCATGCGTCCGCGAACGTGGTACCAAAGCCACATTCGGGCTTTGCGATTTTGAGAGCGATGACCCATTTGGCCGGGCAATATGCGCACTCACCTACGGCTATAAATCCCGACACCCGGTATTGCCCGCATCACTTTTTCATCGCGATACGCTGGATGCCATCGGCCCATTCCGCGACGATTTGCGCGCAGCCGAGGATATATTGTGGATGCGCCGGTTCGTTGATTTGTTCGGCGCACTGCCCGTCTGTCCCGATGCACGCGTCCACTACCGCCATTTTCCAGATAACGTTGCATCGGCATTCCGGAAATGGCGGGAGAATGAGAGCAATGCGGTTCGTGCCGGGGTACGTGGCTCGCAACATGCGGCCTATTTGCTGGGACTGCCCGTGTTGCTGGCATTGCCCTTCTTCGCTCCCGTTGCAGGATTATTTCTCATACTCGTTTACCTTTTTTTGCGCGGCGTTGTCGATCCGATACGGCGTAGTGCGGTCAAATTTTGGTGGCAAGCCCGGCCCAGCGCTTTTTTCATCGCCATCGGCACTGCGGCATTGATCGATATTTCCAAATGGCTCGGCATTGCCCAGGGACTGCTTGAGCGCGCGACGCGCAAAAACAACAAACGCGAGCGAGCTCCAGGGCCGAGCCTGTCGAACGTCGATGCCGCCGTGGTCGCCGGCTTCGGTGACGAATGGACGCGAATGCCGCAGAACAGCCTTTCTGCAGGCGAACGCAACAGCATTTTCGACGAATATTTCGATGTCTTCCCGTGGCAATCACTGCCGCCGGGCTCCACCGGCGCCGATATCGGCTGCGGTAGCGGGCGCTGGGCCATGCTTGCGGCAGCGCGCTGCAATCACCTGCATGTCGTGGATGCAAGCGATGCCGTACTGGAAGTCGCCCGCCGCAATCTTGCAGACCGGCACAACGTTTCTTTTCATCACGCCAGCGTCGGCAGCCTGCCCTTTGCTACGGCCTCGCTCGATTTCGCCTACTCGCTTGGCGTCATTCATCATGTTCCAGACCACCGGGCGGCAATACGCGAAATAGCCCGTACCCTCAAGCCTAACGCTCCGTTTCTCGTCTATCTTTACTACGCATT
>CAYLPI010000239.1:0-4552 GCA_964385505.1 uncultured Bordetella sp.
GCGCTATACCCAGGCACTGATCACGCAAATGGCGCAGACGGCGGTGTGCAACCGCCATCATTCGCTCGAACAGCAATTGTGCCGCTGGCTGCTGCTCAGCCTCGACCGCCTCGAATCCAGCCAGTTGAACATGACGCAGGAACTGATCGCCAACATGCTGGGCGTGCGCCGCGAAGGGGTGACCGAGGCGGCGGGCAAGTTGCAGCGCGAGGGCATGATCAGTTACAACCGCGGCCACATCACCGTCCTCGACCGCCCGGCGCTGGAACGCACGTCGTGCGAGTGCTATGCGGTGGTGAAAAAGGAATTCGACCGCCTGTTGTCGGATATCCCGCAGCGCGCCGCCGGCAAACTCTCCGCCTGAGGCCGCCACCGACTGCTGCTGCCTCGAACATTCGAAGGCAGCAGCAACGCCGCTCAGTCCGGCACACGCCGGATGCTGCCAAAAACATGATCCCAGAAGGCCGTGGTGACACCGTAAAACCCGCTCGCGCCGCCGTGGTGATGGTGGTGATCGTGGTGATGCAGGGCGTGCCAGCGCTTGCGCTGGCGTAACCACGCGCCGTCGGCGCGCCAGTGGTGGGTGGCATGGTGGGTAATGGCATAGGCGAAATAGCCGCCCAGCACACCCAGCGTCAAGGCGCAGGCCCGCCACAGGCTGCCCAGCAGCAGCGCCGGGGCGAACACCATTGTAAAAATCAGCGTCGCGCTCAGAATGGTCGGCGCGCAAATCAGCGCCACCGGCCGTTGATGATGCTCGGCATGCCAGCGGCTGAACGGCGCGAGCCCGTGCAGCACAAAGCGGTGCAGCACGTACTCTATTATCGTCCACGCTGCCAGCCCGGCGGCGACCAGCAGCAAAATCGCCGCCGCCTGCTCGTGCGGGCCGGCCAGCACCAGCAGTCCGGCCAGCAGCAGGACGGCAGCGCCGTAAAGCGCGAAGTCGGCCGCATAGGCGGCGCGACTGTGTTCGAGCGAGAAGAGATTCACCAGTTTCCTTATTCGACCGGCCGGCCCGCGCCAGCGGAGATATACCCGGGGGGAGGGCAGCGTTCAGGGCGTTTCCTTCATACGGCCCGCACCGCTCGCACTGGTGGGGCCCCGCACAATTTGCGCATCAAGTCCGGCGCAACACCGCTACCGCGCACCCTGCATGAACCCGCGCAGGATCGAGTGCACGGACACCGTCTCGGTCTGCGGGAAGCGAAAATGCGCGTCGTCCTGGCGGTTCTTGTCGTTGAGCACGGCGATCAGGCGCGCGATGCCGCCCTCCTTCACCTGATCGGAAAAAGTTTCACGATAGGTTGAAATCAGGCTGATGCCATCGACTGTGATGTCATAGACCTTCCATCCGTCGGGCTTTTTCTCCATGTCGTAATCCATGGTCAGCGCCTCGGTTCCGGGACGCCGCATTACCGACTTGACGATGACGGCGGTATCGCCCGGCGCCGCGTGCAGGCGCTTGAACTCGATCACCTGGTCGCGGTACGAGGACAGCGCCGTCGAGTAGGTGCGCACCAGCAGGGTCTGGAACTCCGCAGCAAGCGTGCGCTTTTGTTCCGGCGTCGCGAGGTGCCAGTTGCGTGCGACCGCGATCTCGGTCATGCGATCGAAATCGAACAGCGGAACAATCCGCGTCGTAACGAACTCGTGCAGCCTCGCCTGGCTTGCCGCCCGGATGTCCTTGTTCTGCTCCTGGCGGATCTGGCGCATCATGCCGGTCACCTCGACGGTGACCGCGCGCATCAGCGCGTCGGGGGCGGCAGTCTGCGCGAATCCCGAACCACTCGCCACCGCCATCACGGCCAGCAAAAAGCAGCACAGCCGGTTGGCGAGCTTATGCACGCGATGCTGTCACCAGGCCGCAGGCCGGACGTCTTGAAACGGCAACGTCCGGCGTGGGGCTCAGCGCGGCTTGCTGACTTCGTGGCCGATAACGCCGCCGACCGCGGCACCGGCTGCCGTACCGAGCACGCCGCCACCGAGCGCGGCACCGGCGACACCGCCCACGCCCGCGCCGATTGCAGTGTTTTTCTCCTGCGTCGTCATGCCGGCGCAACCGCCAAGGCCGAGCAGGGCTACCGCGGCAAGCATCGTGATTGCATTTTTCTGAATCGTTTTCATGGGAATACCTCTAGGTGAAAGAATCGTCAAACATCGGAAAACAAGCAGACTGCAACGGCACAAAGCGAAGCGAAGCGCCGGGGCTGCTGAAGTGTGGTTACTGAAGTGTGTCTCTAAAATTCCGCACAAATGGTTGCTCGCGGGCGCCGGCGCTGTTGCGATTGCCGCACCCGCGATGTGCGATTACTTGATGCGCATGTCGTTCTTGACCGAGGTCACGCCCTTGATGCCGCCGGCGACGCGCACCGCCTTTGCCATGGCCGAACCCGAGCTGACAAAACCGGAAAGCTGGACGATGCCCTTGAAGGTCTCGACATTGACTTCGGTCGCCCTGACCTGGGAGTCCTCGATCAGTGCGGCCTTGACCTTGGTGGTGATCCAACTGTCGGACATGTACTCGCCGGCGCTTTCCTGATTTGCAGCAGGCGTGGTCATACATCCGGAGACCGACACCAGCAGTGCGGCGAGGCAGATTGCGGAAACGCGTTTAAATGAGTTCATTTCAAATCCCTTCTGTTCAAGTTGAGAATTCACCGTTGCCGCGCGGCCGGGTAATTGCAGTCGCACCTTTTCCGGTATGTGGCGATTGTCTGCCGCAGCGTGCCGCGCATCTGTGCGTTCGCGTACATACCCCGCAGGTTTTTTCACCTACCCTTGCGTCATCTCATGGACACCACGTCGGCCACTCCCGCTGCGTTCACCCAGCCGAGCGCAGAGGACCTGGCGCTGACCGGCGACTGGACGGCGCGCGGCGTCGCCGCCGTCGCGGCACAGCTCGCCGGCGTGCATTTGCCGCCGGCCGCGCAAACGGTCGCAGACGGCTCCGGTATCAAGGCGCTCGATAGCGCCGGCGCATGGGTGCTGCAACGGCTGGTGGCGCGGTTGCAGACCGAGGGCGTTGCGCTGCGTATTGGCGGCCTGCGACCGGAATTCGAAAAACTGCTGGCTGCGGTGGCGCTGCACGCGGCGGCGGCGGGCACGCCGGACCACGGCGCGGCCACTGCAACGCCGCCGCCGGGAATACTTGAGCGCTGCGGACGCGCCGTCGCCGCCGCCGCAACGCAAAGCCTCGCGCTGCTCAGCTTTGTCGGCGAGACGGCAATCGCGCTTGGCGGCAGCCTCGCCCATCCGCAACGCCTGCGCTGGCGCGCTGTCCTCTACAACATGCGCAGCGCCGGCTTCGATGCGCTACCCATTGTCGGCCTGTTGTCCTTCCTGCTGGGCATCGTCGTCGCCTACCAGGGCGCCGACCAGTTGCGGCAGTACGGCGCGAATATTTTTGTCGCCGACCTGGTCGGGCTGTCGATGCTGCGCGAATTTGCGCCGCTGATTACCGCGATCATCGTCGCCGGGCGCTCCGGTTCGGCCTACGCGGCGCAAATCGGCACCATGGCGGTGACCGAGGAGATCGATGCCATGCGCACCATCGGCATCGCGCCGATCGAAATGCTGGTGCTGCCAAAATTGCTGGCCCTGCTGGTCGCCCTGCCGCTGCTGACGGTGTTTGCCGACGTGCTGGGCGTCTCCGGCGGCATGTTGATGGCGCGCGCGCAGCTCGATGTCGGCTTTGGCGAGTTTCTCGACCGCTTTGTCGAGGCGGTGAGCATCACCGCCTATCTGGTCGGCGTGCTCAAGGCGCCGGTGTTCGCCGCCATCATCGTGATGATCGGCTGCTTCCAGGGTTTTCGCACCAGCGGCGGCGCCGACAGCGTCGGGCGCCAGACCACGCTGAGCGTGGTGCAGGCGATATTTCTGGTGATCGTCGCCGACGCGCTCTTTTCCATCGTCTTCAGCATGCTCGATCTCTGACATGCAAATCGCATCCGGACAATCAGGCCCGGCGGTGTCGGTGAGCGGGCTGTCAACGCGCTTCGGCGAGCACGTCGTGCATGACAACATAAACCTGAATGTCGGTCGCAAGGAAATTTTCGCACTCATTGGCGGCAGCGGCTCTGGCAAATCGACCTTGTTGCGCGAACTGATCCTGCTGCACCGGCCCGACTCTGGCTCCATACGCGTGCTCGATACCGAACTCGAAGGGCTCGATGAGGCGGGCGCGCTGGCGCTGCGGCGGCGCCTCGGCGTGATGTTCCAGCACGGCGGCCTGTTCGGTTCGCTGACGATAAGCGAAAACATCGGCCTGCCACTGCGCGAACACACCGATCTTGACGACGCACTGATCGAGGACATCGCCGCATCGAAGCTCGAGATGACCGGCCTTGGCGCCGCAGTCGGCGCGCAGCTCCCGTCCGAACTGAGCGGCGGCATGCTCAAGCGCGCGTCGCTGGCGCGCGCTCTGGCGCTTGATCCCGAGCTGCTGTTCCTCGATGAGCCGACATCGGGCCTTGATCCGCAAAGCGCCGGCGGCGTGGATGAACTGATACGCATGCTGCGCGACAACGCGTCCATCGAGCCGACGCCCTGGATC
>CAYLPI010000239.1:4562-4973 GCA_964385505.1 uncultured Bordetella sp.
CCTTCGGACTGACCATCATCATGGTGACGCACGACCTCGACCTGTTGTGGGGCGTGACCGACCGGGTGGCGGTGCTGGCCGGGGGCAAGATCCAGGGCGTCGGCTCGATGGACGCGTTGTCGCGCATGGACGCGCCGGCAATCCGGCCCTTTTTCGACGGCGCGCGCGGCCGCAGCGCCGGCGGACAACGCGAGCGCAGCGCAAGTCCGGCATCACGGGGGCCATCATCGAAACAAAGGTGAACTATGCCCTCGTCGGCGGCTTCGTCCTGGTGCTGGGCGCGGTGCTGGTCGCCGTCATCCTGTGGCTCGCCGCCGGCGGCGCATGGCAGAAGAAGTACGACCTTTACCTCGCAATCGAGGACGAATCGGTGGCCGGCCTCAATCTCAACGCGCCGATCAAGTACAACGG
>CAYLPI010000240.1:0-4926 GCA_964385505.1 uncultured Bordetella sp.
GCGCTCGGCTTCTTCCTTCGCCTTGCGCTCCGCCGCTTCGCGCGCCTCGCGTTCCGCTGTTTCGCGGGCGACGCGCTCGGCCTCTTCCGTCGCCTTGCGCTCCGCCGCTTCGCGCGCCTCGCGTTCGGCTGTTTCGCGGGCAATGCGCTCAGCCTCTTCCTTCGCCTTGCGTTCGGCTTCCAGTCTGGCCTTCAACTCGGCCTCGATGCGCGCGCGTTCCTCGGCTTCCTTGCGGGCCTTATCTTCGGCTTCGCGCACCAGGCGCTCGGCATCTTCCTTGATACGGCGTTCCGATTCCTCGCGCGCACGCCGTTCGGCGGCTTCGCGTTCGATGCGTTCGGCGTCTTCGCGGGCCTTGCGCTCGACATCTTCACGCGCGCGCTGCTCCTCCAGTTCCCTCGCCTTGAGTTCGGCCTGTTCGCGCACGACGCGCTCCTCTTCCAGCCGCGCCTTCAATTCCTCGGTTTCGCGTTTGAGGCGGGCCTGCTCCTCGTTACGCACGCGGTCTTCCTCGTCGCGCCGCGCCTTGTCCTCGGCGTCCTTACGCGCGCGCGCCTCGGCCTCGGCCCGGGTACGCAGTTCAGTCTCGGCGCGAACACGCTCTTCGTCATCGCGCCTGGCCTTTTGCTCAACCTCGATACGCAATTTCTCCGCGGCGTCCTTGCGCGCGGCCTCGTCGGCCAGCATCGCCTTTGCCGCGGCGGCACGTGCGCGCTCTTCCGCCTCTTCGCGTGCCTTGGCCACGGCAGACGCAGCTTCGCGCCGGGCCGCCTGTTCGGTCTCGGCACGCGCACGCTCTGCCGCCTGCTGGCTCGCCGCCGCTTCCGCCTGGCGACGCACCTGTTCTTCCACTTCGCGCTTGGCCCGCGCATCGGCCAGCTTGCGCTGCAAGGTTTCGGCATCGGTTTTCACCGGGCCCGGTGCAGCAGCCGGTTCGGCGGCGAGCTTGGATGCGGCAGCGGCCTTCGCGGCAGCGGCAGCGACAGCCGCCGCCTTGGCGGCCGCTGTCGCATCGGCCAGTGCCTTGGCCTTGTTCGCAGCTTCGGCCGCAGCAGCTTCGGCTTTCGCCTTGGCCTGAGCTTGCGCTTCTGCAGCAGCTTTCGCCGTGGCCTGGGCCTGGACCTGAGCCTGAGCGTGCGCCTGGGCTTGCGCCTCTGCCGCAGCCTTTGCCTTGGCTTCAGCCTGGGCACGTTGCGCCGCCTCAGTGGCAACTTTCAGCTTCGCCGCCGCCTCGGCATCGGCCTTGGCTTTGGCCGCCGCCTGTTCGCGCGCACGCGTCACGGCCGCAGTGCGCGCGATCTCCTCGGCTTCGCGTTTTTGCCGCTCGGCATCGACGCTCTTTGCCTGGGCGGGCGGGGCTGCGGCGGCGGGCTTGGCCGCCGCGGCCTTGGACGGAACTGCCGTGAAATCGAGGTCGTCGTCGCCGACCACCGGGCTTTGCGTCGGCGGCGCCACGGATGTTGGCGCAGTGACGAACTCGCGGATAAAGCCCTCCTTGACCAGTTGCTTCAGGGCTTCGAGCAGCTTGGGTTCGGGACGGTCAAGGCGTTTTTGCAGATCACCGACGGCGGCCTTGCCGTCAACCTCTTTCAGCACATTGCGCAGGTCACGCGACAACAGGCTGGTTTTACCGCTGGTCTCCATCAGACCTTTTGCCGTCTTGGTTAAAACCGTCCTCCGGTCCATGCGGGTCTCTCGGGTCTCAGAATTCGGGTTTCAGGCGGGGTGCAATACCAATACACTGGCACACTGGCGAAAGTGCAGGCGTGGAAACAGTCTGAAGTCGCTCATAACCAAGTCCATTATAGGGAATCCGCCAGCCACGGTGGAGGAACTGCGTCACGTTGCAACCAACGCCCATCCGGGGAGAAAAGCGCTAGACCATGGCAAATCAAGCAGCTTATGACGTCATCATCATCGGCGGCGGCCACAACGGCCTGGTCTGCGCCTGCTACCTTGCCGCTGCCGGCCTCAAGGTGCGCGTACTGGAACGGCGCGCCATCCTCGGCGGCGCCGCAGTCACCGAGGAATTCCACCCCGGCTTTCGCAATTCGACGCTGAGCTATACCGTCAGCCTGCTGCAAGCCAAAGTTATCGCCGACCTGCGCCTGGCCGAACACGGCCTGCGCGTGGTCGAGCGGCCGCTGCCCAATTTTTTACCCTTCGCCGACGGCCGCTGCCTGCGCATGCACGCCGACCTGCCGTCACTGCGCACAGAAATCGCACGCTACTCAAAACGCGACGCTGAACGGGTCGGCGATTACCTCGCGCTGGTGGCGCGCATGGCCGACACCTTGCGCGGCCTGATCCTGATGACGCCGCCCAACCTCGGCGGCGGCTGGCGCGCGGCACTCTCCGCACTGGGCATGGGGCGCAAGCTAAACAAGCTGGGCATCGAAGGCCAGCGCGACCTGTGGGAGTTCCTGACGCGCAGCGCCGGCGACCTGCTCGATGACTGGTTCGAGAGCGACGAAGTGAAGGCCGCGTTCGGCTTTGATTCCATTGTCGGCAATTTCGCCGGCCCCTACTCGCCCGGCTCGGCCTATGTCTTGCTGCACCACGCCTTTGGCGAGGTCAACGGCAAGCGCGGCAGTTGGGGCCACGCCATCGGCGGCATGGGTGCGATCAGCACCGCCCTCGCCGCCGAGGCGCGCAGGCGCGGCGTCGATCTCGACACCGACGCCACAGTGGCCGAAGTGACCGTACGCGACGGGCGCAGCAGCGGCGTGGTGCTCGCAGACGGCCGCACATTCGAGGCGAGGGCCGTGGCCTCGGGCGTCAATCCGAAACTGCTCTACGGCAAGCTGCTGCCGGCAAGTGCGTTGCCCGAAGGCTTTGGCGCGCGCATGGCGCGCTGGAAAAACGCCTCCGGCGTGCTGCGCATGAACGTCGCACTGTCGGAACTGCCCGACTTCAGCAGCGCGCCCGGTCGCAACCAGCAGCCGCACCACGGCGCTGGCATCATCATCGCGCCATCGCTCGCCTACATGGAACGCGGCTTTTTTGATGCGCGCACCCTGGGCTGGTCGCGCGAGCCGGTGGTGGAGGTGTTGATTCCGAGCACGCTCGATGATTCGCTCGCGCCCCGGATACCCGAAGGCCAGCATGTCGCCAGCCTGTTCTGCCAATACTTCAATCCCGAACTGCCCGACGGGCAGTCATGGGATTCGGTCCGCGAAGCCGCGGCCGATGCCGCCATTGCCGTGGTCGATCGCGTTGCGCCCAATTTCAGCGCCAGCATCATTGCGCGGCGCTTTCATACGCCGCTAGATATGGAGCGCGAATTCGGCCTCGTCGGCGGCGACATCTTCCACGGCGCGCTGACGCCCGACCAGTTGTTCAGTGCGCGCCCCCTGCTCGGCCACGCCGATTACCGAAGCCCGATCAAGGGGCTGTACCACTGCGGTTCGGGCGCGCATCCGGGCGGCGGCGTGACTGGCGCACCGGGGTATAACGCGGCGCGGGAGATGATTCGGGACTTGCGTTAATGGCGCCACATCCTCCACCGAGCGATGACTGGAAACGTCCTATTGGCGCGGGTTTCCAGCCATTCGTCATTCCATTTTTCCGTCATTCCCGCGAACGCGGGAATCCATTCTCATCATTCAACTGCCTCGGGAGCAAATTGATGCAACCAATTGAAAGGCCCAATCCACCTACGTCGGAACTCGTCTCAGCATATCGTGAGACGGTTTTTTGCGTATATGGCAACGCACTTATCGACCTAAAAATAGGCGCCCCAGCGGATATGCACGATGCCTGGCTGACGCGGATCGGCAAACGTTCCGCTGTGGTTATCACCGCATGGAATCCGTTCAGCCAGGCCACGAACTTAGCTTTGAATCAAGAACGCCAGCAGGAACTTATCACCGCAGTTGATGATGCTGCGCTGTCATGGTGCAATGCAGCGGGCAAAGACCCCACCGGACAATGGCCACCTGAGGAAAGCCTTTGCGTGTTTGATGCTTTCTCAGACACCATTGATCTTTGGCTTCGACAATTTTCACAATACGCCGTCGTCATTGCCGAAATCGGCAAGCCTTGCAATCTGCTGTGGCATCCTGATTTGCGATTAGCAATGGCTGACCCAGATGATGATCAAGATGATGACGATCTGTTTGGTCAGATATTGGAAAATGGACAAGAGGTTGCATATCAGGACTGGGATAGCGGCGGCCCAGGGGCTGGCGCGGGTCGAGTTTTTGTTCTTCTCCATGAAGGAGCCTTCTATGTTTTTCACGACGCAGGGATGAACGGTCCTTTCAGGTCAATGGCCGAAGCAATTGCTTCCGGCGGTATTGACCAAATCACTGATGCCACCGTTGCTATATGGCAAGTTGACATGGGATATACATTTCGTCGCTGACGCTCATATGCTGTTGCCTCGAAAAGTCTAACCAGCCGCTGTTCGACAACGGTGAGGTGCAAGGCAATTTGACGTGGTAACTCGCGCATCCGAATCCCCCGGAACTAACGACGAATGGAACCATTTGGGTCAGATGCCAATTAAATGCACGCATCGACTAGCTTGGGCTGAATCAAATGATTGCCTGAGGATCCACATTGCTGACTGGGATTATTTCGCCCAATGTCAGCGTTATTCCATTTCTTTTTCAATCCGATTGTGAATTAGCATGGAGCCGCCTCTGTGCGGGCAGATCAGCGGGAACACTTCGTAGATGCGCGCCAGCAGCGCGGCCAAAAGGCAGTGCGCCAAAGATATGGCGGCTTATGCACACGGCGGCGGCTTCTCGGTCGATGCCGGGGTGCGTATCGAAGCCGCCGACAGAGCTGGGCTGGAGCGACTGCTGCGCTATTGCGCTCGCCCACCCTTTGCCATGGATCGCCTCAAACAGCGCGGTGCGGACCTGGTCTATCGCTGCGGCAAAGGCCACACAGAGCCGCTGCAGTCCGACAAGTACTCGG
>CAYLPI010000241.1:0-4908 GCA_964385505.1 uncultured Bordetella sp.
GCATCTGGCGCATGAAAAACACCCAGACGCCGATAAGCAGCAACATCGGGAACCAGGACACGAAAATGTTCATCAGGAAAGACGGCTCTTCTTCCGCCTTGGCCTCGATCTTGACGCCGTACTTGAGCAGGTCGGAAACCAGCCAGATGTCTCCGGGAGAATAGCTGGTGACGCGCTTGCCCTCGGCCGTGGTGGCCTTGAGCTGGCGTCCTTCGATCAGCACCTTGGCGATACGCCCTGCCTTCACCTCGTCGATGAACTGCGAGTACTCCATCGGCGATTGCGCCGTCTGGCGGGTGTTGAACTGGTTGAATACGGTCATCAGCACCAGACCGATCACCAGCCAGATCACGAGATTCTTGAAAAGGTTGTTCAAATCGATTCCTTCGCTGCCACGGCGGTTTTGAGGGCAGTCGCAAAGGGGGCAGAACCCTTCGGACTCCCGGATTCCCGGTCATTCTTTCGCGGGAACTTCATTCTATACGAAACAGCAACTTGGTTCACGGTTTGCGCCCTTTGCCCAGCAGATACATTTCGCTCGACCGGTCGCGTGAAGCCTCCGGTTTGCGCGACACCACGGACCTGAACGCCGCCCGCATTGCCGCATGAAACTCGGTAGATCCGGCGCCCTGAAACACTTTGACCAGCAAAACCCCGTCAGGCTTGAGGTGTTTGATGGCAAATTCCATCGCCAGCTCGCATAAATGCATACTTCTGGCCTGGTCGCTCGTTTCCACCCCTGAGATATTGGGGGCCATGTCCGAAAGCACAAGGTCCGACTGACGATTATCCAGCGCTACTTCCAGTTCGGCTTCAAGCGCTTCCTCGCGAAAATCACCCTGGATGAAGGTGACACCGCGAATCGGTTCCAGCGGCAGCAAATCTAGCGCGATCACCCTGCCGGCGGCACCAACGCGTTTCGCCGCGACCTGCGACCATCCTCCCGGGGTGGCGCCAAGGTCCACCACCGTCATCCCGGGCCGCAGCAATTTGTCCTTGTCATCGATCTGGATCAGCTTGAACGCCGCACGCGAACGCCAGCCCTCGGCCTGCGCCCTTTTAACCCAGGGATCGTTGAGGTGTTCGCGCATCCAGCCTTTGCTGGTCCTGGTTGGCTTCATCGGCAGATTTCGCGTAAAAATCAAGACTCGAAGCATAACAACACGCGCCAAGCCTCGGTGCACAACCGCAAACGCGACCAAGGCGCGCCTCGCTTCCCAGCCCCGGGCGCTATACAATCCGCGACCATGACGACACTCTCAGCAGCCGAACGCAAGGCGCTCAAGGCCCGCGCCCATCCTCTTAAACCGATTGTGATGATCGGCGACGCCGGGCTATCCCCGGGCGTCCTGGCCGAAGTCGAGCGGGGATTGAACAGTCACGAACTGATCAAGATCCGTGTCGCAGTGGATGATCGCGACGGGCGCGACGCGCTGCTGGCGGAAATCTGTGCCGCAGTCGGCGCCTCCGCAGTGCAGCATATCGGCAAAATCCTTGTGATCTGGCGCAAGGGCGGCGAAAAGCCCGCGCCAAAACCGCTGCGAAAACCGACCAAATCCAATCCCCGCACCGATCCCAGGATACGCCCGGCCAAAGCGTCGCGCGCCTCTCGCGCATCGAAGACAGCCGAGGACACGGTATCGGATCCGCGCCGCCGCGGACGCGTGGTGGAACAATCCAAACGGCCGTCCATACACCGCGCCGGCGCCGACACCGCTGCACCACGGGCACGCCCGGCCAGGCAAAACAGCCGGCGCCTCCGCTCCGCGCGTTAGTCCGGCGCCGGCAGCCGGGCCCGCGCGGGGCGATGGCGTAAATCCAACAAATCCCGCCGGCAAACGTCCGCGGACCGGATTCACCTTGCCATGGCGACACGCTTGTTGCTATCTTGCTCGACACGGCTTGGATTTAAAAAGCGGCCCGATACCCCAGAGTCCCGCCCAAATGGGACCATTCGGATGGTTCGGATTGCCGCCAGTGTCGTCAAAAAGAGGAGAAATCACCATGCTCGCGTTTAATTTCCACAGAACACTCGCTGCCACTGCAGTCCTCGCCGCCCTGTCAGCGTTCCCCATCGCCGCCCAGGCCTCGGGCTTTGCGCTGATTGAGCAGAGCGCCAGCGGAATGGGCAACGCCTACTCGGGGGCGGCCGCTGCGGCCGAAGACGCCAGCACGATTTTTTTCAATCCGGCGGGACTCAGCCTATTGCCCAGCGGCAAGCAGATATCCGTAACGGGGCACTACATTGCGCCCTCGAGTTCGTTCAATAACTCTGGGTCCGTCGGCGCAACCGGCGTTGCAGCAGGCAACTTCGGCGGCGGGGCCGGTGTGAGTGCCCTGGTGCCCAATGCCTATTTCGCGATGAGCCTCAGTCCACAGTGGAGTATGGGCGTAGGGCTCGGTGTGCCGTTCGGGCTCAGCACCAAGTACGACAGTTCGTGGGGTGGGCGCTTCCAGGCCATCGAGTCAAAAATTGAAACCCTCAACATAAACCCGACCGTTTCCTACAAAATCAACGAATCGGCTTCGATCGGCTTTGGCGTCAATTACCAGACCCTGGACGCCAAACTTACCGGCAACACTGACTACGCAGTGCTCGGTGCAGGAACCGAAGGTCTCGCCACGCTCAAAGGCAAGGATAGCGCCTGGGGCTGGAATATAGGCGCGATGTTCAAGCTTGCCCCCGAAACACGCCTGGGGGTGGCGTACAGGTCGCGCATCAACTACACCCTGACCGGAACAGCGCAGTTCGATAACCGTCCGGCCGCCCTCGGCGCGGCGATCCCGGATGGGAATATCTCACTCAACCTCACCGTGCCGGATAACTTTTCGTTGGCGCTGAGCCATAAACTCAATGATCGCTGGCAGTTGCTGGCGGATGCGACCTGGACGGGCTGGAGCGTGCTGGAGCGATTCCTCGTAACCCGCACCAACAACGTGCCTGCAACCGGTGCGACGCTTAACAACATCCCCTTCAACTGGAAAGATACGTGGCGCGTGGGTATTGGCGCCAACCACAAGCTCAATGACAGTTGGATGCTGAAAATGGGCCTCGCGTACGACGAGACGCCGACGAACAACATCGATCGTGGACCGCGTCTGCCGGACGGAAATCGCACCTGGCTTTCTGTCGGTGCCAAGTACAGCGTATCAAAAGCCGGTGTGCTGGATATCGGCTACTCGCACATTTTCGTCAGCGATCCGTCGGTAAACACCAACGCCGGCGGCAACCTCGCCAACAGCACCCCGCGTTTCGGGCTGGTCAAAGGCGACTACACCAGCAGCGTCGACATCCTGAGCGTGTCCTACACCCACTCGTTCTGACGCCGGATCCGGCGGCAATAAAAAACGCGCCTGAGGGCGCGTTTTTTATTGACCGGACAGCGGTCACTCGTAGCGCACATCCATGACTTCATACGAGCGGACACCCGCCGGCGCGTGGACTTCGGCGACGTCGCCGGCGTACTTGCCGATCAGCGCGCGCGATATCGGCGACCCGATGGAAATCTTGCCCTTCTTGATGTCGGCCTCGTCATCGCCGACGATCTGGTAGGTCACCTTTTCGCCGGTCGCCGTCTCGGTCAGATCGACGGTCGCACCGAACACGCAGCGGCCGTCGGCATCGAGCAGCGTGGGATCGATGACCTGGGCGTTGGACAGCTTGCCTTCGAGCTCGGCGATACGCCCCTCGATGAAACCCTGCCTTTCCTTGGCCGCGTCGTAGTCGGCGTTCTCCGACAAATCGCCGTGCGCGCGCGCCTCGGCGATGGCGGTGATCACGCTCGGGCGCTCCACCGTTTTAAGACGGTGCAGCTCGGTGCGGAGCAATTCGGCGCCGTACACGGTAAGCGGGTACTTGATCATGATATTTCCCAAAAAATAACCCCCCGGCGTATGCCGGAGGGTGCATGTACGGATTCGGCTGCCAGTTAAGCAGCCTTGAGGCGCTTATGCAAGCCCTGCAACGCATAGGGCTTGAGCGCGCCGATGTGCCGGATGCCGGCGACGGCGGCGCGCGCGCCGGCCATGGTGGTGTAGTAGGTCACACGCTGCTGGACGGCGGTGGTGCGTATCGAGCGTGAATCGGAAATGGCACTGCGCTTTTCCTCCACCGTATTGACGATCAGCGCCACCTCGCCGTTCTTGATCATGTCAACGATATGCGGCCGCCCCTCGGCGACCTTGTTGACCAGCAGCGTCTTGATGCCGTGCGCGGCCAGCACCGCCGCGGTACCGCGCGTGGCGATCAGCGAGAACCCCATATCGACGAGGTCGCGCGCCACCTCCACTGCCGCGAGCTTGTCGCCATCGCGCACACTGACGAAGGCGTTGCCCGACTTGGGCAGCTTCACGCCGGCAGCCATCTGTGATTTGACAAATGCCTCGCCGAAGGTGTCGCCCACGCCCATCACCTCGCCGGTGGATTTCATTTCGGGCCCGAGAATGGTGTCCACCCCCGGGAACTTGATGAAGGGAAACACCGCCTCCTTCACCGAGAAATACGGCGGCAGCACCTCGTGCGTGACGCCCTGCTCGGCAAGGGTGCGCCCGACCATGCAGCGCGCCGCCACCTTGGCGAGGGCGATGCCGGTGGCCTTGGACACAAAGGGCACGGTGCGGGAGGCGCGCGGATTGACCTCCAGCACATAGACCGTGTCGCCCTGAATGGCGAACTGCACATTCATCAGACCGTTGACCTTGAGCCCTTTTGCCAGCAGCACGGTCTGGCGCTTGAGCTCACGCTCGAGAAAACCCGACAGTGAGTGCGCCGGCAAGGAACAGGCGGAATCGCCCGAATGCACACCGGCCTGCTCGATGTGTTCCATGATGCCGCCGATCACCACGTCGGTGCCGTCGCACATCGCATCGACATCGATTTCCGTAGCGTCGTTGAGAAAACGATCGAGC
>CAYLPI010000242.1:0-4884 GCA_964385505.1 uncultured Bordetella sp.
TCGCGCTCGATCTGTTCGTCGGTGTACTCCCAGAAGGGCTTGATCCAGATCGTTCCTCCAACGTTGTGCACGGACACATCAATGCGCCCGTGCAACGACACCGTTTCTTCAACCATGTCGCGCGCACCTGCCGCGGTCTCCAGATCAGCGACCACGACGTGGGCTTGTCCGCCGCCGTCAACGATTTCTTTTGCGACCGCCCGGCACTCGCGCTCGGCGCGATCCACTAGAACGACTGACGCGCCTTCGCGCGAAAGGCATAATGCAGTGGCCTTTCCGATGCCCTGACCCGCACCGGTGACGATCGCTATTTTTCCTTGGAATCGCATGTCTTCTTTTCGATTGGTAATTGCCTACAGAACAGGAACGCCCAGATGATGAACGCAACGCCCCCCCTTGTTTCCACCGACGAGCTTGCCCGGAACCTGCAATCCTGGAGGGTATTCGATTGTCGGCACAACATCCTTCAGCCCGCGTTGGGCGCTCAGCAGTACGCGGAGGGACATCTCGAAAAAGCCGCTTTCGCAAAGATGGAGGAAGATCTGTCGGGCCCCAAGACAGGTCGCAACGGGCGCCACCCGCTGCCGACGAGGGAGGTCTTTCTTGCGTGGTTGGGTCAGCAGGGCTTGCGGCCTCATGATCGCGTCGTCTGCTATGACGAGAGTACCGGCGGGAATGCTGCGCGCATGTGGTGGATGCTGCGTTGGGTGGGACATGACTCGGTTTCAGTTCTGGATGGAGGCTTTGGCAAGTGGGTGAAGGAAGGGCGGGCCGTCACCAAGGTCGTGCCATCGTTCCCCGAGACCAATATTACCGCGGGCCCTGGCTCGCAGGCAACGGAGGAACTGGCCGCTCTGGAGAAGACATTTCGGCAGCGCGTTCTCGTGGATGCGCGCGCTCCCGCACGCTTTCGTGGCGAGCAGGAACCCGTCGATCCCGTCGCCGGCCGCATTCCCGGTGCTCGCAATCGATTCAATCTGGACAACGTGCTACCGGACGGTACGTTCAAACCGGCTGACGAGCTGCGATCAGTCTTCGAGGAGGTTCTGGCTGGCACCCCTCCCCACGAGGCAGTGCACTACTGCGGCTCTGGCGTATCCGCATGCCACAATCTGCTTGCGATGGAACTCGCCGGCATGCCGGGGGGCAAGTTGTACGTCGGCTCATGGAGCGAATGGAGCGCGGACCCCGCGCGCGCGCGGTCACCCTAGAAATCTGTGCAACGGCTTAACGAGCACCTCAACGACGCTCGCGAAGCGCGACGCTTGCGAATCGAAGTCTGAGCGATGGCGAACAGGTCGAACCGGCGTCAGCAAAACCCGAGGAAACCCCGGTGAGAAGCGCACGATGGTGCAAATGGGAGCTGGCGCGCGAATAGCTCATGTGTTTTCCACGATGATGACCGACGTGGTCTGCGGCCATGTACTGCTGGCGGTAATGAAACTCATGACCGTGATGCCCTTTTACAAACCAGAAAAGGCGCTTGCCAGGCGTGAGTTCGACCCAGCGCGCCTCAAGGAGATCGGATGTTTCGCTGGTTGCTGTTGGCGGCGTTGGCATTGAGCACGCCGGCCTTGTCCGAGTCATTGCTTGGTGCACTGTGGTTTGCAGTCAATGACGGCGTGATGGGCGGGGTGTCCGAAGGCCGTGTCGCAACGACCGACGGCGTGATGGTATTCGAGGGCCGCGTGTCGCTCGAGAACAACGGCGGCTTTGCCTCGGCGCGCCGCGAAGTCAGCGCATTGGCCGGTGGTGCGCTGCACCTGCGGGTGCGTGGCGATGGCCGGCGTTACCGTATCACCGCCTCGCCCGAGGCGCGGGGCGGCACGCAGTACAGCGCCGCGTTCAATGCGCCCGCCGGGCAATGGGTCGAGCTTGCCCTGGCGCTGGCGGATTTTCGCGCCAGTTTCCGCGGCCGGCCGCTGCCCGATGCGCCGCCACTGGCGCCCTCCGCTGTGCGCGCAGTCGGCTTCATCATCGGCGAGGGCCAGTCCGGCACGTTCCGGCTCGAGGTCGGGGCGCTACAGGCGCGCTGAGGACAGCGGCCGGCCGCATCGTCGCCGTGGTGTTGTCGGGCGTGACATAATCGTCAACCCCAATTCTTTTGAGGAGCGACGCCATGACTTTCCCGACCACCGACGAGCAGCCCCGTCGCTTGCGCAATCTGAAGCGCCTCCTTGCCGTCACCGCCGTCGCGCTCGGTGCCTGCCAGACCATGCCGGCGGATGCGCCGCGCGCCACGGCCAAATTGCAGCCGACCAAGGGCAACACCACCGCGGGTAGCGCGACCTTCACCCAGATTGGCGACAAGGTCCGGGTAAGCGCGGTGGTCACCGGTCTCAAGCCGAACCAGGAGCACGGTTTTCACATTCATGAAGCGGGTGACTGCAGCTCCGGCGACGGCATGAGCGCAAAAGGCCACTTCAATCCGGCCGGCAAACCGCACGGGCACCACACCACGACCGAGCGTCACGCCGGCGACATGCCCAACCTGCGCGCCGATGGCAGCGGCCGTGCGCAGGTGAGTTTCGATCTTGACGTCATCACCGTATCGGCAGGCCCGGCCAGCATGATCGGCCGCGGGCTGATCGTGCATGTGCAGCCGGATGACTACAAGTCACAACCGGTTGGCAACGCCGGTGCGCGCATGGCTTGCGCGGTGATCGAAAAATCCTAGGCACCGCAACGCGCGCGGCGGCATTGACACGACAATACGACAGGGGACTCGCATGAACCTCGCAAGCCGCATATTGCTGTCGGTCCTCGCCGCGCTGTTGTTGCCGGCGGTGGCACTCGCCCAGGCCTACCCGGTCAAACCGGTGCGGCTCATCGTTCCTTTCGCGCCCGGCGGCACCACCGACGTGCTGGCGCGGCTGATCGGGCAAAAACTCACCGACGCGCTCGGCCAGCAGGTCATCATCGAGAACAAACCCGGCGCCAGCGGCAACATCGGCACCGAGCTGGCGGTGAAATCGCCGGCCGACGGCTACACCCTGGTGATGAGCTTTGACGGCACCATGGCGATCAATCCCAACACCTACGCCAAGATGCCCTTCGATGCGCAAAAAGACCTCGTCGCCGTGGCCAACGTCGCGCAGGTGCCCTTGCTCATCGTGGTCAACCCGGCTGTTGCCGCAAAGACCGTCGCCGAATTCGTCGCGCTGGCCAAGGCAAGTCCGGGCCGCATCAACTACTCCTCGGCCGGGCACGGCAGCACCGGCCACCTCACCGGCGAATTGTTCCGCAAAAGCGCCGGCATCGACATCGTGCACATCGCCTACAAGGGCGGCGGCCAGGCGGTGCAAGACCTGCTCGGCGGGCAGATCCAGATGCTCGTTACCGCGCTGCCCACCGTCGAGGGGCACCTCAAGGGCGGCAAGCTGCGCGCGCTCGCCTTCACCTCGGCAAAGCGGGTGCCCGGCGCGCCGGATGTGCCGACCCTCGCCGAGTCCGGCTACCCCGGCCTCGAAGTGCTGTCCTGGTACGGCATCCTCGCCCCCGCCGGTACGCCACCGGACATCGTGCGCAGGTTGAACACCGAGATCAACCGCATCCTGCAAGCTACCGATGTGCGCGAACGCCTCGCCACCCTCGGCACCGAACCCACCGGTGGCACGCCCGAGCAATTCTCCCAGACGATCAAGGCCGACACCGCACGCTGGGCGAAAGTCGTGGGCGAGGCGGGCATCCGCATCGATTGAGCCACGGCGGTTGTAAGCTGCCGAGTGCGTGAGAACAAGCTGGAAAGCCTTGCCAGGCGCGGCTTTCCAGCCTATTGATGAAACAGGGCTTGGAGAAAAAGGCTTTTATTGGACCCGCTTTAATATGTTGACATGACATCATATTAAAACGTACTCATGCCGGCATGACTGCCCGTACGCCAGCAGCGCATGGCCGAGCGCCGGATCAACGCCGTCCCGGCCGACCGAAGACCAACCCGCTTCCGCGCACCGAACAGCTACGGACGGCCAAGCGCGCCCAGCGCATGAGGGAGGCGGCCGCCGGCCTCGCTTCGTGTCAGGTCACGCTGACCAAGAATGTCGGGCGCGGTTTCCGACCGCCTGCATGTTCCCGCTCTTGACCGGGTTTCATGTTTCGCCGAAAAATCCTCGCCAATGCGGACCGGTGGCGCGATACGGCGGTGATGAGTCGTGACATCATCGACCTCGCGCACATGGTTGAATCCTGGGGCATGGACGACTTTATCCGCGGCGCTCTCGCCGCACAGCGAGCATACGGCCCCGCGGGAGAAGCCTCGGTGCGTGCCGCGGCGCAAAAACTGCTGGATGACAAGTTGCATTTCAAGCGATCGACCGACGGCTTGCGCATCAGCAAAACCGCAACCCTCACCGACGGCCTTAGAAAAATCATGACCGAAGAATGGACCAGCGTGCCGCTCACGGGCAACCGGGCGCGGTAGAAAGCACCGGGGTAAGCAGTTCGGATTGCGCACGAATCTGTCGGCGCGGACAGCTGCCAAAGGCGGCACATACGGATAGCCGATCGGCTGGAAAGGCGCGCCAGACAAGGGTTTCCAGCCATCGCTCCCGTGCCGACTGAGCTCTTTTTCGCCATGCCGTAGCGCTCCAGCGTCAGCTTTCGCGCCCAATAGTGTTCGACGATGGGCGCCGGATAGTCTGTGCCGATGATGCAGCCGGCGGCCTGTTGTTCGATGGATCCGAGCAGCCACGGCGCGTCGACGAACTTGCCCTTTACCTTGACGAGTTCCGGCACGTACTTGCGGATGAACTTGCCCTCGGCGGAAAAGCGCGACCCCTGATCTGGCTCGCGCCACACCACCAACCGGTACGCAGGGCGGGTCAGCCACACAGGCGATGGTGATTTGGTTTAACGCACTCGCGATCAGGTGTCTGTTATTGACCT
>CAYLPI010000243.1:0-4882 GCA_964385505.1 uncultured Bordetella sp.
ATGACTGGCTTTATGTCAGCCGTTATATGGTCTTACTGTGTCATTAAAAAAAATGTATTGAAGTCGCTTCTTCGAGTAATTTCGGGGGGGCGATGAGTACGAGTCAGCGTTTTGAAGAATACATGCGGCATTTGGCGACAGGACCGGGACACGTGGACCGGCATGCAGGGCTCAAAGGTTATAGTACTGGGCTGATGCTGCCGCTGCCGCGAAAGAGTGTGGAGCCGATGGCCGCGCGGATGGATCCGCTCGCACGCGAGCGCCCGTCATCAGTCTTTGCACCACTTCGTGGCGAAGGCCGAGTGGTCCGACGATGAGATGCTGCGGCGTGTATGCCAGTGGGTCGTACCGAAGATGGATCTGTCGGGTGGGGGCTTCTGGATCATTGACGATACCGGTTTCCCGAAGAAGGGGAAGCACTCGGTGGGCGTGGCGCGGCAATACTTTGGCGTGCTGGGAAAGCAAGACAACTGCCAAGTTGCGGTCAGTATCTCCCTGGCAACCGAGCAGGCGAGCGTTCCGGTGGCCTATCGGTTGTATCTGCGCCAGGATTGGGCAAAGGATCCGTTGCGGCGCAAGAAGGCAGGGGTTCCCGCGCAGGTGCTTCGCTACCAAGCCACAGATCGCCTTGGAGCAATTGGAGACATTGTTGGCCCAAGGGGCGCCGAAGTACTGTGTGCTGGCCGATGCTGCCTATGGGCTCAATCAGGCATTTCGTCAACGACTCACCGATTTGGGTTTGCTGTATGTGGTGGGTATTACCTCGGCGGTGGTGGTCTGGCCCCCAGGACTCGAACTGTTGCCGCCGAAGCGTTATAGCGGGACAGGACGCCCGCCGGTGATGCCGCGGCGCACGGACCGGCGTCAACCAGTCTCGGTCAAGGACCTGGCGCACGGCCTCCCGCCCGGCGCTTTTCGGAGCATCCGTTGGCGTGAGGGCAGCAACCAAACGCTCACTGGGCGCTTTGCTGCGGTTCGCGTGCGTCGCGCCGGAGGCAACATCGGCAAAGCTCGTCTGCAGCCGGGGCAGTGGTTGTTGATTGAATGGCCTCAAGATGACGCTGAGCCGCTCAAATACTATCTGTCGAACCTGCCTGATAAAATTGCTCTGAACGATTTGGTTGCCCAAGCGCAGATGCGCTGGCGCATCGAGCGCGACTCCCGGGACCTCAAGCAAGAACTGGGACTCGGCCAATACGAAGGGCGAGGAGGGCGAGGATTTCATCACCACGCGCGCTTGAGTACCGCGGCCTACGGATGCTTGGTCAGCGCACGCCTCGCCGCCGGCAAGCCCGGCGGCGCCAAAAAAAACTTCGTCACACGCCAAATTGCTGCCCTTCCCGAGGATTACATCCCGCGCGGCAGTCCAGCGCGCACAACGCCACGTAGCAGATTCAATTACCACGATCCGTTACCATCTCAGCTTTCAACTGATAGTGCGCCTCGGACAGTGTCCCTGCTGCGCTCGAAAACATGAAAAACGACTGTTACGACACAGTAAGATTAGATGACGCAAACACTGTTGGGGTGGATTGCTGCCCGCGCTAGCCGGACTCGCGGGCGCACATCGCTGTGATGTCCTCTTCGCTGAAACCGATTTCGCGCAACACCTCGACCGTATGCTGTCCCACCGCCGGCGCATCGCTGCGGTATGTAGCCGGTGTTGCCGACAGACCGACCTGGGGCGACACCACCGGCACCGTCGCGCCGGCGAAGTGCATGTCGCGAAAAAAGTCGCCGGCCTCGATATGCGGATGGCCGAACACCTGCAGCGGTGACAGCACTTGCTCGGCCGGGATGCGCGCCGCAACGAGTTGCTGCAGCGCGCCTGCGGTGTCCCGGCTTGCGCACCATGCCGCGACGCCGGCGTTGATCAGTTCGCCGTGAACGCCGCGATCCTGGTCGGTCTGGAAACGCGGGTCATCGGGCCAGCGCGGCTCGCCGACGAGGGCGGCGAGCTTGCGGAATTGCGCCATGCCCAGCACTTGTATCAGCACATGGCCGTCGCGCGTGGTGAAAATATCGCAGGGCGCCAGTTGCTGGCCGCGGCTGCCGCTGGGTACACGGTCTTGCCCGCGAAAGCGTGCTTCCATCAGGTTGGAATTGAAAAACGTCAGCGCGGTGTTGAGCAGCGAGCCGGTCACATGCTGGCCGAGGCCGGTTTGCTGGCGCGACATCAGCGCGGCCAGCGTGCCGAAGGCGCAGCCGAGGGCGGTGCCGTAATCGACGTAGGTGGCGGCCCAGCGCGCCGGTTCGCCCGGTTTGCCCGACAGCCAGGCGGCGCCGCTCATTACCTGGCCGATGCCGTCGAAACCGGTCTTGCCGGCGTTCGGGCCGCTGTCGCCGTAAGCGCTCATGGTGGTGAGGATGGCGCGCGGATTGACGTCGCGCACGCTGGCGTAATCGAGGCCGAGGCGGGCGAGCTCGGCGGCCGGCAGATTGGCGACAATGACATCGGCGCGGCGAACCAGCACATCGAGCGCGCGGCGGCCCTCGCTTGAGGCGAGGTCAAGGCATATCGAACGCTTGTTGCGCGCGAGTTGCAGGAAGCTGCCGCCTTCACCCGAGGGCGTGACCGGCACGACAAAGCGGTCCTCGCCGCCGCCGGGACGTTCGATGCGGATGACATCGGCGCCGAGGTCGCCCAATAATGTTGCACAATACGGGCCGGCGATGAAGCGGCCCAGATCGAGCACGCGCAGGCCTTGCAGCGGCGCTGTGGTATCGGGGTTGAGGGCGGTCGTAGGGGTATCTGGCATCAATGTCGGACATTCAGGCGTGACGAGAGAGGATGATTGCAGCATGGTTGTAAAACGCAAGCCGGCCAAGCGCCGTGCCGCCGTCGCGGTGAAGGTGCAGTTGCAGCGCAGCGACTGGATCAAGGCCGGCCTCAAGGTGCTGGCGCAATCGGGTGCCGACGCGGTGCTGGTGCCGCGTCTCGCCACGACGCTGCAGGTGACCAAGGGCAGTTTTTACTGGCATTTTTCGTCGCGCGACGCGTTGCTCGAGGCGATGATCGCCGACTGGCGCGAGCACGCCACGCTGCGCGTCATCGAGATCGTCGAGGGCAAGGCGACGTCGGCGCAGGAGAAAATCCGCATGCTCGCCTTTATCGGCACCAAATCGCCGATCGACGAATTTGGCGGCGCGATAGAACTGGCGGTGCGCACCTGGGCGCGCTCCAACCGCAAGGTCCGCGACATCATCACCGAGGTTGACCAGCAGCGCATTTCGTATCTTATCAAGCTCTACAGCGAGATTGGCACGGCGCAGGACCCGGAACTGCTGGCCTGCCTGCATTACAGTTTTTCCACCGGACTGCGGCTTATTTTTGCTTACCCCGAGGCGCAGAAACTGGCGATGCGCCAGGCCGCGCTGGAGCAGGTGTTTTTCCCGCGCCGAAAATAAGGCCGGCGCATGGGCTGCGTTCACGCACTCTCAGGCACCTTTACGCACCTGCGCGCGCACCTTAGCGGACTTCGCGCACCCTCGCGCACCTTTACGCACCTTTACGCACCATCAGGCGTGCGGCGCTGCTTGCAATTGCTGCAAGGCCCGGTGGTATTCAGCCGCGATGCGCTCGATGATTTGCGCCGCCGGCAGCACGCTGTCGATGCCGCCCACGCCCTGGCCCGCGCTCCACACGTCGCGCCAGGCCTTGGCTTCGCTGCCGTCGCCGCGCTTGCCGAATGAAAACGAACTGGTCTGGCGCTCGGGCAGGCTCGCTACGTCTATGCCCAGCGCCTCGAAACTTTTGATCAGATAATTCGCCGGCAGGCCGGTGACAGCGGTGCTGCGCACGATGTCGGCTGCCTGTGAGGCGACGATCATATCTTTGTAAACGGGCGCAGCATCGGCCTCGGCCGAGGCGATGAAGCGCGTGCCGACATAGCCGTAGTCGGCGCCCATGGCCTGGGCGGCGAGCAACTGGCGGCCGTCGCTGATGCAGCCGGCGAGGGCGACGGGACCGTCGAAAATGCGCCGCACTTCGGCGGTGAAGGCGAGCGGATTGATGTTGCCGGTGTGACCGCCGGCACCGGCGCAGACCAGAATGAGGCCGTCCACGCCGGCGTCGATCGCCTTGCGCGCGTGACGCATGCTGCTGACGTCGTGAAACACCACGCCGCCGTACTGGTGGATGCGCGCCGCAGCTTCGCCCGGTGCGTTGAGGCTGGTGATGACAATGGGCGCCTGGTGGGCGCAAATCACCTCGAGGTCATGGGCGAGGCGCGGATTGCTCGGATGCACGATCAGGTTGACCGCATAGGGCGCGGCCGGCCAGGGCGGCGTCGCGGCGTTTCCCTTGCTCCCGTTCCACAGTGCGATCTCGTTCTCGATGTAATCGAGCCACAGTGTGAGATCGGACTCCGGGCGGGCGTTGAGTGACGGAAACGCGCCTATGACGCCGGCTTTGCATTGCGCTGCAACAAGTTCCTTGCTGCCGACGATGTACATCGGTGCGCCGATCAGCGGCAGTCGCAGCGGCTGGGCGAGGGCTCCAGCCAGGCGTTTGCTGCGGGGATTGCGCATATCTATGGCGATGGGAGTGCGAATGATTGACCTCGCGCAAAAGCTTCGGTACAGTGCTGTCCATACTGGGCAGTATGGAATGATTATCATTCGAATCCCGTTTCAAGGCAAGCCCGGAGGCACTGTGGCAAAAGCTGCGGCAAACGCGGTATTCAAGGAGCGAGACGAGATGCGCAGTCCCGTTGTCGGTGTCGGTGTCAGTCTCGGTGTCAGTGCCGGTGTCGGTGCGGGCAAGGATGGCACGCTGGCGGATTTTGCCGCCGTCGGTGACCGGCGCGTGGCGCTGGCGCTGCTGCGCGAGCGCGGCGCACGGCTCGCCTCGGCGCTGGCGGCTGAGGGCATCGGCGAGGAT
>CAYLPI010000244.1:0-4871 GCA_964385505.1 uncultured Bordetella sp.
GTACTGCGCCGACGCCGGCTCGGCGCAGTACATGGGCAACAAGCAGCCGATGATCAACGCGCTGTCGCGCCTTGGCGGCCTGACGCCGGGCGAACTGCCCAAGGCAATGGCCATGGCCGGCATCAACGACAAACCGGGCTTCATGGCGCTGTTCTCCAGCCACCCGCCGATCGAGCAGCGCATTGCCGCGCTGCAAGCGCGGGCGTAAACGGGAACGCGCTGCAAGCGCGGGCGTAAACCGCAACGCGCTGCAGGCGCGGCGCAAGCAACACGCAACAAACCCAGGGGGGCCGGACGCAAGTCCCGCCCCCCTGGTTCATAATGGCGCCACAAAGAGGAGGCGGTTGTGGCGCACAACAACATCGGTCCGTTCGATTACGTCATTGTCGGCGCCGGCTCTGCCGGCTGCGTGCTGGCAAACAGACTGTCGGCCGACCCCGCAGTGTCGGTGCTGCTGCTCGAGGCCGGCGGCCAGGACGACTGGTTCTGGATAGACGTGCCGGTGGGCTACCTCTATACCATCGCCAACCCGCGCACCGACTGGTGCTACAAGACCGACCCCGACGACGGGCTTAACGGCCGCTCCATCCACTATGCGCGCGGCCGCGTGCTGGGCGGCTGCTCGTCGATCAACGCCATGGTCTATATGCGCGGCCAGCGCGAGGACTACGACCATTGGGCGGCGCTTGGCAACAAAGGCTGGTCGTGGGACGAGGTGCTGCCCTACTTCATCAAGGTCGAAGACTACGAGCACGGCGCGAGCGACCTGCACGGCGCAGGCGGCGAACTGCGCGTCGAGGAGCGGCGCGTGTCCTGGGAGATCCTCGATGCCTGGCGCGACGCCGCGGCCGAATGCGGCATTCCGAGCATCAAGGAATTCAACCAGGGCGACAACAACGGCTGTGCCTATTTCCAGATGAACCAGCGCCGCGGCGTGCGCTGGAGCGCGACCAAGGCGTTTTTGCGGCCGGCGCTCAGGCGCAAGAACCTGACGGTGATGACCGAAGCCACGGTGACGCGGGTACGCACCGAAAAGCGCGACGGGCGGTTGCGCGCCAGCGGCATCGAATTCAGTCACCCGAAACTGGGCCAGTGCTTTGCCCCGGCCAGAGGCGAAACCGTTCTCGCCGCCGGCTCGATCAGTTCACCGCAATTGCTGCAACTGTCGGGCATAGGCCAGCCGGCGCTGCTCGCGCAGCACGGCATCGCGCCGCAACTCGACCTGCCCGGCGTCGGCGAAAATCTCCACGACCATTTGCAGATACGGCTGCAATACAAGGTGAGTAACACTACCACGCTGAACGAGCGCGCCAACAGCCTGCTCGGCAAGGCGGCGATGGGGCTCGAATACCTGTTGTTCAAGACCGGCCCGCTGACCATGCCGCCGTCGCAACTCGGGGCCTTTGCCCGCAGCGACCCGGCGCAAGCGACGCCCAATATCGAATGGCATGTGCAGCCCTTGTCGCTCGACAAGTTCGGCGACCCGCTGCACGCCTTTGCGGCGATCACGCCCAGCGTCGCCAACCTGCGCCCGGGTTCACGCGGCTGGGTGCGCATCGTCTCGCCCGACCCGGCGGTGTATCCGCAAATCAAGCTCAATTACCTGTCCACGCCCGAAGACCGCAAGGTCGCCACCGACTCGGTGCGCTTCACGCGCCGCATCATGCAGGCCAAGGCGCTGGCGAAATACACCCCCGAGGAATTCAAGCCCGGCGCAAGCGTAGAAAGCGAAGAGGACCTGCTCCGCGCCTGCGGCGACCTCGGCACGACGATTTTTCATCCGGTCGGCACTTGCAAGATGGGCAGCGACGCGATGGCGGTGGTCGATGACCGACTGCGCGTGCACGGCGTCGCCGGCTTGCGCGTGGTCGATGCGTCCATCATGCCGCGCATCACCTCGGGCAACACCAACGCGCCGACCTATCTGATTGCCGAGCGCGGCAGCGAATTCATTCTTGCCGACCGCGCCAAGGCCTGATTGCGCAAGGCCGATGGCTGGAAATGCCCGACTGGCGCGGCTTTCCAGCCTGCGACCGGGCGGAATAGAATGCGCTGGAATGAAAAAAAGAAACCTGATCATGAGCAACGCAGACCTCGCAGATATTCTCAAGCTTCCGGCCGAGCAAAAGCTTCGCCTGGCTGAATTGCTATGGGAAAGCCTCGCTGGCGCACCGGCCGACGTACCTCTCGGAGAGGCACACATCGCCCTTGTCGCCGAAGAACGCGCTGCCCACCGCCGCAATCCGGACGATGTCGTCTCACTCGAACAGGCCCTCGCCGGGATTCGCCACCAGCGATGACGCTGCCGCTCGTCTTTCGCCGACGTGCGCAAGCCGATCTGGCGGCCGCATTCAACTGGTACGAGGCACTGGTACGAGGCACTGCGGCCCGGGTTTGGCGAAGAGTACCTCTCCGCCCTTCAGATCACCTTCAGATCACCTTCAGCACCCTCGGCACCCTCGGCACCCTCGGACTACATCCTGATATTTTCGGCTGCGTCTACGAGAACGTGCACCGCGCTGTTGTGACGCGCTTTCCATTCGCAGTGTTTTACATCATGGAGGCGAAGCGGGTGGTGATTCTGCGCGTGCTGCACTCTGCGCGCGACCCAAAGTTGTGGCCTCCGGCCAAACGCAGGCGCGGTTGAAGAATGCTCCGGAGAGATTTCGGCCGATTTTCCATTTATCGAGTTTATTCACGAGGTACCCGCATGAACCCCGATCGACGCACTCTACTGACTGACGGCGCCGCCGCACTCGCCCTGATGTCCCTTCCCCGTTTCGCCAGTGCCCAGCAAGCCCTCAGCATCGGTCACGACGCGCCCTTCGAGCCTTTCGGCTATGTCGAGAACGGTCAGTCCAAAGGCATGCTGGTCGAAGCAGTTGGCGAGATACTCAAGCGCGCCGGACGCAGCTTCACCTTCAGAGGCCTCGCCCTGGACGCCATTGAGGGCGCGCTCGCCGCGGGCAGCATAGACGCGCTCGCCTTCAAGGGCGTGTCGCCCGAGCGCAAGCTTCACATGGACTTCTCAGCGCCGCTGATCATCACCGGCGGCGCCGCGTTTGCGCGACCCGGGCTTGTTGCCGCCACAGACCTTGCCGCCTACAACGGCATGACCGTCGTCACGCCAGAACGCGGTCCGCTGGCGCCCGACATTCGCCGCCGCTATCCGCAAATAAAATTGCTGTCGGTGGCCTCCTACGACGCGTCGCTCGACGCGGTGCTCGCCGGACAGGCGGACGTGGCGGCGCTCAATTTCCAGGTCGGGCAGCGCCTGATCAACGGCAAGCACCCGGGGAAGTTCACCATGCCCACCGCGCCCTACCTCGAAGTGCCGCTGGCTTTTGCCGTAGCAAAAGGCCGTCATGCCGAATTGCTCGCGGCCTTCGACCGCGCCCTCGCCGAAGCCAGGGCCGACGGCTCGCTCGCCAGGCTTTACGCGCGCTGGCTGCAGGGCTGAACCACCGCCCATCGCGCAAGCCAGCGGTTCGAAGACGGCGGCTGCAGTAAAATAGCGGCGCTGATCGCACCAGTCCGTCCGGACCCGCCTCGAAGTTCACCTCCCTCCCCGTCCGACAAGGAATCACCGTCCATGCAAACCCCGTCCGCGCCGCTGATCATCGCGCTTGAAGAGCATTATTTTGACGCCGAGATCGCGTCGCATTTCAAGGGCCGCGATGTGCCGCCCGAAGTTCGCAAGCGCCTCGACGACCTTGGCGAGCTGCGCATCAAGGAAATGGACGAGGCCGGCATCACGATGCAGGTTTTGTCGCAGGGCGCGCCGGCGCTGCAGCGCGTCGATGCCGTGACCGCGGTGCCGCTGGCGGTGCGCGCCAACGACCGTCTCAAGGAAACCATAGACCGGCACCCGGACCGCTTTGCCGGTTTTGCCGTACTGCCCACCGCCGACCCCGCGGCCGCGGCCGACGAGCTCGAGCGCTGCGTCACCAGGCTCGGCTTCAAGGGCGCGATGATCCACGGCCTTACCAACGGCGTGTTCTTCGACGACAAGCGCTTCTGGCCGATTTGCGAACGCGCGCAGGCGCTGGATGTGCCGCTGTACCTGCACCCGGCGATGCCGCACCCGGCGGTGATCGAGGCCTATTACAAGGAATACGCCGCCGACTTCCCGACCATACTCAACGCCGGCTGGGGCTTTACCGTCGAGACCGCGACGCAGGGTCTGCGCATGGTGCTGTCGGGCGTGTTCGACGCCCACCCGCGGCTGAAGATCATTCTCGGCCACCTCGGCGAGGGGCTGCCGTTTTCGCTGTGGCGCATAGACGACTCGCTGTCGCGCCCGGGCAACAAGCAGGTGCATTTTCGTGAAACCTTTCGCGAGCATTTCTGGCTCACCACCAGCGGTAATTTTTCCACGCCGGCGCTGCTGTGCACGATGATGGAAATGGGCGCCGACCGCATCATGTTCTCGGTTGACTGGCCGTTTGCAGAAAACACCCCGGGCACCAGGTGGCTGAACGACTTGCAGATCAGCACCGAGGACAAGATCAAGATGCAAAGCGGGAACGCGAAGCGGCTGTTGAAGATGTAACTACGGCGTCAAGGTTCGGCACTCTGCTAGCAACACCAATACGACGAGAGTCAGCCAACCGCGATACCCCCTCCCCCGCCAGGGGGGGGGGAGGGAATCTGCTGAATAAATGCTTGGCGCCCGACGCCCCCCCCATTGATCCGACTTGATGTTTAGCGCGCGCCCCCAACCACTGATCCGACTTTCATGACCAGCCCGCACATTCCCGAATCCATAGGCAGCGCCCACGACGTCATCGGCAAGCACCTGCCGCGCACCGAGGACCAGCGCCTGCTGACCGGGCTCGGGCGCTTCAGCGACGACTTCAGTGCGCCCGGCC
>CAYLPI010000245.1:0-4865 GCA_964385505.1 uncultured Bordetella sp.
GCTTGGCAGCCGTATTCTCGAAGCCAAGCGACTCAACGACCGGATGCTGCCAAGCCGGGTCAAGGACGCCGCCAGGGAAGCGTTGCTCAAATTTACGGGCCCCCGGCATTTCGGCCGCAAGCTGGCCGCCTGTTTGTTGATGTTTGGTGTCGTATTTTTCAGTTTCGCCACGGGTGACTACAGGGTCGGCGCGAAAGCCTTCCTTGAGGGCTCGGTGCGCCGTGTTCTGGTCGCGCCTTTTGACGGCTATGTCGCGAGTGCCTCGCATCGCGCCGGTGACGTGGTGCGTGCCGGGACGGTGCTCGCAACCCTGGATGATCGTGAACTTAAACTCGAATACTACAAGTGGGCCAGCCAGCGCGCCCAGTACAGCAAGCAATACCAGGATGCCTCGGCGCAGCATGACCGGGCGCAGAGCAATATCACGCTGGCCCAGGTGCAGCAGGCTGAGGCGCAAATGAACCTGCTCGCCGAACAGTTGACACGCACCCAGATTGCGGCGCCTTTTGAAGGTCTGGTGGTCAGCGGTGACTTGAGTCAGTCCCTTGGAACGGCCACCAAGCGGGGACAGGTGCTGTTTGAAGTGTCCCCGTTGAATGCGTATCGCGTCGTGCTCGAAGTCGATGAGGGGGAGATTACCAGCGTGGTTGCGGGGCAGAAGGGCACGCTGCTGCTAACGTCGATTCCAGGCGAAGCGTTTCCGCTGACGGTGACAAGGGTAACGCCCGTCGCCGCGGCAAAGGAGGGGCGCAGCTATTTTCGCGTCGAGGCACTGCTCGGCAGCGTTTCCGACCGGTTGCGCCCGGGCATGGAGGGAGTTGCCAAGATCGAGGCGGGACGGCGCAAGCTGTTGTGGATATGGACGCACAAACTGGTCGACTGGATGCGGCTTTCCCTCTGGTCCTGGTTCTAAGCCGATGCCGCACCACCGCCAATCGCCGGCCCACCAGGCATGAGTCAGTCGCTTTTCAGCTCCTCGTGGTACCGGGTAGCGACGGTCAAGCCGCGACTTCGCAATCATGCGCAAATCCACCGCCACATTTACCGCGGCGCGGTCTGGTATGTGCTGCAAAACCACTCGACCGGAAAATTTCATCGTTTCACCCCCATTGCGAATCTTGTCATCGGTCTGATGGACGGCAAGCGCACGGTGCGGGAAATATGGGATATCGCCTGCGTCCGCCTTGGCGATGAGGTTCCCTCGCAGGATGAGGTCATCAAGCTGCTCTCCGATTTGCACAAGGCGGACGTTCTGCAAAGCGATGCGCCACCTGACATCGGCGAGCTCAATCAGCGGCGCAAGCAGCATGACCGAACCCGCTGGAAGCAGTACCTCGGCAACCCGCTTTCGCTGCGCTTTCCGTTGTTCGACCCGGAGAGGTTGATGCAGTGGGCGCTGCCCTGGCTGCGACCGCTGTTCGGCTGGGTCGGCGGGGCGATCTGGCTGCTCACTGTCGGGTGGGCGGTCGTGCTGGTGGCCATGCACTGGACCGAGTTGAGCTCTGATGTGGTTGACCGGGTATTTTCAGTGGAAAACCTGCTCCTGATATGGCTGGTTTTTCCGCTCATCAAGCTGCTCCATGAATTCGGGCACGCGGCTGCCGCAAAGGTCGGCGGTGGCGAGGTACATGAGATGGGCGTGATGCTGCTGGTGCTGATGCCCGTTCCTTATGTCGATGCGTCGTCTGCAACGGCTTTTCGCGACAAGCGGAGCAGGATGCTGGTCGGGTCCGCAGGTATGTTGGTGGAGCTCTTTATCGCGGCGATCGCGGTCTTCGCCTGGATTCATCTGGAGCCGGGCACCGAGCGCGCCATCGCCTACAACGTCATTCTTGTCGCCGGGCTCTCCACGCTGCTGTTCAACGCCAATCCCTTGTTGCGCTACGACGGCTACTACATCCTTTCCGATTATCTGGAAATCCCCAACCTCGGCCAGCGATCGAATGACTACCTCGGCTACCTGGTCAACCGTTACCTGTTCGGACTTGAAGGCGTGAGTTCTCCCGTATCAGCCCCCGGAGAACGGAGCTGGTTCGTGTTCTACGCCGTCGGTTCGTTCTTCTATCGCATGTTCATGATGGTGTCGATCGCGTTGCTGGTTGCCAGCCAGTTTTTCTTTGTTGGCATCCTGCTTGCGGCATGGGCCATGGCAAACATGCTGGTTATCCCGTTCAGCAAGAAACTGTCGTATCTGTTTTACAGCCCCAGACTGGCGGCAAAGCGGCAGCGCGCATTGTTCGTCGCCGGCGGCATGACCCTCCTGTTGCTGGGAATTTTGTTCTGGTTGCCCGCACCATCTTCGACCCGTGCCGAAGGCGTCATATGGGCGCCGGAGCAGACACAGGTGCGGGCGAAGGTGGACGGTTTCATTGCGACCATCCTGGCAAAGCCGGACCAGAGGGTGCGGGCCGGCGAGGTCCTGATCCGATGCGAGGATCCGGAACTGGAGGCGCGTGCACGGGTGCTCGAGGCGCAGATTGCCGAACTGGATGCGCGCTATCGCCTCGCCATCCAGACCAGGCGTGTTCAGGCCGATGTTCTCAACGACCAGAAAGTGCAGCTTGACGCGGCGCTCCAGCTGGCGCGTCAACGGCAGGCGGAGCTGCAGGTGCGCAGCCCCGCCGACGGCTTGTTTGTGATCCAGGATGCGCAGAATGCGAGCGGGAGGTTTGCGCAGCGCGGCGATGTGCTTGGCTACGTCATGGACGGTGCCGCGACCACTGTGCGCGTTGTCGTGCCGCAGGCTGACGGCGATATTGTCAGGCGCTGGACGCGCCGGGTCGAAATCCGGCCTGCCGGCAGGATAGGGGAGCCGATACAGGCACGCATCCAGCGCGAGGTTCCCGCGGCCACCGACGAACTCCCGAGCATGACGCTAAGCCTGCAAGGCGGTGGAAAAATAGGCCTTGATCCGGGAAAGGCCGGCGACGGCAAGGCGCTTGAGAAGCTGTTTGTGTTCGATCTTGACCTGCCAACCGGAGTACAGGCCAACTATATCGGCGGGCGGATATACGTGCGCTTCGAGCATGAGCCGGAGCCATTGGGGGCACAGTGGTATCGCGAAGTCCGGCGTGTTTTTCTGAAGCAATTCAATGTTTGACGATCTGCGCGACGGCGCCAGTTTTGACGAGGTCTATGCCGAGAAGCGCGAGTTGCGCGGCGAGCAATGGCTCGATCGCATGGGCGTCGCAGTCACCGGGGGCATCGCGCGCAAGCTGCGGGCGAATCCTGTACGTATCAAGTCCATCGTCGGTCGCGTCGCAACCTTCGAAGGAAAGTTTCGCGGCCTCGACGAAGCGCAATTGCGCGTACATGCGGTTGAACTGAAGCGATTGCTCCGGCGTGAAGGTCTGCGTGATGAACTTGTGGCCGAAGCCTTTGCGCTGGTGCGTGAGACCGCCGGTCTGATTTTGGGAATGCGGCATTTTGATGTGCAGTTGATCGGCGGCTGGATACTGCTCAACGGCATGATCGCGGAAATGAACACCGGCGAGGGTAAAACGCTGACTGCGACGCTGCCCGCCTGTACCGCTGCCCTGGCAGGAATCCCGGTGCATGTCATCACCGTCAACGATTACCTGGTGGAGCGCGACTGCGAGTTGATGCGCCGGGTGTACGAAACCCTGGGCGTCTCTGTTGCAGCAGCGACCTCCGAAATGGACCAGAAAGCGCGCCAGGCCGCCTACACCCACGACATCGTTTACTGCACCAATAAAACACTGGTGTTTGATTACCTGCGGGACCGCATACTGCTTGCCACCGGTTCGAGTTCGCTTCACCTGCGCTTGGAAAAAATATACGGGGCCGATACCCGCAGCCGGCGCCTGTTGTTGCGCGGCCTGCATTTTGCAATCGTCGATGAGGCCGACAGCGTCCTCGTGGACGAGGCGCGCACACCGCTGATCATTTCTGCCGAGGTACCCTCGGCTGACGAGGCGCTGGTTGCCGAGCAGGCCCTGGGCCTGGCGCGGCAACTCGAGCCTGGCGAGCACTATGTCATCGTCAAAGCCGAGCGCCGGATCGCCCTGACCGAGGCCGGGCACACGCACATGGTCGCGCTATGCAAGGCGCTCGGCGGGGTCTGGGCGGGGGCATTGCGGCGCGAGGAACTGGTGACGCAGGCGCTGACCGCATTGCATTTGTTTGCCCGCGATGACCATTACCTCGTGCGGGACGGAAAAATCCAGGTTATCGATGAGCACACCGGAAGGGTGATGGCCGACCGCTCCTGGGGGCAGGGCCTGCATCAGTTGATCGAATCGAAGGAGGGGTGTGAGATTACCCCGCGCAAGGAACCCCTTGCGCGCATCAGCTATCAGCGGTTCTTCAGGCGCTACCTGCGCCTTGCCGGCATGACCGGTACCGGCGCCGAGGTCGCCGGTGAATTCGGCTCGGTCTACGGCCTGCCGGTGGTGCGGGTGCCCACCCACAGGCCGAGCAGGCGCATTTACCGCCCGGACCGTATTTTTCCGACAGAAGGCGAAAAATGGCAGGCCGTCGTCGATCGTGTCTCAGAGTTGCATGCACATGGCGTTCCGGTGCTGCTGGGGACGCGTTCTGTTGCGGCGTCGGAAGTGGCCAGTCGAATGCTTGCCGAGCGCGGCCTTGAGCACACTGTGCTCAACGCCAAACAGGACGAGGAGGAGGCGCAGATCGTTGCACGTGCCGGCGCGCCTGGCCGCATCACCGTCGCCACCAACATGGCCGGGCGGGGCACGGACATACAGATCGATCCGGAGGTGTCCGGTCTGGGCGGCTTGCATGTGATACTTTCGGAGCGATACGAGGCGGGGCGTATCGACCGGCAACTTGCCGGGCGTTGCGCCCGGCAGGGTGACCCCGGAACCTTCGAAGCCATACTGTCC
>CAYLPI010000246.1:0-4858 GCA_964385505.1 uncultured Bordetella sp.
ACCCGCAGATGGTCAACGAAATGGCAACCCATCTGCTGCGTGCCGGCGCGCCGGCGCCGTCGGTCGAGACCATCCTGCACGCCTGCCTGCCATTCAAGTATGTTGACCACACCCACGCCGATGCGGTGCTCGCGGTCAGCGATACCGACAACGGCGAACAGCGTATCCGCGACATCTACGGCGACAGCGTCGTCATCATTCCCTACCTGATGCCCGGATTCGACCTGGCGCAATATTGCGCGCGCGAATTTCCGCGCCAGGCCGGCCCGCAGACCATGGGCATGGTGCTGCTGCAGCATGGCATTTTTTCCTTTGGCGACACGGCACGGGCGTCATACGAACGCATGATCGACCTGGTCAGCCGTGCCGAGGCTTATCTCGCCGCGCATATCCCACCCATGGCCGCTCACACGCCGGTCGGCGCACCGCCGCGCTTTGACACCCGGGCGCAGGCCGAACTGCGACGTTCGATTTCACGCGCCGCGGGCGCACCCATGATCGTCAAGACCTGTTCCAACGCGCGCACCCACGCCTTTGCACGGCATCCGGATCTGGCGGCGATGTGCGCGCAGGGACCGATCACACCCGACCATGTCATCCGCACCAAGCGCCTGCCCATGCTTGGCCTCGATGTGGATGCCTATGTCCGCGACTACCGGGCCTATTTCGAGCGATACGAACCGCTGTCAAAGGAACGCAAGACCATGCTCGACCCGGCACCGCGGGTGGTCGTTGATCCGGGCTTTGGCATGAGTGTCGCGGGTCGCACCGCCCGCGACGCCGCGGTGGTCGAGGAGCTCTACGAGCACACCATCGACGTGATGCTGCGAGCCCAGGCGCTGGGCGCATACAAGGCCTTGCCGGCGCGGGACATCTTCGAGCTCGAATACTGGGACCTCGAGCAGGCCAAGCTGCGCCGGGCCGGCACGCCGCCGGCGTTCAGCGGCGAGGTTGCGCTCGTTACCGGAACGGCATCGGGTATCGGTCAGGCCTGCGTCGCCACCCTGCTCGCCCGCGGCGCCGCGGTGGTGGCGCTCGACGTCAACCCGCTGGTGCGAACGGCGCATGCGCGGCCCGATTATCTTGGCCTCGTCTGCGATGTGACGGACGAGGCGCATATCCAGGCCGCGCTACATCGCGCCGTCTCCACTTATGGCGGCATCGACATGCTGGTGCTAAACGCCGGCATTTTTAGCGCGAACCGCAAGCTCAGTGAGTTGCCGAGCGACGAATGGCGTCGCGTCATGAGCGTCAACCTTGATGGCAACCTGTTCCTGATGCGCGCCTGTCATCCCTATCTCAAGCTGGCGCTGCATGGCGGACGGGTGGTGGTGATCGGTTCCAAGAACGTGCCGGCGCCCGGCCCCGGCGCAGCGGCGTATTCGGCATCCAAGGCCGCGCTGACGCAGCTCGCGCGCGTTGCGGCCCTGGAGTGGGGCGCCGACGGCATACGCGTCAATACCCTTCACCCCAATGCCGTATTTGACACCGCGCTGTGGACCGACGCGGTGTTGCAACAACGCGCCAGCCATTACGGCATGAGCGTGGCCGAATACAAGACCAACAACGTGCTCAAGGCCGAGGTGACGAGTCGTGATGTTGCCGAACTCGCCGCCGAAATGTGCGGGCCCTTGTTCGCTAAAACGACCGGCGCGCAGTTGCCCGTTGACGGGGGCAACGATCGTGTCATCTGACAAGCTGCAGGTCGAAACCATGCGCTGGACGCATGGCCGGCTCGAACTCATTGACCAGCGCCGGCTGCCGCACGAGATTGTCTATGTCAGTTGCGACAACGCGCAGCAGACGGCCGTTGCCATTCGCGACATGGTGGTCCGCGGTGCCCCGGCCATCGGTTGCGCCGCAGCCTTTGGCATCGCGCTCGAAGCGGCCAACGGCGGTGACATGGCGCGCGCCTGCGACGTGCTGGCGGCAAGCCGCCCCACCGCCGTCAACCTGTTCTGGGCACTGGACCGCATGCGCCGCGCCATCGCCGCCGGACGGCGTGCCGAGGACGAGGCCCTCGCCATTTTCGAAGAGGACATTGCAATCAATCGCACCATGGGTGAGTTTGGCGCGGGCCTGATTGCCGACGGCGCACGCGTGATGACCCACTGCAATGCCGGCGCGCTGGCCACCGCCGGCCACGGCACCGCCCTCGGCGTGATCCGCTCGGCGCGCGATGCCGGCAAATCCATATCGGTCATTGCCAACGAAACGCGACCCTACCTGCAAGGCGCGCGTCTCACCGCCTGGGAGATGGTGCAGGAGCGCATCCCCGTGACGCTGATTACCGACAACATGGCCGGCCACCTGATGCAGCAGGGCAAGGTCGATGTCATCGTCGTCGGTGCCGACCGGGTGGCGGCCAATGGCGATGCCGCCAACAAGATCGGCACCTACACCCTCGCCGTGCTGGCGGCGCGTCACGCCATTCCGTTTTATATCGCCGCCCCGATCTCGACCTTTGACCTCGCCATTCCCGATGGCAGCCACATCCCAATCGAGCAACGCCACGCCGATGAGGTGACCGGCCACGGCGGCGTGCGCTGGGCCGCGCACGGTGTCGATGTGCACAATCCGGCGTTTGATGTCACACCGGCGGATCTCATCACCGCCATCATTACCGAACGCGGTATCGTACATGCACCCGACATCAAGCGAATTGCCCGGCTGATTGCCGGTTAAGCCGTGGTTTTTTTACAGGCAACACGCTGGAAACGCGCGCCTGGCGGGCGTTTCCAGCTGGTACCTGCCCTGCAAAACCTAACCGCTGATGTCCACTGCCGTACCCGCCGGAATACGCTCGAACAGTTCGAGCAAGTCGGCATTGCGCATGCGCACGCAACCGATGGAACCCGGCGCGCCCATCTCGACCGGGTCGGGGCTGCCGTGGATGTAAATGAATCGCCGCATGGTATCGACCTTGCCAAGGCGGTTGAAGCCGACCTCGCAGCCTGACAGCCACAGAATGCGCGTCAGAATCCAGTCCCTGCCCGGGAACTGCGCGCCGAGTTCTGGCGTCCAGATTTCTCCGGTCGGACGGCGCCGCACGAATACCGTATTGACGGGCTGCCCGGCGCCAATCTTGGCCCTGACGACATGACTGCCGCGCGGTGTGCAAAAACTGCCGAAGGTTTCGCCGGTGCCTTTTTTTGCGGTCGAGACGCGATACGTCTGCAAGGCCGTGCCCTGCGCATCGCGCAGCGTCAGGCTTTGCTCCGGCAGTGAGATGTCAATTTGCAGCATGCTTGCGCCGTGCGGTAAAAAATTCCGAAAGCAGCGCGCCGCACTCTTCGGCCAGCAGCCCGCCGCTTGCGCTGCAGTGATGGTTCAGCCGCGGTTCGGCAAAGAGGTTGATGACGCTGCCACAGGCGCCGGTTTTCGGGTCGGCTGCGCCGAACACGAGGCGCGAGATACGCGCATGCATGATCGCCCCGGCGCACATGACACAGGGTTCGAGCGTGACAAACAGTTCGCACCCGGGCAGGCGGTAATTGCCCAGCCGTGTCGCGGCATCGCGCAGCGCCCTGATTTCGGCATGACCAGTCGGATCATGACCCGAAATGGGCTGGTTCCAGCCGCGACCGACGACAATGCCCTCCTTGACGACGATGGCCCCGACCGGCACCTCACCGGCCCGCCCTGCTTCAGTGGCAGCGTCAATCGCCTGGCGCATGAGCGCTTCCTGCTGCGCAATTTCCGACCCCCGGTGTGAACTGCTGCTATTCAATGCGTTTCCCTTCGATGTCTGGTCGTCAGTTTATATCAGCCGGCCTGATTGGCACGCAGGCCGGGAATGTCCGACTGGCGGGGTTTTCGGACGATTGGGTGCCGGCGCTCGTGCCAAAAAAATTTGGTCAAAGTGACATTTCAACTTTTCTCAAAGTCATTCTGATCTAATTTACTTCGATAGCTCCCTGAACCCAGGGTGAACTTTCCCTCGCAAGAGAAGCCGCCTACACTTCTTCCATGCGAATCGTTGGTGAAAAAAATCGTTCGGAAATCGAACTTGTCCCGGTTGAAGCGTACCGGCGCGGGCGCGTAATGGACGCGATGCTGCGCAATGCAGCGCCGCCGGTCGTGCGTGGGGTGATACGCGGCACGCATGCATATTTCAATCTTCTCGACGCTGAGCGCGAGACACGGATCGCACGCGCTCTGAACGCCGCGTGCCCCCGGGCGATCCGCTGCTCAAGTTGCTGACGCGGTCCTTCGGTCCGCGGTAAGGGGAAAATGGAGGGGGAAATGGGGTCGGAGTGACTTTTCCATAAAGTGACTCCGACCCTATTTATTCCCTCGGACCCTGTTTATCCGCCGCCGCTCACCCAGACCAGCAGGTCGGCATCGCTGAACGA
Source organism: uncultured Bordetella sp. (assembly GCA_964385505.1). GTDB lineage: Bacteria > Pseudomonadota > Gammaproteobacteria > Burkholderiales > SG8-39 > CAITSH01. Next base: position 4,356 of record CAYLPI010000246.1, read on the forward strand.
GCAAATTGAGCACGCCGCCGCCAGGACCGCCTTGACGGCGGTGATGGCCTCGGGCGGTGCCAGAGCCTGCGTTGTGGTCGTCGTGCCGCTTGTGCCTGCTGCGGTCGGTGGCAAGGCTGACAGCGCTTTTTCGAGCAAGGTTGCGGCGGTTTTGGCCAGGGCGCCGACGCTCGTCCCGCCGGCAGCCGGCTGGGTCGAAGTCAGCGCCGCCGCCACCACGCTCGCGACCGTGGCATCTTGCTGTTGGTTCAACGCGGCCACGGGGATCGTCGACGCACCGATCTTTTGGATGATGACTTGGCTGCCCGTCGCCGGAAGCAGCGTCCCCCGACACCAGGAGTCTTGCTCACATCGCCCGTAATAGTGATGTTCAAGTTGCCCGCCGTTGTCGTATGCCCCGCCGTGGCGCCACCCACCGAGCCGCCGTTCAGCGCCACCGCGCTTGAATTGAGCGTCTGTTGGCGCCGATTGAATTTTGACCAGGGGCTTTTGCTGACCTGACT
>CAYLPI010000247.1:0-4764 GCA_964385505.1 uncultured Bordetella sp.
CGCCACCTACGACAAGCTGAAGGCGCTGGTCGGCCCGGATCAACTGGAGCGCATCGTGCCCGGTCACGACATGCGCGTGTTCACGCGCCACCGCAACTGGCTGACCGGGCTCAATCCGGTGGCCGAAGTGCATCTGGCAAGCGGCGAGACTTCGCGCGCCGCCTGAGCGCCGGCGCAAGGCGCAGCCGTCACCGGCAAAATCAGCGTTTTGCGCCGCGCTTGCCCGGCTTGCGCAGCGCCACTGCGGCAGGCTGCGCCGCATCCTCCGGCTGCTCTATGGTCTGCAGCAAGCCGGTCAGCAAGGCACCCAGTTGTTCACGCTCGGCACGCGTCATACCACCGAGCAGCGCGGCGGCGGCCTTGAAGTGGCGCGCAATCGCCTTGTCGGCGAGGGCACGGCCGGCCGGTGTCAGCTTGACGATGACGCCGCGCCTGTCGTTGGGGTCGGCAAGCCGTTGCACCAGACCCTGCTCCTCGACGCGGTCGATGCGGTTGGTCATCGCCCCCGAGGTCAGCAGCGACAGGCGCAGCAGGTCGGACGGCTTTTGCTCGTAGGGCGCGCCGGCGCGGCGTAGCGACGCAATCAGGCTGAAGGTCTCCCAGGTCAGACCAAGCGGCGCGAGCCAGGCCTCGGCGCGGCGCTGCAGATGCGAGGACAGGCGCGACACGCGCCCGATGATGGCGAGCGGCCACGGATCAAGATCGGGCCGTTCTCGCCGCCACTCGGCGAGGAACATGTCTATCGAATCGCCTGCCGCAGCTTTTCCGGCGGTCGCGCTGATGGTCTTTTTGATGGTCGGCATGGCTGGGGCATTTTAACTTGATATAAAGTATCTTGACGTGAAGCTAATTTGCGGCTAACGTGATTTTACCAATCTGCCCGCCCGGCACCCGCGGGCCACCGAGCACAAGGAGCAAACCCATGACCACGCCAGCCACCGTCAGCTATCTCGAGCCGAGCGAAATGCAAAAGGCGCGCGCCTTTTCGCCGGCGGTGATCACCGAGGGCGGACGCACCGTGTGGCTGGCCGGGCAGACCACCACCACCGACCTCGAGGGCAAGGATATTTCGGGGGACTTCGAAGCCCAGGCCCACGCCTGCTTTGCGCTGATGGACAAGACCCTTGCGCGCACCGGCGCTTCGCTCGCCAACCTGGTGTCGATGACGGTGTTCATCAACGATCCGCGCCACGGCGATAGCTTCGTCAAGATCCGCTCTGGCAAGTTCTCCGGCGGGCGTTTCCCGGCGAGCGCCCTCATCACCGTTTCGCATTTCGCCCGCCCCGGCATCGTCATCGAGATCCAGGGCATCGCCGCCATCTGATTTGCATCGCCGCCTCCAATCCGCCATCCCTCTACCAGGAGTACCGCCATGTCCACCGTATCGCTCTGGAAAAAATCACTGTTGGTGCTGGCCTGTGCGCTGACGCCGCTGGCGGCCTCGGCGCAAGTCTGGCCGACCCGGCAGGTGAAAATCGTCGTCACCATCGGCCCGGGTTCATCGGCCGACATCCTCGCGCGCATTGTCGCCGACGAACTGGGGCGCCGCCTCGGCCAGGCGGTGATTGTCGAGAACAAGCCGGGCGCCGGCGGCAACATCGCCGCTGACTCGGTGGCCAAATCGACACCCGACGGTTACACGCTGTTGATGGCGACCATCAGCACCCATGCCATCAACGCCGCGATGTACGAAAAAATGCCCTTCGATCCGGTCAGGGATTTCGCACCCATCGCGCTGCTCGCCGCCAATCCCAACGTACTGGTGGTGTTGCCTTCGCTACCGGCCAATTCGCTGAAGGACCTCGTTGCGCTGGCTGCGGCAAAACCCGGTGAACTGACATTCGCCTCGGGGGGCAGCGGTACTTCGCAGCATTTGTCGGGCGAACTGATGAGCACCCTTGGCAAAGTCAAGCTCACCCACGTGCCCTACAAGAGCACGCCAGACAGCATGAATGCGGTCTTGTCGGGCCAGGTGACGATGGCGTTTGCCAGCGTGCCGGTGGCGCTGGCGCAGGTCAAGGCCGGCAAATTGAAGGCGCTGGGCGTGACCTCGGAAAAGCCGCTGCCGTGGTGGCCGGAAATGCCGGCACTCGCAACGCAAGGCTTGCCCGGCTTCAACGTCTCGGCTTGGTTCGGCATGGCCGCGCCTGCCGGCACCCCCGAATCCGTCATCGCCAAGCTTAACAGCGAGCTGCTGGCGATCATGGCGCTGCCCGGCGTGCGCGAAAAACTGCAAGGCCAGGGCATGGAAATTCTCGGCGGCACACCGGCGCAATTTGCCGAGACCATTCGCGTCGAGACCGAGCGTTGGGGCAGGATTGTGCGCGCCGCCGGCGCGAAGGCGAACTGACCCGCGCCTTGTCGTCACCTGGAAACCCTTGCCAGGCACGGGTTTCCAGGTGGTCGTTCCGGCGTGCCGGTCAGCGCCCGGGCGCGGTCGGCTCCTCAAAGGCATGGTAGGGCCCGGTGCCGGCATTGTCCGCATCGGCAGCGGCGATAAAGGCCCCGCGCCTGACATCGAACACGTGGACTTCGCCGTCCTCGATGACGTAATGCCAGCCGTGCAACGAAAGCGTTCCGGCCTCGACGCACTCGCGCACCATCGGGTAATCCATCAGGCGCTCGAGTTGCAGCACCACAGCGCGCCGCTCGGTGCGGCGCAGCACCTCGGGCCCTGGCTCGGCGACGGGCAGCATCGCCTCGCGGCCCAGGTCCAGCCAGCTCGCCAGGTTCTTCGCCGCCGGATGAACCTCGCCGTATAACGCGCGGATGCCGCCGCAGTGACTGTGGCCGCAGACGATGATGCGCGCGACCTCGAGGTTGAGCACGGCAAATTCAATGGCCGCGCCGGTACCGTGATAGCCCTTCGAGCCGTCGTGCGGCGGCACGAAGGCGCCGACGTTGCGCACCAGAAACAGTTCGCCTGGGCCGGAACCGGTGAGCAGGTAGGGCACCAGGCGCGAATCCGAGCAACCTATGAACAGCGTAGTCGGATGCTGGCCGTCATCGACGAGCGCTTGAAAACGCGCGCGATATTCGGGAAAAGCATCATCGTGAAAGCGCCTCAGGCGCTCGAGCAGCTCGTCGGGCATCGGATCGGCACGCTCAGTTAAAGCGCACCGGCTCGCCGCGGGTGTCGAAAGGCAGCATGCCCTCGAGGCGCCCGGCCTTGCTTTGCGCTGCTTGTCTAGGTATCGGCCTGGATCAAGCAGCACGAGCCGGCGGCTTTTCCCGCCGCGCTGCTCAACAGCCAGCCCATGGGGGTTTATGCGCCGGCGCAACTGGTGAAGGATCTAAAACGCCACGGCATGGCGGTGCGCCTCGGCTTGCTGCGGCGGGCGCTCTCGCGGCACTGTCGGAACACTGCCGCCGCGCCTACCGGGGTGTCGCCGGCATTCGCGCCCAGGCCGGACTCTTTGCTAATGTGGGGGTGAATGAAACGGCGCCGCTGCTCGCCGTGCCGACCGAGGGCACCGACATCGTCGCCGACTACAAGAGCACCGGCCTCACGCTCGGCCGCCATCCGCTGGCGTTGCTGCGCCGCCGCCTCGGTGAACTGCGCTTCGCGACTGCGGCGCAAATCGGCGAGCTGCTCCAGGGCCGCCACACCCGCACCTGTGGCCTCGTCACCTGCCGCCAGCGCCCCGGCACCGCATCGGGCGTGGGTGTTCGTGACGCTTGAAGATGAAACCGGCTGCGTCAACGTCGTGGTGTGGAAAGACGTCACCGCGCGCCAGCGCTGGGAACTGCTCGGTTCAAACCTGATCGGCGTGGAGGGCGTGATCGAGCGCAAGGGCGGGGTCGCGCTTCTCATCGCCAGGCGGCTGTTCGACCACAGCCGGCTGCTGGGCCGGCTCAATACGACGAGCCGGAATTTGTACTGAGTCTTGCCGCCAGAGGCGCGATGGCTGGAAACGTCCATCCGGCGCGGGTTTGCGGGCGGTTATGCTGAACAGGTAGAGGGGCAAAAAATTCAGATTGAGCCCGTTAACGACCAATCTCAGGGTGCTCATCGTTCTTGCTCCAACTTGTACGCTGGTATCGTGGTGAGCCGTCTGTCCTCGACGGGGCCACCCACCGTGAAGTGATAGAGGCTCTGCCACTCTCGCGAGGAGATACCGAAGGCCTCGTGCATGAGATCGTCGAAGTAGCAGCCGATCCCGGTCGACCGAATACCTGCCGCTTTGGCCTCGAGGTAGAGCACTTGCCCCATCATGCCGGCCTCCCAAAACAGGTTCCGGTAGAACGCGGCACCGTACGTCCTCAGGCTGTCCATGTAGTCGGCGGGCCTGCCAAGGCTGAAAGCTCCGTCGCCGGCGATGTCCTGGCCGCAGGAGACGCTCGCCTGGATGAAGGCCGGGACGGCGAAAACATCCGTTCCATGGCTTCCACAGAGGTTCTGGGAGCGCGATCACTTCGCCCGTGCAATATCGGTTGCGAGACCCGACAGTCGGTGCGTTGCGCAGGTGTTTTGGGAGCTAACCGGATAAGCCTGTTTGTTGTATCTCAATAGCGGGGGGCAACCATGGCCTGCCAAACCCGGCTCAAGACGAGCGGGCGTTTGAGTCTTCAGACTGTTGACGGCGTGCACCGGGGGCGCGTCACCCTGCATCAGGTGGACGATTGCGCCATACACCAGCCGCAGTCTATCGAGCATGCTCCTGCCGGCGAACGCGGGCGACGTCACTTCGATGCTGAAGTGTCCGCCGCCGCCGCCGTTGACTGCGGCCCGTGAATTGTGAATCTGCCGCTTGATGGCCTCAC
>CAYLPI010000248.1:0-4698 GCA_964385505.1 uncultured Bordetella sp.
TCAGCACTTTTTCTGGGCACTATCGATCGCCTTCCACACCGTTTGCGGCGTCAGCGGCATGTCCAGATAACGTATGCCGAGAGGCCGCAGCGCGTCCAACACCGCGTTGACGACGCATGCCGGCGCCCCCGTGGCTCCCGCTTCGCCCAGTCCCTTGACGCCGATGGGATTGTCGCCGGGCACCCCTTCCACGAATGCACATTCGATACCCGAAAGGTCGTCGGCGCGGGGCAACGCGTAGTCCATCAGCGAACCGCTGATGACCTGCCCCGAATCGCTGTCGTAGTGCATTTCTTCGAAAAGTGCCTGCCCGACGCCCTGCGCAACACCGCCTTGCAACTGCCCCTCTGCGATCATGGGATTGACGATGCGTCCTGCATCCTGCGCTACGACATAGCGACAAATGCTTACCACGCCGGTCTCGGGATCGACTTCCACCTCGCATGCGTGGCACGCCACCGGAAATCCTTCGTGATAGCGGTCAAAATTTCCTGATGCTGTAAAACCTGGCATTGCACGAAAGACTTCGGCCCAGCCGGCCACACGGTCGGTACCTGCGACACGGAACTGCCCCTGAGCGTACTCGATGTCCCCGGTAGCAACCTCCAGCAACCCGGAAACCACGGATTTGCCTTGCGCGATCGCCGCATCCGCCGCCATTGCAAGCGAAGACCCCATCAGGGTCAGCGACCACGAGGCTCCGGTTCCCGTCGCCTCCGGCACGGTGTCCGTGTCTCCTTGAACGAAATGCAGAAACTCGAACGGCAAGCCAAGGCGTTCCGCGACGATCTGTACAAAGCTCGTTTCGTGTCCCTGCCCGTTGGATACCGTTCCCACCACGACTTCCATGCCCAAACCATCGGCCCGCGCGCGCAGCCAGGCCGGCCGGGTCTTGGCGGGGCCGTGCAGGTTCTCGACGAACCACGCCGTTCCAACGCCCAACAAGCGCCCACGCGCGGCCGCATTTTCCCTGCGCTTCGGCAGGTCATCGTAGCCGATCATTGCCAACGCCTTCTCCAGCGGCGCCGCAAAGTCTGATCCGGGAAATTCCGCGCCAAGGGCGTTGACCCAAGGCGCCGTACTGCGGCCCACTCCATTGATTTGCCGCATCCGCACCGGGTCGATTGAGAGCTCGCGCGCCGCCAGATCGATGAGTGATTCACAGGCGTGCACCACCTCTGGCCGACCGGCCCCCCGGTATACCGTGGTCGGCAATGTGTTCGACAACACGCCCTCCACCATGACGTAAGAAGCCCTGATACGGTACAACCCCGCCAGCAATGCCAGTCCGTTGTAGGTGGGGATAAACGTTCTGGGCGAGGCGTAAGCGCCAAGGTTCACCGTGCGCTTTACCCGGAGAGCACGAATGTCCCCGCTGTCTTCCACACCAAGCTCGAGATCAAATATGTTGTCGCGCGCGTGCTGGTCTGAAATCATCGCCTCCGAACGCGTGCAGAGCCACTTGACCGGCACCCCGAGTGCCCGCGCTGCCCACAGACACAGGACATATTCAGGATAGACGCTGTTCTTCGTGCCGAATCCCCCGCCGACATCACCGGTGATGACCCGCAAGCCGTCGGCACGCACATGCAGCACCTGCTCAACCAGCGTCTGCCTGAATCCGTGCGGACGTTGCGTACCCACATACAGGGTGAGATGGTTGCCGGCAAAGTCGTATACCCCGATTGCGCTTCGCGGCTCCAGCGGGCTGGCGATCACCCGCGCTTGCTTGATCCGCACCCGCACGACGCGGGCAGCGCGTGCCATCTCGCGGTCTGTTGCCGCTTCGTCACCCATCTCGTGGCGAAAGGCCACGTTGCCGGGAAAGCGGGGCCAGAGGACAACCGGCGATGCAGCGGCATCGGATGTGGCTGACACCGATGGCAGAGGGTCGTACTCCACCCTCACGGCCTCCGCAGCATCACGTGCAAGATTCGGCGAGTCGGCAACAACGAATACGACCGGCTCTCCGGTAAAGCGCACGACAGCCGAAGCAAGAACGGGCTGCAGCGGCGCCGGCCATGCAGGGTCTGCGCCCGCCGGCCCGGGAGGCGGAAAATCGAGCGGAATCGCGCCCGCGCCTTCAATGTCGGCAGCCGTCAGCACTAGTCTAACCCCTGGCATGACCCGCGCGGCCCCGACATCGATCTCGAGGATACGGGCATGCGCATGCGGCGACCGGACCAGTTGTGCGTGAAGCATCCCCGGTAATTCCACATCGTCAAGGTACCGGCCCTTGCCCCGCAGGAAGCGGTCGTCCTCACTGCGCAATTTGCTTTCGCCGGTGTGCGTAATCATGCCCCCACCTTCAGCGGCCCGCTGCCGCGGGTATAGCGGGAAAGCGTCGCCGCGACTGCGGCGACCAACGGGTGGTGATGGATATCGACGAGGCCCGGTGTGACAAGACTACCCGCCGCGGATATCCCCTCAACCGCCGCGACCTCGGGCGCCGGCACTGGGCCAACAGCAGTGGATGGTGCCCTCGTTTATCAGAACACAGCCGTCCCTGATAATGCTCCGCGCGTCGTCGCAGGTGTAGATCCAATCAGCGTGCCGCAACAGCAGGCTGCTCATGGCCTTCCCTTGCCAACTGCACCGGTGTGCCCGCCCTTTGCATAAAACTCCGAGAGCGTTGCCTGCGACCGGCGCAACACCGGTCGAATCGACTGCATGCCGTCGCGCGCCTTGCGTGCCTGCGCAATGACCTCCCGCTCCACCGCTTCGACATCGATGCCAAGTACCTTACCGGCGCTAACTACGACCTTACCGGCGACCACAAGCGTATCGACATACCTGTTCCTTGCCCTTGTCAGGATCACATCGATCTCGTCGGCCATCCCGTCGACGACGTCATAGGCCATCGCATCGTAGTCGAGCAGGACCAGATCGGCCGGTGCGCCCGGAGCGATCCTTCCGTAGCCGTCCCGGTTATTGGTGGCTCGATAGCCGGCACGATTCGCCGCATCAAAAAGCCGGTCCGGGGTCAGCGGCCGTGTCGCGTGACTCGGCGAATGAAGCCAGTGCGTCACACGCAATTCGCGGAAAGCATCGTCATCATCGTCAAAGGAGAACGCGTCAAGCCCGAAGCAAAACTCCATTCCGGATTTTAGAAACTGCTCCACCGGCGCAATGCCCGACCGCAAGCGCAAATTGGAACTGGTATTGACGGCAATCGATGCGCCGCGCTCGGCCAACAGGTCGCAATCCTCAGGCCGTAGCCACACCCCATGCGCGCCGGTGAAGCGTGGCGAGAACAGCCCGAGCTTGTCGAGGTGACGGATAAATCCGGCGGGATAGGTCGCATCCGCCCAATCACGCTGCGCCTTGGTTTCGAGCAAATGCGTCGTCACGCGACGGCCGTCCGACGCCGATTCAGCGGCCAGGCGCTCGAGCAAGGCATCCGAACAGGCCTGTGGGCTGTTCGGACCGTATTGAACGGACATGAGGTCACCCTCGACCTCCCGCGCAACCGAACGAACAATGTCCATGTATCCGGCGGGGTCCGGAAACGGATACATCCAGGTCTTTTTGATGATGTCGCGATCGCGCGGATCGTGCTGCGACAGCAGGTCCGCATCGTCGGCGTAGCCAAGCGAGAACTGGTCCCGCAGAGGGACGACAAAGGACACGCGGATTCCGACATCGCGGGCGGCCCTGGCGATGCTCGCCGCATCAGCAGGCAGCCGGTCAAGGAGTATCGACGAATGCACATGGACCGCCGAGCCGATACCCGCACGCGCGAGGCGCGCGAAGGCAAGCGCCGTATTCAGGTACGGGTCAATGAGGGGGTGGGCGTAAAGTGCCGCGCGCCATATCTCGAAGGCCTCATCCTTTGCGCCTATCGCCATATGATGGAGTCCGCGTCCGTGGTCATGCGCATCGGTCAGTGCGGGCATCGCAACCAGACGCCTCCCCTCCCCGGCACTAGCCGGATCCCCGCTCGCCTCCACCGACACAATCACGCCGTCGGCGATGCGTATCGTCGCCCCGTAAAGGGGAGCCGTTTTCCCGGGATCGGCAAAAAGCCTTCCCACCTTGAGTTCAGTCAGTTCCGCCGGATTGGCCATCGCCTTATCGCCTCTCGCAACCGGGTCAGGCGAAATAAGCTTCGCGAATTTCGTCGGTCTTCATCGCATCGACGACCGTTCCGCTCCAGACCATGCGGCCGGCGGTCAGCACAACGCAGCGCTCGGCCAGCGCCGTCGCCACCTCGAGATTCTGCTCCACCAGCAGGATTGCCACACCGCTCTGCTGGATGCGTCCGATGATGTCTATCATGGTCTTGACGATGCCCACGGCGAGGCCGGCCGAGGGCTCGTCGAGCAGGATCATTTTCGGGTTGGTCACCAGCGCGCGACCGATGGCCAGCATCTGCTGCTCCCCGCCCGAGAGCGAGCCGGCAATCTGGCTGCGGCGCTCCTTCAGGCGCGGGAAGTATTCGAAAATGACTTCGAGGCTGATGGCCGGGCGGCCACGCGCGGCATTGGTTGCCGCGAGCAAAGTCTCTTCCACCGAAAAATTCGCAAACAGCTCGCGCCATTGCGGCACCAGGGCAAGGCCGCGGCACACCACGGTACTCGCCGGCATTCCGGAAATATCCTCGCCATTGAACATGACACGGCCGGACACCTTGGGCAGCAAACCGGCAATGGCCTCGACGCTGGCCGTCTTGCCCGCGCCGTTGGGCCCGAGCAGCGC
>CAYLPI010000249.1:0-4696 GCA_964385505.1 uncultured Bordetella sp.
CTAGCGATCAGACCTGATGGTCTGGGCAGCAACGCCAAGAAAGACTCGGCCCAAGTTGCCCAAGAGCTGCGATTGGTGAAGTGGGAGCTGCCTGATGCAGTTGAGGAAATTCGCTTCTGGCCAATGGGGATGGACGCAAAGGCGTCCTGGCCGTTGCCAAAGCAAATGGATCGCTTGTTGGTCATCTCGCCATTTCTGACTGAGCCTCTCCTGAGGAAGCTCGGTGATGCTGGTGGTGAGCATTACCTCATCAGTCGCGTTGAGTCACTGCAGGAGATTTCGCCAGACCTGCTGAAGAAGTGGAAGTGCTTCACTCTGGATGAAGGCGTCGAGGTCGCCGGAGCGAGTGAGGAGGTTGCCGAAGACGTAAAGGCTCCAACGGAGCCAGCGGGTCTCACAGGGTTGCACGCAAAGATGTTCATCGTCGATGCGGGCTGGAAGGCCCATGTGTGGACCGGATCAGCGAACGCGACTGGCCCAGCGTTTGGTGGCAACGTGGAGTTCTTGACGGAGCTGATCGGCAAGAAGAGCGTTCTCGGCATCGACGCGACGATCAGCGAGCGGCCCGAGTCTCAGAATCTCCGCTCGATGCTGGTTGAGTTCCGTCCGGCATCCGAAGCGGTCAAGCCAGATGAGAACATCAAGAAGGCGGAAGTACTGCTTGACGCCGCTCGCCGGGCGATCTGCGATCTGCCGATGGTGCTCCGGTTACAGGCGGACGATGGCGCCGGTCTCGGGTTCGTCTCCACGGTCGAATCACCTGGAAGCCTGATTCTTCCTACGGGTGTGACGGTGCGCTGCCGCCCAATCATGCTTCCGCCATCGGACGCAAAACAGGTCGAGACCGGCCAGTCGATAGTGGTTTCCTTCGGTCCACACTCCCCAGAATCAATTTCGTCCTTCGTGTCGTTCGTGGTGACTGCGAGGGCGGGCGGAATTGAACGAACTGCCGATTTCGTACTCAATCTGCCTCTCATCGGCGCACCGTCTGATCGAAAAGACAGGTTGCTTCGTGATCTCCTTCGTGATTCGAAGACGCTGCTGCGATTCCTCATGCTGTTGCTCTCGGACGATCCGGAGCGTCTGTTCGAGGAGCTCCGCCAGCTGGCGATGGATCCCGATGGTAAGGACACTGGCCGGCCCGGGGACCTCCTCCCCCTTCTGGAGCACATGCTTCGTGCGTTGCACAAGTGCCCGGACAAGCTCCATCAAGTACATCATTTGATCGAGGACCTGCGCAAGACCTCTGAGGGGCAGTCGATTCTCCCGGCAGAACTGGAGCAGGTGTGGGATCCGATTCGACGAGTGCTCGGAAACACTCCGGCCAACGTGTCGGGGGGTGCTCGATGAATCACTCAGGTGAGTCAGCTCCAAATACGGCCTCCGCGCTTGCTGGCCTCAAGGACTTCCAGCGGCGCACCGTCGAGTATGCCTTTCGCAGGCTCTACACGGACCCAGACTCGACGCACCGGTTCTTGGTCGCGGATGAGGTTGGCTTGGGAAAGACTCTGGTGGCGCGTGGCGTCATCGCGAAAGCGGTCGAGCATCTGTGGCGATCTGTTGGCCGGATCGACGTGGTATATGTCTGTTCGAACGCCGACATCGCCCGTCAGAATATCGACCGACTGCGCCTTGACAAGGACCATGACTTCGCGAGAGCAACCCGGGCGACGCTTCTGCCCATCGAACTGAAAGACATGGGCAGTCGTCGAGTCAACTATGTGTCGATGACACCCGGCACCTCTCTTGAATCGAGCGGCGGTACGGGTATCGCTGCCGAGCGTGCTCTGCTCTTTGCCATGCTACGAGACCATTGGAAGCTCCACGAGGGGCAAGCGACCAGTACGCTCCGCTGCGGCGTTGGCTACGACAAGTTTCAATCGTGGGTGGCGTGGATCGATGAACAAGAGATCGATCAGGATCTCCAGGCGATGTTCCTCGCACAGCTTGACGCACAGGCGATTAAGGACCGGGCGAGTGGGCGACCCGAGTTGCGATCACGGTTCGCCGCACTATGCGACGTACTCCCGCGGCGGGACTCACGCCTTGACGAGGCTGAACACAACGCTCGTCGTGAGTTGGTCGCCGACCTCCGTGCAATGCTCGGCCGGACGTGCATCAGGGCACTTCGTCCCGATTTGGTGATTCTTGATGAATTCCAGCGGTTCAAGCACCTGCTGGATCCGACTAGCGAGGAAGCCGATCTTGCACGTGCGCTGTTCGACTACGCCGACGAGAGGGAGGGCAATGCTGAGGCTGTGCGAGTGTTGTTGCTCTCTGCGACGCCATACAAGATGTACACCCTGCAGCACGAGCAGGAGAGCGGAGAGAATGACCACTACGAGGATTTCGTCGCCACCTATGACTTCCTGACGAGGCACAATAAGGCTGACAATGCAGCCCTTCGTCGCTTGCTCAAGGATTACCGGACGGCGATGTTTCGGCTCGATAGTGATGGACTCGGTCAGTTGCGACAAATCAAAGTAGAGCTTGAAGACCGTCTGCGAAAGTACATCGCACGGACGGAGCGTCTAGCCGCAACTGACGACCGCAGCGGCATGCTCCTGGAGCAACGTTCGCCGGTGCGACTCGAAGACTCGGACGTGCGTCAGTACCTCGCAATGTCGAAGGTGGCAACGGCGCTCGATCACAGCGAAATCGTTGAGTACTGGAAATCCGCTCCCTATCTCCTCAATTTCATGGAGGATTACCAGCTCAAAAAAGACTTTCGGAATGCAGCAGCAAAGGGCGGACCTTCAGATCTGGTGAGTGCCTTGGGGCAACCTCAGGCTGGGTTGCTCGCATGGGAAGACGTGCTGGCCTACAAACGGATTGATCCAGCCAATGCACGGCTGCGGTGGCTGCTCGATGACACCGTTGGTAAGGACTGGTGGAAGATGCTCTGGCTACCGCCGAGCATGCCCTATTACCAGCTTGCTGGCCCGTTTGCCGGTGTCGACCCTGTCGCAGTCACCAAACGCCTCGTGTTCTCTTCGTGGAAAGTTGTGCCGAAAGTGATCGCCGTTGTCCTCAGCCATGAGGCCGAGCGGCACGCGATGGCACTCAGCCACACCGCAGCCGATGGGCAAGTGTCGATCGTCAACTCGCCAGAAGGCCGTAAGCGAATCGCGGCACTGCTCCGGTTCAGTCGCGCTGAGGGCCGCCTAACGGGCATGCCGGTGCTTGGCCTGATGTACCCCTCGATCACATTGGCAGAAGTGTTGGACCCGGCCGAGTCGGCCACCGAGTTGCCATCGATCCACGATCTTCTTCAACGGACGAGGACGGCCCTCCGCCCGATACTCGGTGAAGCTCAGGCGCGATGGTCAGGAGGCGACGGAAGTGGAGATGTTGACGAACGATGGTACTGGGCGGCCCCGATACTCCTCGATTTGCTCCGAGCTTCCGCCCCGGCCCGAGCGTTCTGGACGCATCGCAAGTTGGCGGCCGAATGGTCTGGTGAGGAGGATCGTACCGATGCCGACGGACAGCCAGAAGCCGAGTCGGCATGGGCGGACCATATTGAGCAGGCCAGAGCAATGGTGCTGGATGCGTCGGTACGCGGCAATGCGCCGCTGGGCACTCCGCCCCATGATCTCTTAGAAGTGCTCGCTCACGCCGTGATCGGTAATCCCGCGGTTGCGGCATTGCGGGCGATCAACCGCGTGACGGGCGGGGCGTCAGGCCATGAAGTGATGGTGCGTCTCGCAGCAGGGCGAGTCGCGTGGCGTGTGCGAAACCAGTTCAATCTGCCAGAGGTGATTTCTCTGGTGCGAGGATTGAGCCGGCCAGACTCGGCAGGCAGAGCCGATGTGCCCTATTGGCTACGCGTTATGGAGTATGCCGCAAGCGGTTGCTTCCAGTCTGTGCTCGACGAGTACGCACACGTCTTGCGCGACAGTCTTGGTGTCGCTCGTTGCTCGCCTGTGGAAGCCGCCGAGAAAATCAGCCTGGAGATGACCCGTGCGATTGGCATCCGTTCGTCCACCGTCGGCGTTGACGACATCCGCATGAAATCCCGGTCTTCCGGCCTCTCGATTACGCCCCAAAGAATGCGAGCACGATTCGCTGCGAGGTTCGGACAAGAGCAGAGTGATGATGGCGGCGATGTGACACGTTCCGACCAGGTGCGTGCTGCGTTCAACTCGCCGTTTTGGCCGTTCGTTCTCGCCAGCACTTCGGTTGGACAAGAAGGGCTCGACTTCCACCACTACTGCCACGCGATCGTCCACTGGAATCTGCCGTCGAATCCAGTTGACCTCGAGCAGCGCGAAGGTCGCATCCATCGGTACAAAGGGCACGCGGTCCGGAAGAACGTTTCGCTCAGGTACGGGGCGGAGGCGGGGGCTGCGTTTGGAGATCGCTGGGAGCACGCCTTCTCGCTGGCGATGGACGCCCAGCCGAAGGGAGGAAACGAACTCGTTCCGTTCTGGGTGTTCCCGCACGAGGGAGGCGCGGTCATCGAGCGGCATGTCCCAGCACTGCCCTTGAGCCGTGACGCGGAGCGGCTCGTAAACCTCCGTTCGGCGCTTGCGGTCTACCGAATGGTGTTCGGCCAACCCAGACAGGCCGAACTCGTAGATTATCTCCTTTCACGATACCCGCGTGAACTTGTGGACAAGGCCGTGAGCGAATTGCGAATGAGCCTCGAACCACCGCTGCGGGATGTGTGAACCTGCCCATCTCCGGTGGACAC
>CAYLPI010000250.1:0-4656 GCA_964385505.1 uncultured Bordetella sp.
GTGCCATCGGCCTTGTTGGCGCGGTGTGTTGCGATGAGCGACCATTGTTTGTTGATGCGCCCGAGGATCGGCTTGCTGATCAGGACCCGGGCGCCATCCTGTCCCGACAGATGCACCTTGATATGCTCGCGGTCGGCAAGGGACACGCGCGGGCCCTGGGACACGCGCGGATCCACCAGTGTACGCATGATGATCTGCCCGGCCGCGTCGGTAATGACGGCATCGCGCAGCAGCGCCGGATTGGGCCGCATTTGCCGGTAAAAAGCCGGCAGGTCGAACTTGGCGCCCTCCGCTTCGTAACGGTCCTTCAGCCCCAGCACGATGCCGTCGATGTAACTAAGGGTGCGGATGGTGTGCTCTTCGAAGGCGCGCGCCAGCTTGGCGTTCTCGCGCATCGCATCGGCGATGCGCCCGTCGCGGTCGTGCACGATTTGCGCCTCGATCACCACCCAGAGGCCGGTGATGATCGCCAGCGCGAACAGCATGATGCCCGCCGACAGGCGGTCGCTTCGCGCGAGCGCACGAAGGCGCCGCCACAGCGGCGGCCTGGTGCGGCTTGCGGTCGGCGCCATGTCCGGTGCGGCGGCCTTGTTGTTATGTGTGCCCTGGTCCGGCCTTGCCATTACATGAGCCCCCTCGACTGCAAATTATACAAGCGGTCGCAACCGGATGAAGCCCCGGCAATGCTCATCCGGCGCGGGTTTGCGGATGGTACACAGCGCCGTACCGTTGGCCGGTCTGCGCCACCCGGTCCGCGCCGTCCGCTCCAGCTTGTACGCCGACGGTGCAGGATGCCACGTTGCCGCTGCGCCGACGCAGCCAACAGCACCGCAATTGCCCGTCAGTTCATTGTATCAGGCCGCTGCCCTGCGCCGACTGCGCCGCGGCAGGCCCGGCACTCCGGCGCCTTGCCGCGTTAGAATCGTCTGCAGATCATCCGGGCAGGCGGTCCGCGTCGCTGGCGGTGCATGGGAACAATGGCTGGAAAGGGCCGGCTGGCGCGGCTTTGCAGCCGGTATTGGAGTATTTTTAATGCGCGAAATGGATCGCAGGCGGTGTGCACTTTCCTCATCCCCGGCCCTTCTCCCGGAGGGAGAAGGGCGAGACCCTCTCTGCTCGCGGGAGGAACGCCCTCTCCCCCCGGGAGAGGGCCGGGGTGAGGGCGCATTGCGAAGTTTTATACCTTTTAAACCAATAGTCGCCCCATGACCGTCACCATGACCGACCCACGCCAACTCGCCGCCACTTTCGATATCCAGAAGCTCCCACCGGACTTCTACGTTGACCCGTTCAGTTACTACCACGCCTTGCGCGAGCACGATCCGGTCAAGCGCCTGCCCGACGGCTCATACTTTCTCACCCGCTACGCCGACGTCGCCGCAGTGTACAAGGACACCAAAACCTTCAGCTCGGACAAGCGTGTCGAATTCAAACCCAAGTACGGCGACTCGCCGCTGTTCGAGCACCACACCACCAGCCTCGTCTTCAACGACCCGCCGCTGCACACCCGCGTACGCCGCCTGATCATGGGGGCGATCACGCCGCGCGCCGTGGCCGATATGGCGCCCGGCCTGCTCACCCTGGTCGATGACCTGCTCGATGCAATGGCGCAACGGCAGGCGGCCGGCGGCGAGATCGACCTGATCGAGGACTTTGCCTCGGCCATCCCGATCGAGATCATCGGCAACCTGCTCGGCGTGCCGCACGCCGAGCGCGGGCCCTTGCGCCAGTGGTCGCTGGCTATTCTCGGCGCGCTCGAACCGGTGCTGACGCCGGCGCAATTGCAGCAGGGCAATGAGGCGGTGCGCGACGCCCTGACCTATCTCGAGGGCCTCGTTGCCGAACGCACGCGCCATCCGCTCGACCCGGGGCAGGACGTGCTGACACGGCTGATCCAGGGTGAGGCGCAGGGCGAAGGGCGGGGCGAAAAGCTGACGCATACCGAATTGCTGCAAAACTGCATCTTCCTGCTCAATGCAGGGCACGAGACCACCACCAACCTGATAGGCAACGGACTGGTGCTGCTGGCGCAGTGGCCGGCTGAAAAAGCCCGCCTGCTGGCCGACCCTTCGCTGATCAAGGGCGCCGTCGAAGAAGTGTTGCGCTTCGAGAGCTCCAATCAACTCGGCAACCGCATGACCACCTGCGACACCGTCGTCGGCGGCGTGGCGATGGCCGCGGGCACACGCATCCATGTATGCATAGGCGGCGCCAATCGCGATCCGGCGCAGTTTGCTGATCCGGACCGGTTCGACATCACGCGCAGCCCCAACCGCCATCTCGCCTTTGCCAGTGGTCCTCACCAGTGCGTCGGCAATCACCTCGCGCGTCTGGAGGGCGAGACGGCGATCGGGCGCTTTATCGCGCGTTTTCCGGACTATTCCCTGGCGGCTGAACCGCAGCGCGGCGGACGCGCCCGCTTTCGCGGTTTCCTGAGCATTGCGGGCCGCCTGTAACGAGAAATACTGAAGGAAACACTGAATAAGTCCGTCATTCGGGCGGAAGCGGGAATCCTTTTTTTTGCAAGCATACGAAAATGGTTCCCCACTCCCTGATTCAAGCATTCGAGGACAGGTTTCGCGGGGATGCCGAAACAAAGACTTAAGCGGCGCTTCCTTAACCAGGTCTTAATGGTTGCGGAGCGTGCTGCCCGGCGGCAATTGCACCGCCAGGATTTGCGCGCGGCTGTAAGCTTGCCGCTCTGACCCCGGCTGACGTCATGCGCGTGCCGACACAGCGGGACGCGAAAAATCCAAGCGGAGACCACCATGCAAACTGAATTCGACGCAATCATCATCGGAACCGGACAGTCGGGCCCGGCCCTTGCGGCGCGGCTTTCGGCCGCCGGCATGCGTGTCGCCATCATCGAGCGCGGGCGCTTTGGCGGCACCTGCGTCAACACCGGTTGCATTCCGACCAAGGCATTGGTGGCCAGCGCCTACGCCGCACACATCACGCGTACCGCGGCCGACTACGGCGTGCTCGCGGGTTCCGCTGTCAGCGTCGATATGGCGCGCGTCAAGGCGCGCAAGGATGTCATCAGCGGCAAGGCCAGTGCCGGTGTCGAAAAATGGCTGCGCGGCCTCGCCAACTGCCGCGTCGTCGAGGGCCACGCGCGCTTCGAGTCGCCGCAAACGGTGCGCGTCGGCGATGAATTGCTCAGCGCCGAAAAGTTTTTCATCAATGTCGGCGGCCGCGCGCTGGTGCCGCCGATCGCCGGGCTGCAAGCCGCCGGCGCGGAAGGCGCTGCGGCGCCGGGCGTGCCCTATTTCACCAACACCGGCATCATGGACGTTGATTTTCTGCCGCCGCACCTCATCATCATCGGCGGCAGTTACATCGGCCTCGAATTCGCCCAGATGTACCGCCGCTTTGGCAGCGAGGTGACGCTCATCGAGCGCGGCGAGCGCCTGATCGCGCGCGAGGACGCCGACGTGTCGGACGGCGTGCTGCAAATCCTGCAGGGCGAGGGTGTGCGCGTCGAACTGGCGGCCGAGGTCAGCGGCGTGACCGGAAAGGGCGGCGACCTCGGCGTTGATTTTGTCCGCGACGGCGTTGCCGGCAGGGTCGCCGGCTCGCATTTGCTGCTGGCCATCGGACGCATTCCCAATACCGATGACCTTGGTCTGGAGAAAGCGGGCGTCAAATTGGACGCGCGCGGTTATGTCAGTGTCGATGACGCGCTGTGCACCAGCGCCGCCAACATCTGGGCGCTGGGCGACTGCAACGGCAAGGGCGCGTTCACGCATACTTCTTACAATGACTACGAAATCGTCGCCGACAACCTGCTGGCCGGCGCCTCGCGCAGCGTGCGCGAGCGCATCACCACCTACGGCCTGTTCATCGACCCGCCGCTCGGTCGCGCCGGCATGACCGACGATGAAATACGCAAAAGCGGGCGCAAGGCGCTGACCGGCATGCGCCCGATGGCACGCGTCGGCCGCGCGGTCGAAAAAGGCGATACGCGCGGCTTCATCAAAATCACCGTCGATGCCGAAACAAAGCGCATTCTCGGTGCGGCGATCCTCGGCGCCGGCGGCGACGAGGCCATCCATTGCCTGCTCGCCAGCATGTATGCCGATGTGCCCTATACCACGGTCACGCATTCGGTCTATATTCATCCGACCGTAGCGGAATTACTGCCGACCGTACTTGGCGAACTCAAGCCGCTGACCTGATCCCCGATAAGCACAAAGGAGTAATCATGCCCAAAGCCCTCTGGAACAACGCCGTCATCGCCGAATCGGCGCAGTTCGAAAGCGTCGAGAACAATGTCTATTTTCCGCCTGGCACGGTCAAGGCGGAACACCTTCAGCCCAGTGACACGCATACAACCTGCAACTGGAAAGGCGAGGCCAGTTACTACGATGTGGTGGTGGACGGCAAGGTCAACAAGGACGCCGCCTGGTACTACCCCGAGCCCAGGTATGCGGCGAAAAACATCAAGGACCACATTGCATTCTGGAAGGGTGTGGCCGTCGAAAAATAAGTGCGGTGCGCGCAAGCCAATGCGCCTAAAGTGCGCTGACGCACCGGGCGCGGTGGCGCGGGCATTGGCAATGGGGCACAACGGAATGCCCCAACATGCAGGATGTCCCCCCGCCGTCAGGCGGTACCGAGCGGGCCGCCGCGATTCTTGCGTTCGCAGGCGGCGGC
>CAYLPI010000251.1:0-4656 GCA_964385505.1 uncultured Bordetella sp.
CCTCGTGCGCGCGGCCCAGTGCGAACTGCTCTGAGATCACCTGCGCGCCATTTTGCAGACGCTGGGCGTGCAGGTGATCTCAGAGCAGTTCGCACTGGGCCGCGCGCACGAGGCCTTTGATGCGTCCGGGGGGCTCACCGATGCCAAACAACAGGCCATGCTGGCGGGGACGATGCAGCGGCTGGTTGATGTGACGGCGCGTCTTTCCAGGTAGCAATAGGCTGGAAATGCCCCAGGGACGGGCGTTTCCAGCCGGTATGCCGCTGTGGTCAGGGCGCCGCAGCTTTTCCGGTATTCTGAAACCATTGCGCCAACGTCGCGCCAACGTCACGGAGCATGTCCATGCACTTGCTGGAACAAACCGCCATTTTTTTGCTTACCGCCGTGCTGCTGGTGCCGCTGTTCAAACGGCTCAAGCTGGGCGCAGTGCTCGGTTATCTGGCCGCCGGCATGCTGATCGGGCCGTGGGCGCTCGGCCTCATCGGGGAAGTGCAGACGACCATGCACTTTGCCGAGTTCGGCGTGGTGCTGCTGTTGTTCCTGGTCGGTCTCGAACTGCAGCCGGCGCGGCTGTGGGTGTTGCGCCGGCCGGTGTTCGGCCTCGGCGGCGCGCAGGTCCTGGTCACCGGCGCGGCGCTGGGCGGGGCGGCGATGCTGTTCGGCATCGACTGGCGCGCGGCGTTTGTCATCGGCGTTGGGCTCGCCATGTCTTCGACGGCGCTGGTGTTGTCCTCGCTGGCCGAGCGCCATCAACTGACCGACCGCCACGGCCGCGAGGCGTTTGCGGTGCTGTTGTTCCAGGACCTCGCCGTGATCCCGCTGCTGGCGCTGCTGCCGCTGCTGGGTGGGTCGGGCGCACAGTCGGGAACCGGCTGGATGGCGGCACTGAAGGGTCTTGCAGCCATTCTGGCGGTGATTGCCGGCAGCCGCCTGGTGGTGCGGCCGGTGCTGAAGGCCGTGGCGAGCTACGGCGGGCGCGAGGTATTTACGGCCGCCGCATTGCTGCTGGTGGTCGGCGCCGCGCTGATCATGGAGCACATCGGCTTGTCGATGGCGTTGGGCGCATTTCTCGCCGGCGTGCTGCTGGCCGATTCGGAATTCCGGCATGAGCTCGAGGCCGATATCGAGCCTTTCAAGGGCTTGCTGCTGGGTTTGTTTTTCATCGCCGTTGGCATGAGCGCCAACCTCGCGCTGCTGTGGCAGCAGCCGCTGCTGGTGCTCGGGCTCGCGCTGGCACTGATGGTGGTGAAGTTTGCCGTGATGTACGGCATCAGCCGCGCGCTTGCCACACCCGATGCCGTGGCGCAGCGGCTTGCCGTGGCGCTGGCCCAGGGCGGCGAGTTTGCCTTCGTGCTGTTTGCCGCCGCCAACGGCTTTGGTATTTTCAGCACCGAAACGGCGCAGTTGCTGGTGCTGGTGGTGACGCTCTCCATGCTGCTGGCACCGCCGCTGTTTGTGCTGCATGAGCGCTGGCTGGCGCGCCGCCTCGCCGCGGCGCAACCGGAGTTCGACGCCATCGACGGGCCCGGCAATCCGGTAATCATCGCCGGCTACGGCCGCGTCGGTCAGATTGTTTCGCGCGTGCTGCGCCTCAGCGGTCTCGCGTTCACGGCGCTGGAAGCCAACTATCAGCAGGTCGATTTTGTACGGCGCTTTGGCAGCAAGGTTTATTACGGAGATGCGTCGCGCCTCGAGTTGCTGCAGGCCGCCAAAACCGGCGAGGCGAAGCTGTTCGTGCTGGCCATCGACGACATCGAGGCCTCGGTCAAGACGGCGGCGGTGGTGCGCAAGCATTTCCCTGATCTGCCCATTCTGGCGCGCGCCAGAAACCGCGTGCATTACTTCAACCTGCGCGACCTGGGCGTGAAAATGATTTACCGCGAAACCTTTCCGGCCAGCCTTGACATGGCGCGTCAGGCCTTGTTGCGTCTGGGCGTCGGTGTGGCCGCATCAGAACGCGCGGTGAGCATGTTCCGCAGTCATGACGAGACACAGCTCGAAGAGCAGTACGCCGTGCACCATGACGAGGGCCAGTTGATCCAGAACGCGCAGCAGGCGGCGGCGCAACTGCAGGCCTTGTTCGAGGCCGACACCGTGGGGCCGCTCGCTGGTGTTGCGAATGCGGCGGCGAAGGCGGTGGCAAATACGACCGCCAAGGCGGGTAATGACTGAACGCCGGCTGGTACTGGGTGCCTTGGGAGGCCTGGCGCTGACAACAGCTTTCCCCCTGCTGGCAGCTGGAAAGCCGCGCCCGGATTCATTCTCCAGCGGCCTGCTGTGGCGCGTATCAAGGGGCGGGGTGCCTGACAGTCACGTTTTCGGCACCATCCATGTTGCCGATCCGCGCGTGCTCGAGCTGCCGGCACCTGTACTGTCGGCGTTTGCGTCGGCGCGCACTTATGCCATGGAGATCGTGCTCGAGCAGCAGGAGGCTTCGCTGTTTTACGAGGCGGCGCAGTTCGAGGACGGCCGCCGCCTCGCGCCGCTGATCGGTGATGCGGCCTATGCCGAGGTGTCGCGGCTATTTACGGAGCGGCGGCTCGCGCCCGAAGTCATTGCCAGGCTCAAGCCCTGGGCGGTGTTGCTCAACCTGACCGTAACGCCGCAGGGCTATGGTGCGCAGACGCTGGACCAGCAGTTGTTCGCGAGGGCGCGGGCGCAGCGCATGGAATTGCACGGCCTTGAGGGCCTAGACGAACAGGTGGCTGTGTTTGACGGCATTCCGATGGACAGCCAGGTTGCGCTGCTGCGCCATGCGCTGGCGCAGCGCGAGTATTTTGTCGCGCGTCTGGAAACCACCATTGCGGCGTGGTTGAAGCGCGACCTCGCCGCCTTGTGGCGCGCCAGCGAGGACATTGGCCGGCGCTTTCCGGAAATGGCGTCGCATTATGCGCAACTGACCACGCGTGTCGTTGTCAATCGCAGTGTGGTCATGGCGCACCGGCTGTTTGCGCCGCTGCGCCGCGGCCGCAGCTTTGTCGCGGTGGGGGCCTTGCACTTGTTCGGGCGCCAGGGTCTGCTGCAATTGCTGCGCGAACAAGGCTATCTCATCAATCGGGTGTACTAGGCGGTCAGCGGGTAAAATGGCGGGGTGAAATCCATCGTCATTCTGATATCCGGCCGCGGCAGCAATATGCAGGCGCTGGTCGAGGCCGGTTTGCCGATCAGGGCGGTGATCTCCAACCGCGCCGATGCCGCGGGCCTGACCTGGGCGGCGGCACGGGGCATCGCCACCGTCACGCTCGAGCACAAGGCGTTTGCGTCGCGTGAGGGTTTTGATGTGGCGCTGACGGGGGTGATTGACGCATATACGCCCGACCTGGTGGTGTTGGCGGGCTTCATGCGCATCCTGACGCCGCATTTCGTGCAGCATTACGCCGGGCGCATGCTCAATATTCACCCGTCGCTGCTGCCTGCTTTTACCGGTCTTGACACGCATGCACGCGCGCTGGCCGCCGGCGTCAAGCTGCACGGCTGCACGGTACACTTTGTTACACCCGAGATCGACCACGGCCCGATTGTCATGCAGGCGGCGGTGCCGGTGCTGGCTGGCGACGACGAGGCGACGCTCGCGGCGCGTGTACTGGCGCAGGAGCATCGGGTGTATGCGCAGGCGGTGCGCTGGTTTATCGAGGGCCGCCTGGTCATCGCAGACGGGGTGGTGCGCGTTAAGGATACGGATACCGGGCAAACGGTTTTTGCCGAATGATGGACTTGATGAAGTCAGGGCTGCGATGAACGCACCGAAACCGCTTTTGCACATTCTGGCAGGCGCAGGCGCCGTGCTCTGGTCGCTGGCCTTGTGCGCCGCGCCGGCGCAAAAGCTCACGCTGCAATATGACGCCAGTCGCAACGGTACCGTCATGGTCGAGGTGACCGAGCGGCTCGAGCATGACGGCAAGAACTACACGGTGAGTTACGAGGCCAGGGGCAAGGGCGCCTACGCGCTGGTGCGCTCGGGCGCGGTCAAGCGCGCGAGCAAGGGCACGGTGACGGCCAACGGTCTGCGGCCCGACGAGTTTCGCGACAAGCGCGGCGACCGCCCGGAAAAAACGGCGCGTTTCGACTGGGTCAAACGCACGCTGCAGCAGGGCGAGGAGGGCAAGGCCGAGACCAAGCCGATGCCCGTGAGGGAACTGATTGCCGACCGTGTCAGCCTGTTCTGGTCGTTTGCTTTTCGCCCGCCCACAGGCAAGGAAGTGGCCTTCGCCGTCGCCGACGGCGGCGGTGTCGATGATTTTCGCTTTGTGCTGTCGGGAACCGAAACCCTGAAGACCGCGGCCGGCGACATCGAGGCGCTGAAGCTGGTGAAAGTGCGCGAGGGCGGCGATGAACGCGGCACCGAGATCTGGCTGGCGGTAAAACAGAATTACATTCCGGTGCGCATGCTGGTCATCGAAAAGGACGGCACGCGCATTGACCAGGTTGTCACCTCCATAAGCGCGCAGTAAGGGCATCTTGCAGCACGCGGCCGCGCTTTTGGCGCGCCGGCACACCGTCGCGTTCGGAACGGCGTCTGTGCAAACGACAACCAATACGCGAACGAAAGCCAATTCATGAAGCTGTCCCCCAATCTTATTGACCACGCATCCGAAGCCCTGGCCGCGGTGATGCGTTTTGAATACCCGGCCGACGGCGTGTTGTCGCGTTACTTCC
>CAYLPI010000252.1:0-4535 GCA_964385505.1 uncultured Bordetella sp.
AGTTTCGAACCAAACCAGCCGAGAAACAGGAACACTACAATCGCGCCGGCGCGATGCGCCCAGTGGATGGCGGTGAGTGCCTCGAGCGTCAGCAATTCACCGTCCGCCTTCTTGCCCAGATCGCGCAGCAACTGGAAGCCATGGGTGAAATCCATCGGGGGCACCAGTTGCCCCTGGCACAAGGGCAGGTCGGGACAGCCCATGGCGGCGTAGTTGGTGCTGACCCAGCCGCCGAGCGCAATCTGCCCCGCCAGCACGGCAAGGGCAAGCAACGCCGCGCGCGGCAGCCAGGCTGCGGCCGCGCCGGGCACGAAAACCGGCCAGGACAACTGCTGCGCCGACAACCAGGTCAGCAGCGACAACACCGTCATGCCGCCGAGCAAATGGCCGGTGACGATGAGTGGCATCAGCATCATGGTCACGGTCCAGGCACCGAACGCGCCCTGCAGGCAGACCGCGCCCAGCAGCACGGTGGCGAGCCAGGGCGACTGGCCGAGTTCGCGCCGCTTCATCCATGCGAGCACGGCGATGACGATGATCAGGAGCCCGAGCAGTTTGGCGATGTAGCGATGGAACATTTCCTTCCACGCCTTGGCCATGGTCACCGGACCGCCCGGCTGCTCCGCCTCGGCGCGGCTGATTTCGTCGGCGGCGTGCAGGGGCGTGAGCTTGCCGTAGCACAGCGGCCAGTCGGGGCAGCCGAGTCCGGCATCGGACAGGCGCACGAAAGCGCCGACGACGACGACGATAAAGGTCAGT
Organism: uncultured Bordetella sp.; assembly: GCA_964385505.1. Taxonomy (GTDB): domain Bacteria; phylum Pseudomonadota; class Gammaproteobacteria; order Burkholderiales; family SG8-39; genus CAITSH01. The sequence goes on from CAYLPI010000252.1 coordinate 760, forward strand.
ACGGTCGCGGCGAAGACAAGCTTGCGGAACATGGCCCCGCCTCAGCCGATGCGCGACACGCGCAACAGGCGCGCCACGTCCTTCTTGATGCGCGAAGGGTCGGCGTCCTTGGGAAAACGCATCATCAGATTGCCCAGCGGATCGACGAGGTAAATATGGTCGCGCACATTGCCGCCTGTTGCGGGCAGCGGCAACCGACCGAGGAGCGGGCTGCCTGCGGCACGCACCAGGCGCGTGCCGTCAAAGGCGCGCATGACCAGGGTATCGAGCTGCGCCGCGTCATCGATCAGCCAGACGCGCTCGATGCGTTCCATTTCGCGGCCCTGGGTCAGGCGCACCTGGCGCATCTGGTAGAGCTTGATCTGGCAGGCCTCGGCGCAGGCGCCGCCATCCACCTGCAGCATGACCCAGCGCCCCTTCAGCTCGGACAGGCGGAAGGACTTGCCCTCGAGCAGGGTCATTGCCGCCTCGGGCAGCGGGCGCGGCTCGATGATGTCGCCGTAGTTCATCAGCTTGCCCGGCGGAAAGACAAAAAACGCCAGCCAGGCGGCGAGCACCGGCGCGGCGCAGATGGCCATGACGAACATGGCCTGGCGGCGCCCGCTGCGACGGCGGCGTTCGAAGTCGGGGCCATGGGCGCCATTGCCACCTTTGCCACCACTGCCACCATTGGCGCCGCCGGCAAGCTCAGGATTGTTTGCGGAAGTTGAGGAAGACATAAAGGACCACGATGAGTACTGCCATTGAATACCACTGCAGCGCATAGCTGCGGTGCTTGTCTGCGCCGAGGTTGGGCGGCTCCCAGGCCCGCTCCAGGCCGTCGCTCACATCACTTGTCTGCTGCATCACCACCGGCTGCAAGGCCAGCCCCGACCACCGGGCAAAACGTTCGAGCGTCAGGTTCTGCCACACCAGCCCTTGCGGCGCGCCGGCATCTTTGTCGAGTTCGACAAAGCGCGCCGTCGGCACCACTGCGATGCCCTGCAACTGCTGCACGCCAGCCGGGGTGCCAACCTGCGGCAACACATCGCGCCGCGGACCCGCCGCCACCCAGCCGCGGTTGACCAGCAGCGCCAGCGAACCGCCCTCCAGTCGCAGCGGCGTCAACACCTGGTAACCGGCCCTGCCGCGGGAAATCTTGTTGTCGAGGAACACCGTTTTCGCCGCGACAAACTCGCCGCGCGCACTGACGCGCGCCCACTCGTACCCTTGCGCCAACACCGCCTGCGCCGGCATCACCAGCATCGCCGTGCTGCGCGCCTCGAACACCGCCTGACGCGCCAGCTTTTCGTCGGCACGGCGCATCTGCCAGTTGCCCAGCGAGACAAACAGCGCGAGTCCCGCGACAGCCAAAAGACTGACCGCGATGCCGGGCCGAAAGTTCCTGCCGGCGAAGCTCATTTGTATGCGCTCATTCGACAGCGGCGCCTTTGTCCGTTAGGCTTGCCGTCATGCGCATCGTCATCCTGATATTCATCGTCCTGATCATCGCCAGCCTGGGCTCCGCCCTCGTTTACATGATGAAAGACCGCGAACCGGGCTCGACCCGCATGGTCAAGGCGCTGGCGCTGCGCGTCGGCTTTTCGGTGACGCTGTTTCTGCTGCTGATGGCCGCCTATTACTTTGGCTTCATCACGCAGCGCGTCGGCTGAGCCGCGCCGCGGCAAAAAAAACGCCGCATTGCGTGCGGCGTTTGAACTCCCCTGCCCCGCAACACGTAACCCGTGTCGCTGGGGCGGGCTCCTCCTCCTCCTGTTGTTCCTTTAAGCCGGCCTCGCGCGCAGCAGCCCGGCTTACAACCAGTACACCACCACAAACAGCAGCAGCCACACAACGTCAACAAAGTGCCAGTACCAGGCGACCGCCTCGAAGGCGAAGTGCTGTTCCGGCTTGAAATGGCCGGCGATGCAGCGCAGGGTGATCACCGTCAGCATGATCGCCCCCACCGTGACGTGAAAGCCGTGGAAGCCCGTCAGCATGTAGAAGGTCGAGCCGTAGATACCGGTGGTGAGCTTGAGGTTGAGATCGGCATAGGCGTGCGAGTATTCGTACACCTGCAGTGCGAGGAACAATGCGCCGAGGCCGACCGTCGCGATCATCCACATGATCAGGCCGCTGCGGTTGTTCTTGAGCAACGCAAAGTGGGCGAAAGTCAGCGTCACGCCCGAGGTCAGCAGCAGCGCGGTGTTGATGGCCGGGATGCCCCAGGCGCCCATGGGCGTGAAATGGTCCTTGAAATTGGGTCCCGCCGACGGCCAAGCGGCGCTGAAGTCGGGCCACAGCAGTTTGTGGTCAAGATCGCCCAGCCACGGCACCGACAACTGGCGGGCGTAGAACAGCGCGCCAAAGAAGGCGGCGAAAAACATCACCTCGGAGAAAATGAACCAGCTCATGCCCCAGCGAAAGGAGGTGTCCTCCTGCTTCTGGTACTTGCCGGACTCCGATTCGGAGATGACATCGCCGAACCATTTGACCATCATGAACACCAGCACGGCAAAACCGGCCAGCAGCAGCCAGGCGCCGGCGCCGGCGCCGTTGAACCAGCCGGCGGCACCAAGGGCCATGCACAACAGCGCCACCGAACCGAAAATCATCCAGTGCGAAGGCGCCGGTACATAGTAATGCTGGGCTTTGGTGCTCATGGGTTTCTCCCTTTAATTCCTGAATTGAATCTGCTGTTGAATCATGCTGCAACCGTGCTGATGACCAAACGCACCAGCAGCAGCAGCGTTGCTATGAGCAAGGCCGCGCCGATGAGGCCGGCGATGATGACCTGTTTCGGACTGATCTGCACCGAGTCGGCCTCGTGCGCGGCACGCTTGCGGATGCCGAGGAAGGACCAGAACACCGCCTTGGCGACGGTCAGCGGGCCGGCTTTTTTCATCTCGCCCGGTTGCGTGTCGGCCATCGCGCTCAACCCTTGCTGCCCTTGGCCGTGCCGTTTACCTCGAAAAATGTGTACGAAAGGGTCAGCGTGTTGACGTCCTTTGGCATGTCGGGGTCAATGACGAACACCACCGGCATCAGCCTTGTCTCGCCCGCGGCGAGTGTCTGCTGCTTGAAGCAAAAACAGTCGAGCTTCTTGAAATACTGCGCGGCGGCGGCCGGCGCGTAACCGGGCACGGCCTGGCCGGTTACCGGGCGATCGAGGGTGTTCTTCACTTCGTACATGATCTGCATCACGGCACCCGGGTGCACTTCAACATGGCGGTCAACGGGCTTGAAGGTCCAGGCGAGGCGCTGCACGTTGGAATCGAACTCGATGGTGACCTTGCGCGTGGTATCGACCTGGGTGTTTTTTGCCGGCGCCTCGTCGGCGCGAAAGACGTTGCGAATGCCGGCGATTTCGCAAATCTGCTCGTAGAACGGCACCAGCGCGAAACCGAAGCCGAACATCGCCACGGCCACCACGCCGAGCTTTTTCAGCAGTCGTTTGTTGGCGGCAAGTGTGGCGCGGGTGGCGCGAGTGACGCCGGTTTTTGCGGTGGAAGCCTGGGCGGTCATGGCGTTGCGGCGGCTCAGCGGAAGTACACGTGATTGGCCACCACGGCGACGAAAAAAACCAGCGCCACCGCGGCCAGCATCAGGCCGGTCTTGAGGTTGGATTTGTTCGACCCGCGGGTCATCGACTGCGTGTTGTTCACCGGATTCACTTTACGACGGGGGCTTCTTCAAACGTGTGATACGGCGCCGGGCTGGGCAGGTGCGTCCACTCGAGCGTGTCGGCGCCTTCCCACGGGTTGGCCGGCGCCTTGTCGCCCTGGCGCAGGAAGGCC
>CAYLPI010000253.1:0-4509 GCA_964385505.1 uncultured Bordetella sp.
TACCGCATGAACCTGCTGACCATCGGCGACTACTACCGCAAGCGCTACGACCGCCCGGTCGAGGTCATCACCACGCTGTGCATCGTCGCCTCCTATCTGGGCTGGGTGTCGGCACAAATCAAGGCGCTCGGCCTGGTGTTCAACGTCATCACCGCCGGCGTCATCAGCCAGCCTGCGGGCATGATCCTGGGCGCGGGCATCGTGCTCACGTACACGGTGCTGGGCGGCATGCTGTCGGTGGCGGTGCTCGACTTCATCCAGATGATCGTGATCATGGCCGGGATGCTGTTCATTGCCTGGATCGTCAGCGGCCTCACCGGCGGTGTCGGCGCCGTGGTCGAGCACGCGGCCGCCGCGGGCAAGCTCAATTTTTTTCCGCAGGGCGGCTATGAGTTATGGATTCCCTTTTTCGGCGCCTGGATCACCATGATGCTCGGCTCCATTCCGCAACAGGACGTATTCCAGCGCATAACCTCGGCCAAGGACGAGAACACCGCGGTGCGCGGCTCGGTGCTGGGCGGCTCAATTTATTTCTTTTTCGCCTTTGTGCCGATGTTCCTCGCCTACGCTGCGACCATGGTCGATCCGAAGGTGTTCGGCGACCTGGTTGAATCCGATTCGCAACTGGTGCTGCCGACGCTGATCCTGCAGCACACGCCGGTGTTTGCTCAGGTGGTCTTTTTCGGCGCGCTGCTGGCGGCCATCATGAGTTGTTCGTCGGCAACGCTGCTGGCGCCATCGGTGTCGTTCTCGGAGAACATCGTGCGCGGCTTTGTGCCCGGCATGAAAGACCACACGCTGCTGCGCGTGATGCGCATCACCATCGTCGTCTTTGCCGGCATCGTGCTGGCGTTTGCGCTCAATAGCAAATCGACAATTTTCCAGATGGTCGAGAGCGCCTACAAGATCACGCTCGTCGCCGCTTTTGTGCCGCTTGCCTTCGGTCTTTACTGGAAGCGCACCACGACGCAGGGCGCCTACTTCGCCATCGTCGCCGGACTCTCGACCTGGATTTTGTGCGAGGCGCTGGTGCAAAGCGCGATCTGGCCGGCGCAACTGGTGGGCCTGCTGGCGGCCATCGCCGGCATGCTCTTCGGCTCGCTGCTGCCGCAGCGCATCGGCCACCACACGCCCGGGCATCCGGCCCACGGCCACCACGCCGCGGCCCTGACCGACCACGTCCCGGCCGGCACGCACCACAACAAGCCGCACTGAGCGGCGCCTGACCGAACGGCGCATGACCATAGGCTGGACACCCTTGGGCTGGAAACCCATGGGCTGGAAACCCATAGGCTGGAAACCCATAGGCTGGAAACCCACAGACTGGACACCCTTTACTGACATGGTTCAGGGCTCAAGGCGCCAGCTACCATACACGCATGAATGCCGTTTCAAGGGTATTTCGGGACGCACACCAATCCCGGGTTCAGATTGCATCACCTGCGCACAGCGTAAGTTTTCCGGCGCCGGCGCGACTCTATAGGATAGGACAGGACTAGGATCAGGACCATGCGCAAACTCCTTCTCATCGCCTCGCACACTGCGGCCGTCGTCGCCGGATTCGCGCTGGGCGTCTATGCCCTGCCCATTCTGATCGCCCCGGATGCGCCCTCTGCCGAGCAGATCAGCGCCCTGGCCGGCACCGCCAGTTTCACCGGCCAGTTCCGGCGCGACCTCAAGGACAGTGACGCGCTGCACTGGGGCGAGGGCACCCTCGCCGTCAGCGCGCACAGCATCTCGCTTGCGGGCGAACTCGCGCCGGGGCCAGATTACAAGCTCTACCTGTCCGCCGAGTTCGTCGAGACCGAAGCCGATTTCAAACGCCTCAAGGCCGGCATGGTGCGCGTCGGCGACATCAAGACCTTCAAGAATTTTCTGCTGCAGGTACCTGCCGGCATCGACCCTGGGCGCTACACCACGGCCATTGTCTGGTGCGAGTCCTTCGGCCAGTTCATCTCGGCCGCCAAGTACCGCTAGTATGGCGTAGTGTCGGGCGCGACCATCGGGGGCGCGCCTGCAACCTGGAAAGCCAACCATGACAGTGAACTGGATCATTCTTGTGACCGCTGCCCTGTTCGAGATCGGCTGGGCAATCGGGCTCAAGTACACCGAGGGCTTTACGCGACTGTGGCCTACGATCGGCACGGTGCTGTCGATGCTGATCAGCGTCGGCCTGCTCGGCGTGGCGATGAAATCACTGCCCGTGGGCACCGCCTACGCCGTCTGGGTCGGCGTCGGTGCCATCGGCACCGCCGTACTGGGGATCACGCTGTTCGGTGAATCGGCAAGCGCGGCGCGCCTGCTCAGCCTGGCGCTGATCCTGGCCGGCATCGTCGGGCTCAAACTGGCGACACCGGGTTGACGCAGCAACAGCACCAGCGCGCCCGCGCGCACGGCGCGACGCAGGAAATGGCGGTGGACGACATGCCTTGCGGCGACCGCAAGGGTGGCGTGCGTGATGCCCACGGCAACATCGGGGGGATTTCGCAACCCACTGTTCACCAGCCCTACTCACCCTGAATCACCCGGCACCACGACATGCGGCGCAGCAAGCCGTTGCCGGTACACCCCGGTACACTGCGAGTTCGCCTTCAAAATTCTGCGGAAGCGTATTCAATGAATCACCAACACCACTTGCATTTCTGGACATGCCGCCTCGCATGGCTGTCTGCGGCATGCGCCATTATCGCCGTCACGGTGTTGCCGGCGCAGGCGCAAACCTGGCCCGACAAGCCGCTGCGGCTGGTCGTGCCGTTCCCGGCAGGGGGCACCGTGGACACGGTGGCGCGCAGCGTTGCGCAAAAGCTCACCGAATCATTGCGTCAGCCCGTGGTGGTGGAAAACCGCGCCGGCGCTGCCGGTGCCATAGGCTCCGAGGCCGTGGCCAAGGCCGCACCCGACGGCTATACGCTGCTGATGGGCACGGCCAGCACGCACGGCACCAATCCGGCGGTGCAAAAGTCGCTGCCTTACGACGCGCTGCGCGACTACGCACCGGTGGCCCTGGTCGCCAGCACGCCCTACATCCTGGTGGTGCATCCGTCGGTGAAGGCCAACAACGTGGCCGAGTTGCTGGCGCTGGCCAGGGCGCAACCGGGCAAGCTCAACTACGGTTCGTATGGCTCGGGCAGTTCCAACCACCTCGCCACCGAACTCTTTCGCGCCATCTCGGGAGCCGACATCGTGCATGTGCCCTACAAGGGCGGCGCACCGGCGATGACCGACCTGCTGGCCGGCCAGGTGCAGATGATGTTCGACGTGTTCACCACCTCGGGGCCGCAGATTCGCACCGGCAAGCTGCGCCTGCTGGGTGTGGGCGCACCGCGCCGCTCGGCACTCGCGCCCGATGCACCGACGCTGGCCGAGGCCGGGGTGCCCGGTTTTGACGCATCGACTTTTTTCGGCATATTCGCGCCGGCCGGCACGCCGCGCAATGTGGTGATGCGCCTGAACGAGGACATCAACCGCGCACTGCAGACGCCAGACCTGCGCGAGCGCCTTGCCGCCGTGGGTTCGGAGCCCGGTGGCGGCCCGCCCGAGCAACTGGGCGAGGCTGTGGCAAGCGAAGTGGCAAAGTGGACCAAGCTGGTACGCGAGCGCAATCTGCGCTTTGAGCCCTGATGCCCGCCGCCCCCGCCGCTGAGAGTCTGACAGGCTGAGACCCTGATCGCGACAATGGCGACTACGACACCAAACTCCGACCGTCTTGTCGCCGAGGCGCGGCGCGCGCGTGAACTGCGTGAGCAGGGATACCGGGCGCAGGCAATGAAGCTGTATCCGCATGTCTGCGGCCGCTGTGCGCGCGCTTTCGAGGGGCCGAACCTGCGCATGCTCACCGTGCACCACAAGGACGGCAACCACGACAACAACGCGCCCGATGGCAGCAACTGGGAGTTGTTGTGCCTGTACTGCCACGACGCCGAGCATTCACGCCTGCTTGATCACGCGGGGCGCTCTGAGGCCGTACCTGCCGCAGCCGCGTCGGTATCGACCTACAAGGCCTTTGCCGACTTGAAATCCATGCTCAAGCCCAAGGCCTGAGCGAACAGCAGGGCAACTCAGTCGGCGTCGTAAGCGCCGCCGTGCACAATGCTGTCCACTTCGGCGTGCTCGTCGTCGATGTCGAACATGTTCTGACTGATGCGGTCGTCACCACTGTCGGCCGCATCGGCCTTAAGTGCGGCATACTCGGCCTCGCGCCAGGCGCATGGAAGTTCGCGTGTTGGCGTGCTGTGTGCGGCAATGCGTTTCATGGCTCGGACTCCCCTGACGGTTGAACAGCGTACCCCAAGCGTATGCCTGAACACCGGGCGGTTCTGTGCGCAAGCGCACATGCAGCGCACCGTCCGAAGCCCTTGCCACGACGTGCAATCGCCCGCAAAGGGCCAACCGGCGCGGGTTTCCAGCCATCATCCGCGCCACAGGCACGACCCTGTCGGGCGCTTCCCATGCGACAATCAGCGCATGGCCGCTCAAGCTTCCCCGCTGACGCGTTATCTTTGCGCCGCG
>CAYLPI010000254.1:0-4352 GCA_964385505.1 uncultured Bordetella sp.
GGACGCTGGCCGATTCGTTTCGGCCTGATGAAGGCCGTCATCCCACCGTGGTCGGACTTCGGCCTACCGGCTGCGGAGACGATCTTGCCCGAGATGCTCGCCAAGGCCGGCTACGAACGCCGCGGCATGGTCGGCAAATGGCACCTCGGCCACGCGACCCAGGCGATGCTCCCGCCGCAGCGCGGTTTCACGCACTACTACGGCCACTACAACGGCGCGATCGACTACTTCACGCATGAGCGCGAAGGCGAAATCGACTGGCACGACCGCGACCGCACCGTGAAGGAACCGGGGCACGCGACCGACATTCAGGCGCGCGAAGCCGTTAAGTTTATCGAAGGCTCGCCGGCCGGAAAACCGTGGTTGCTCTACGCCGCCTTCACCGCGCCGCACGATCCGCTCCTGCCGAAGCCGGAGGACGTGGCCAAATATCCGCAGCTCACCGGCAAGCGCCGCGACTACGCCGCGCTCATCGACGGCCTCGATCAGGCCGTCGGCCGCATCCTCGCCGCCGTCGAAGCCCGACCCGACGCCGACAACACCCTCATCCTTTTTATGAGCGACAACGGCGGTCTCCGCGCGCACGCCGACAACACCCCGTGGCGCGACGGCAAATTTTCCGTCTACGAAGGCGGCATCCATGTCTGCGCCGCTATCCGCTGGCCCGCCGCCGGTCTCGCGGGCGGTCTCAAGTCCGACGCCATGCTCGGCTACATCGACATCGCTCCGACGATCCTCCGCGCGGCCGGCGCGCCTTGGCCGAGAGGCGAACGCCCCTTCGACGGCATCGACGCCCTGCCGATTCTCCAGGGCAAAATGCCCGCGCCCGTGCGCCCGTGGTATTCCTACTTCGCCCAAGGTGGACGCCCTCCCGGCGCGTCCGTGATTCGCGGAGACTGGAAACTGGTGCACATCGGCGGCGAGGTCCTCTCAAGCGGGAAGGCGCAAAAACAGGAGCTCTACCGCCTGAGCACGGATCCGCGCGAACGCACCGACGTCGCCGCCGAGCATCCCACCGTCGTGCGCGACCTCGCCCGCCTTCTCGCGAATTTCGGTGCCCTCCAACCCGCCGGCGGCGTCGCCGAATACGGCGAAGGTCGCGCGGGCTACAAGGCCCCCAAAGACTGGCTTATCACAAAATAGACGGCGCCCACCTCTCCATGAAAAAATTTACCCTGTTTCGTTTCTGCGCGGCGCTGCTCGCTGGCACCGCTGCGTCGGTCGCGTCGGCTGCTACGGCATCCAGCCGTCCGCCCAATATCATCGTGATCCTCGCCGACGACATGGGGCCCGGCGACCTCGGCTGTTACGGCGGCATGCAGGCCCCGACCCCCCGCATCGATCGTCTCGCGAGCGAAGGCACCCGCTTCACCCAATACTACTCCGCCTCGCCCATCTGCTCGCCGTCGCGCGCCGGCATTATCACCGGCATGTATCCCGCCCGCTGGCGCATCACGAGTTTCCTCCAGACGAAAAAGGGCAACGCGGCCTGCGAACAGGACGACTTTCTCGACCCGCGCGCCCCTTCGCTCCCGCGCACGCTGAAATCGGCCGGCTACGCGACCGCCCACATCGGCAAATGGCACCTCGGCGGCGGCCGCGATGTAACCGAGGCCCCGAAGTTCGCGGCCTACGGCTACGACGAAGGCGTCGGCACTTGGGAGAGCCCCGAGCCGCATCCGGATATCACCGCGACCAACTGGATTTGGTCTCCCCAGGACAGAGTGAAGCGCTGGGACCGCACGGCGTTCTTTGTCGACAAGACCCTCGATTTTCTCGATCGCCACCGCGAAGGCCCGTGCTTCGTCAATCTCTGGGCCGACGACGTGCACACGCCCTGGGTGCCCGACGACGTGTCCGACAAGAAAGACCTCCCGAAGAATTTTCGCCCGGTGCTCGCCGAGTTCGATAAACAGATCGGTCGCCTGCTCGACGGTCTGAAATCCCGGGGCCTCGAGGAAAACACCATCGTCATTTTCACGAGCGACAACGGCGCACTGCCCACCTTCGGCGGCGCCCGCTCGGGCGGTTTCCGCGCCAACAAACTCGCCCTCTACGAAGGCGGCATCCGCATGCCCTTCATCGTGCGCTGGCCCGGCCGCGTGCCCGCCGGCCGCGTCGACGACCGCTCGGTGCTCGTCGCGCCGGATCTGTTGCCCACGCTCTCGGCGCTGGCGGGCGCAAAACTTCCCACCGCCCACACCCTCGATGGTTCGGATGTCTCCGCCATCTGGCGCGGTGGCGTGCAGGCGAAACGCGGGCCGGTGTATTGGGAATATGGCCGCAACGGCGGCGACGCCTTCAAATTCGGCCCCGACCCCAGCCCGACGCTCGCGGTGCGCCGCGACCACTGGAAGCTCCTCATCAATCCGGACGGCTCGCGGCCCGAACTCTACGATCTCGCGACCGACGCCAAAGAGGCCAACAACCTCGCCGCTGCCCAACCGGAGATCGTGCGCGACCTCAAACAACTCGTCATGGCTTGGCGCGCGACGTGGCCCTCAAAGAAATGATCTTCTCCCGCACCCTCCTGTGCCCGGGCCTCTTGCTCACCCTCGTGGCAGGTGCTTGGGCCGCCACACCCGCGCGTCCCAACCTCGTCGTGTTTCTGACCGACGATCACTCGCGTGCGGACTCGTCGGTCTACGGTTCGACGGATGTGAAGACGCCCCACATGGAGCGCGTCGCGCTCGCCGGGCTGACATTCGATCACGCGTTTGTCGCGTCCCCGAGTTGCGCCCCAAGTCGGGCCGCGCTGCTCACGGGCCTGACGCCGGCGCGCAACGGCGCGGAGCCGAACCACTCGAAGCCGCGCGCAGAAATCAAGAAACTCCCGGCCTACCTGCAGGAACTCGGCTACGAAGTCGTGGCGTTCGGCAAGGTCTCGCACTACCAACATACGGGCGACTATGGCTTCGATCACTTTGCGCACGACAAGTATCACGAGGACATCGCGGTCTCCGCCGCGCTCGCCTGGCTTCGCGCCCGCCAGAGCGACAAGCCCCTCGCGTTTTTCGTCGGCACGAATTGGCCGCACGTGCCGTGGCCGGAAACCGGCGAGGGCTACGTCGCGGAAAACGTCACGATCCCCGCGAATCACGTCGACACACCGCAGACCCGCACGGCCCGCGCGCGTTACTACGCCGCCATTGGCCGCATGGACACCGAGCTCGGCGAAGTGTTTGACGCGGCCAACGCCGTGCTGGGCGCGAACACGTTTTTCATCACCACTTCGGACCACGGCGCCCAGTGGCCGTTTGGCAAATGGAGTCTCTACGACGGCGGCATCCGCACGCCGATGATCGCGGTCTGGCCGGGGAAAATCACCGCCGGCACGCGCACGGATGCGATGGTGAGCTGGCTCGATATTTTGCCCACCCTCGTCGCCGTCGCCGGCGGCCCGGCGCCGCAGGGGCTCGACGGCACCTCGTTCGCGGGCGTGTTGCGCGGGCAAACCGCCCAGCATCGCGAAAAGATTTTCACCACTCACAGCGGCGATGGCCGCATGAACATCTATCCGACGCGCAGCGTGCGCACCGCCGACTGGAAATACATCCGCAACCTGCACCCCGGGTTCTACTACTCGACCCACGTCGACATCGTCCAAGCCAACGACGCGGGCGGTTACTGGGGCAGTTGGGACGAAAAGGCCAAGCGCGACCCCGCCGCCGCCGCGACGGTGCGCCGCTACCACGAGCGGCCCGCCGAGGAGCTCTTTGATCTCCGCACCGATCCGCTTGAGTTGAAAAATCTCGCCGCCGATCCGGCCCAAGCCAGGCGCCTCGCCGCGCTCCGCGCCGACGTTGATGCGTGGATGAAAGTCCAAGGCGATGAGGGCAAGGTCTTCGCCGAACCCCGCCTGCTCACCGATCCCGCCCGCGCCGCCCCTCCGTCGGCGGGCGCCAAAAAGAAAAACAAATAGCCCGCTTTCACCATGCGCACCCGACTCAGCCTGATTGCCGGTTTCCTCCTTTCACTTTCGGCCGTGTTGGGGGCGACGCCGTCAACGAAACCGAATTTTCTCCTGATCATCGCCGACGACTTCACCTTCAGCGACGTCGGCTGCTACGGCGGGCAAGCCTACACGCCGACGATTGACGGCCTCGCCAAAGACGGCCTGCGCTTCACGCGTTGTTTCCAAGCGGCGCCCATGTGTTCGCCGACGCGCCACGCGCTCTACACCGGGATGTATCCGATCAAGACCGGCGCCTACCCGAACCACACCTTCGTCTCGCGGCCGAACACCATCAGCATCGCGCAGCGTCTGAAGTCGGTCGGCTACCGCGTCGCGCTCTCTGGCAAGCGGCACATCGGCCCCGAGGACGTTTTGCCCTTCGAATATCTGCCGGACC
>CAYLPI010000255.1:0-4303 GCA_964385505.1 uncultured Bordetella sp.
GCACTGCGCACCCAAGACTCCACACGTGTGCGTCATGAAGGGGCCAGGTTATTATCTTGGTCGCCGATCAGATCAGCGACATTCCCCAAAGATTATCCAGCCTCGACCGGAGAGCTCAGATCTACGGTAGTGCGATATTGACGTCAGAGGTCGAACGCGGGGAGACCGTGAATTCCCCAGTTACGACATCGCCGCTGCTGTTCTTCACGGACCAGCGATAAGTGCCGTTCGGCAGTCCCTCGACGGCCAGCTCACCGTCCTCATTCGTTTCGAGGCGTCCGGAGCTCGCTTGCACGCGACCTGCGGTCACCCAGTCTGATACGTCTGTATCGAACTCGAGGGAGCGCAGAGGGATCGGCTTCTGGCGTAACGGAGTCCCGACGATTGAGGCATGAATTCGGACACCGCCCAAACGTCGGACCTGGATGTCGGCCTGCGTGCCGCCATTCGTAGCCTGCACCGTCACGCGCGCCGGCCAGTACCCGAGATCGACGGTGCGGACGTCGAACTTCTGCTGTTCCAGGTGATCGAAATGAACGAGACCCTCTGGGCTCGTCCCCCTCGAATCGAAGAGCACGTCGAGTTGAAGTGGGTCGGTGAGATCGAGCTTTAACGCGGCTAGTGGAGTCGTGCGATCCAGCGCGCGAATCTTGATAGAAGCGGAGTTCGAGGCAATGATCTCGAGCACGTCATCAGGCTTAGCCGGGGGCGTGAGATTTTGCACCCACTTCCGCCAGGTAGGGCTCGTGACCAGTGCAGTCAGCCTCATCTCAGGAATTCTTGGAACTTCGAGTTCGCCTTGCGCATTGGTCGGCAGGGGAAGGCTGAAGCTCGCGCCGCCCCGCACTTGCTTGAAGAGCACTGTGGCTGGAAAGATCGGCTTGCGATCAGTGTCGAGCACGCGTACCCGAACTGGAGGCGTTCCGATCGGCACCTTGACGACCAAGGGACTGTTCCGATCAGAGTGAACCCACTCGGACATCACCAAATTCCAATCCGCGTCGAAAATGTCCAGGAGGATGTCGTCCTGGGGGATGCGGGAGAAATCAACGCGGCCGCTGTCATCGAATGGAGCAGTAAAAGCCACATCTAATCCGGTTGGATCAAAGTAAGAGGCGCGACATGACATTCCAACCGGAAGAGGATTTCCGGGGCCCGGATCGAGTTCCGCTACAAGATCGCGGACACGCTTGTGTTCGATGGTCCATGACCGGGTCTGGCCAGGTCGGACTTCCAAGTGCGTCTGGATTACGCGCATGGCGCCCATCCAAATACTGGCATTATAATGGGTGGGCGGGATGTCCTCGAACCGCGCAGAACCCACAGTATTCATGCGTACCTCTGGGACCAGATTTCCCGGCACGACTCCAACTGCGAAGATCCCTATGTTCTCAGGCAGGTCCGTATTCAATTGAACGGTCAGGCCGCCAGATGTTTGCAATACCAGCCATCCGAAGTCGAGCTTGCCATTTTCGTCACGATCCTGGACCTGTCTCAATTTCGCGAATCCAGGTGCTGTGACTTCGATGACATTTCTATCGAGGCCGAAGCCCGCAAACTCGAAGGAACCGTCGGGATTACAGGCGTGGGCAGGCCCAAAGGCTCCCAAGTTCTTGCCAGAGACCACTAGAAACGGTTGAACGAAGGCGGCCGGGACTGGGCCACCGGTGGCCGCAGCGAGGACATGACCATTTCCGACAAGGCCGGGCACGAGTTGGAGAAGGACTTCCGCAGTGCTGCCGATATTGATCAAGGCCGTGATCGCGGAGCTTCGATTCGTTGGTGACGAAGAGCCTACTACAACGAGATCTCCCAGGGGGAGGTCAGGTATCTCGAAAGTGCCGTCGCTTCGATCCAGGAAGTGCCGATCGTCATCGAAGTGCTTGGCCTCATTCCGCACGCGGATGGCAAACGTTCGTACGGGTTTGCCATTCAGCATGACGCGGCCGCGCAGGTGTCCCCCAGGACTCAGTTGAATGCGATAAGGGATCTGAGAGTTCTGGTATAGCTCGAGGCGCTCGCTCTCGTTCGGCTCATACCCGGACTTGTACGCGGATATCCAGAGCGCGCCAGGCCGAACGGTTTGGAACTCGACGACTCCTTTCGCATCGGTGTAGAGCGTCACACTTTCCGTCGTACCCTTGTACTCAGAGCTCGCTTGTACTCGTGCTCCTTCAACCGGATTGTCGGCAGCGTCAACAACGATGACTGGCAATTCCAAGCCCTTTTCGCCCACAAAATCGACGTAGACGACGTCGCCTGGTGCAGGAGCTGGCCGCTTGACATGCTCGGCCATCCACACATCACTCTCCCAATCGTATGCGTATTCAGAGGCGGGCCGAACCGGGAGCTGGGCAGGCCCCCAGGTTCCGTCGCTTCGAACAGTTAGGTAGCCGATCTCTTCACCGACCGAGTCCACCGTAGCCGAAATCGTAATGCGATCGAGTGCGTGACTCGTGCTGCCATTCGAATGTGCTGTGACTCTTCCGCTCGCTGTGTAAGTTGAGCGGAGCACGAGCACGGGCTCACAGGGCTGGATCCCGGTCCAGGGGTTGGAACACTGATCATGTAGCAGCGCGCTCAAGCTGTGGTAACCCGTCAAACCGGCCAGGCTCGCTTCACCTGCTGGGTCAGTGGTGTAGCGACGCTGGAACATGCGGACAGCGATCGCATCCGGAGATGTGGCGTCTACCGGCTTGTCCCACATGGAGAAACACTGGCGAATCTCGGCCGAGGCCACAGGCCTTCCATCTGCCTGGGTTACCCGAGAGAGCATGAGGCTCGATTTGGCTAGTACGATCGGCTTGGATACATCAAGTGTCCCACCGCGAAGGTTGTGAATCGTATGAGCCACATACCCGGCATGGGAAATCCAGAGGACAGCGGGAACAGTGTTCTCGAACTTCAAATCACAACGTCCGCGCTCGTCCGACTGGCTGAACAACGATCCAGCCTCAATTTCTAGCCAAGGTCGGTCAGTCTCTGCGATCGTTCGAGAAATCCAATCGGTCTTGGCAGGCGTCCACGATACGACAGCCCCCACTATCGGAAGTGAACTGCTGTCGAGAACTTCGATGCCGACGGCAACGGTAGAACGACCTTGAAGATCTCGACCTTCTCCGAATGCCTCGGCCTTTGGGAGTGAGTTAGAAAGTGGGGGGGCCGGGGCAGACGTGTTAGATGAACCGTCGAAAAGCAGGTTAGGCCCGCTATTCGTGAAGTTGGAAACATAAATCCATGCAGCTAGGGCTAGTGCGACGAGACAGCCTAGAAGCCAACCAAGTCGATGAGACGAAGTCATAGTGGTGTGATTGTCGTGCGCGGCCTAGGGAAGAGGTCGCATGGGGCAGGCAGGGTCGATGACTGCCTCGCCGACACCGCCGACGGAAACTCTCGTAATCGGACCTGGCCGCTGTAGTACCGATGGGCCGATCAGACCACCGACCTGCGCATGACAGATTGAGGCGACATAGAGAAGGCATGCACCTGCGGGCGCCAGAATGAAACTCTTATGCCTGCCCAGGATATAGAGCCGGGATTTATTCGACTGCATTGACTAATCTCCTAGATGCTGGACCCAGAGCATCGCGAAGTCGCGGAAGGAGATCTCGTCCTCCCTTGGTCAGGTTTACCTGAAAGCTTCGCCGCCGACGATGCTGAGCATCGATCAACCACGTGAGTTCGTCAACGTTGTTTGTGGCTAAATCTTCGACCGATCCAGCCGAGGAAAGTGCATCTTCCCTATCTCCGAGTTGGAGTGAAAGGATGAATCGCCCGACCGCACAGGGGAAGTAGTCTGGGCTTACGAGAGATGCTGATCGATACCAGGCTCGTGACCGGGCAAAATCGCCTACCTCGTAATACGCAAGACCCAAATTTGTTCCAGCAACACTTCGCATCACGCTGGTTTCTGGTGCAGACGCAATACGCAGCAACATCCCAATCGCGCTACGCGGTTGCCCCTCGAGGATCATCCAGGCTGCAAAATAGAGCCGCTCAAAATTTGTGGGCTCCAGACATTGCGCCGCTGCGCCCAGTTGGAGAACACCATTTCGGTGCTTCACACCTCGTTCAATCGCGAGCCAAGCCGCGTCAGCATCTGACCCGAGATCCCGCACATGACTGGTCTTGTCCGCAGTCCAATTGTCCCGCATTTGCGAAGCGATGGCTGAAAGATGCTCGACACTTGCAGCCCCTTGCCGGCTGAAGAGATGCTGCGCACGAACGTCGGTCAATAACTCGTAGAGACACAGCGCCCTCAACGCATACGCCGTCTCCGCTCTCCGTGTCTGCACGAGATGCC
>CAYLPI010000256.1:0-4263 GCA_964385505.1 uncultured Bordetella sp.
GCACCCGTGCGTCCGAGCCCACCTTGCGCAGCAGCGCGTACAGGTCCGCGGCCAGCGTGTTGCCGCTCGCCGCGGCGACCAGTTTGTGAAAAGCCAGATCGGCGGTGCTGCGCTGCATGTCCGGTGGTGTCGTCGCGGCACGCACGATGCGTGCAATTTCCAGCGGTGTTGCGCGCACTGCGGCAAGGCGTGCCAGTGCGGGCTCGAGAGCGAGCCGCAACTCGATCACTTCCAGCGGATTGGTGGCGCGAATCAGTGATTCGCCGCCGGCCGCGTTCATGCGCCTGGGCGGTTCGAGGTCGCCGTGCCGGCGCAACAAGGCCAGCGCCTGGCGTACGCGGTGGCGTTTGACGGCGTACTGTTCGGCCATGACGCGCTCGGCCGGAAGCGCTTCTCCGGCGCCAAGACGCTGGCGCAGGTGATCCACCAAGGAGTCCAGATCGGCTTCAGATTCAAGTATTGGTTGCGCTTGGTTGTTCATTGCTTGCCCCTTATGGCATGCATCTGATGTTAGTCGAGTTTGTGAAGTTGCACAATGAAAGTGCGGTACTCGGGGCTGGACGCGTGGTGTTAATGCGAGCTTGGGTGGGGCTGATCTTAGGACGGTTATTGCAACCAGAGTTGATTTTGGTCGTTTTGGTTGACAGGGTTTTCCTGACTTGGCACTATCGGGGCTTCGCGATATTTTGAGATCAAGGGGCATCCATGGGCAACCATAGCGAAATCAGACTTTCAGGCACGGCCAAAGAAACGGCCTTGCGCGAGATGTACGCCGACATCAACGCCAGGAACCTGTTTCCGTTCTGGGCCAAGCAGTCCGATGTCGAGCACGACGAAATCCGCCAGTTGATGAACGGTCCCAAGCCGGTGCCCTTTCGCTGGAGCTTCAAGGACGACATCGAGTCGCTGTTGCATCGTTCGGCCGAACTGGTTACGGCCGAAGATACCGATCGGCGCTCGCTGGTGCTGATCAACCCCGGTCTCGCGCCGCGCCGCGCCACGGTGAGCACGCTCTACACCGCCTATCGCCAGAACGACCCCCATGAAATCATGCCGCCGCACCGCCATACCGCCAGCGCGGTGCGCTTCGGCCTCATCGGCGCGAGCAACTTCACCGGCGTCGAGGGCGAGGACATCACCTTTGGTCCCGGCGACCTGGTGCTCACGCCACGTGACACCTGGCACAACCACGGCAACGTCGGCGACGAACCGGCCATCAATCTGTCGGTGCTCGACTATCCGCTGGTGGAGAGCCTCAACGCGCTCGCCTTTGACCACGACTACAAGGAAAACGGCGTCGCCAAGAAAAAGCAGAGCGCGCGCTTTCCGAGCGACTACTCGTCGCGCATCTACGGCACCGGCGGCTTCAAGGCGCGCTTTGTCAGCCACATGCGCGGCGTCGGCGGTTCGTCGCCGATGTATGTCTACCGCTACGAGCCAATGCGTGAAATGCTGGAAAAAAACCGCGATTACGCCGACAACCTGCACGAGGGCCTGTTGCTCGAGTACGTTGACCCCTTGTCGGGCGGGCCGGTGTTCAAGACCATGACCTTTTTCATGCAGATGGTGCGCCCGGGCGAGAAGACACTGCCGATCAAGCAGTCCTCAAGCGTGCTGGTGTCGCCGATTGAAGGTCGCGGCCATGTACTGGTCGAGGGCAAGCGCTTCGACCTTGAACTGTTCGATACCGTCGCCATCCCCGGGGGCAACTGGACCGAGTACGTCAACGAGGGCAAAGACCCGCTGGTGTTGTTTGTCGCCAGCGACGAGCCGGCGCTGGCGGGCTTTGGTCTGCTGACGCGCTACGGCCGCAGCGCCTCGGGCGACATCATCAACCTGTTGTAAGTCTCCGGGCGGCTGTTGCGAACGGGGGGAATTCCCCTGTGGAATCGGACGGTCGGTTGCCGGTCCCCGCTTCAGTCCCTGTTCTCAATCAAGGAACACCACGTGGCACGCGCCTGGAATACCAAACTCGTCAGCCAGATTGACTGCCCCGGAGGCGGGCAGGTCTGGTGGGACAAGAACACGCTATACGTTTCGCACATGCGTCCGCCGGACGGCACTTCGATTTATGACGTCGCCGACCCGAAGCATCCGAAACTGATCGCAAAGCTCGAAGTGCCCATGGGCTGGCACTCGCACAAGGTGCGCGCGGCCAACGGTCTGATGGTCGTCAACTACGAAAAATTCCGCGACGGCGCGCCCGAGTTCGGCGGCGGCCTCGGCATCTTCGACGTCAGCACGCCCGCCAAACCACGGCTCATCAACAAGTGGCGCGTCAGCGGCGAAGGCGGCGGCGTGCACCGCTATGATTTTGACGGCCGCTACGCCTATATTTCGCCGACCGCAGAAGGCTATGTCGGCAACATCATGATGATCCTAGACCTTGCCAAGCCCGATGCGCCGGAAGAAGTCGGGCGCTGGTGGATTCCGGGCCAGCATGTGGCGGGCGGCGAGGACTACCCTTGGGACAACTATGTGCGGCCGCGCTGCCACCACCCCTTGCGCGTCGGCGACAGGCTTTATGTTTCCTACTGGCACCACGGCTTTTATATCCTCGACATCGCCGACATGAGCAGGCCGACGCTGGTGTCGGGCGTCAATCTGGGGGCCGACAACCCGCATCCGACGCACACCGCGCTGCGCATGCCCGGCAAGCTGAAGGGGCGCGACATCCTGCTCGTGGCCGACGAGGACGTCGCCAAGCTCTACCCTTCGCCGCCCGCCTACGCCCGCGTCTATGACATCAGCGACGAAACCCGTCCGCAGCAGATCGCGACCTTCCAGAAGCCCGGCCTTGACCCGGACGGCGCGGCGCAACCGGCGATGATGGGCTGTCACCAGCCCTCGGAGCGCTTTCACGGCACGGTGATCCCGTTCGCGTGGTTCGCCAATGGCCTGCGCCTTGTGGACGTCGCCGATCCGCTGGCACCGAAGGAAGTCGGCTATTACGAACCGGATGTGCCCGAAGGCTATGACATGGCCTCATCGAACGATGTCACCGTCGATCCGAACGGCCTTATCTACCTGCTCGACCGCCAGCGCGGCCTGAGCATCATTGAATCCAATCTCGGCTGAGCCGGCGCAAAAAATCGAAGCGAAAGGAAGCGACGCAATGAGCAAGGGAAAAATCGAAGTCTATGGCAAGAAGAATCCCAACCTGCCGTTTCATCCGGCGGTGCGCGCCGGGGATTTTGTGTTCCTGTCCGGCCAGGTCGCCAAGGACGAGAACGGCAACATGGTCAGCGGCAGCATCGAGGACGAAACGCGTGCCACGCTCGAGACCATCAAGCGCGTGCTGAAAGAGGCCGGCTGTGAGCTGACCGATGTCGTCAAGGTCACCACCTTTCTCGAGGACGCACGCGACTTCGGCCGCTACAACGGCGTGTTCAAGGAATACTTTCCCGAGGGCCGCCTAGCCCGCTCCACCGTCGAGGCGCGCGCGGTGATCAGCACCAGGATTGAAATTGAATGCGTCGCCTACAAACCGCTTTGAAAAAACAAAACCCATATAAAAGGAGCAGCAAATGATGCAACTACTCGGCCGGGCCACTTCCGGCAACGTGCAAAAAGTGATTTTCCTGCTCGAAGAGATGGGCATCCCGTTCGAGCGCCAGGACTACGGCAAGCAGTGGGAGAACACCACCACGCCCGAGTACGTCGCGATGAACCCGATCAAGAAGGTGCCGACGCTGATCGACGGCGACAACACCATCTGGCAGTCCAACACCATCCTGCGCTACTTGGCTGGCAAGAACGCCACGCCGCTGTACCCGGCCGACCCGGCGCAGCGCGCCAGAATCGACAGCTGGATGGACTGGACGCTGTCCGAATTGAATGGCGCCTACCTCGGCGGCTTCAAGGACGCGAAAAAACCAGAGGCCGAGCGCGCCGCAGACACGGCACCGAATCTTGGCGCAGAGCTCAAGGTGATCGAGGCTCAGTTGGCGAAGAACACCTTCATCGCCGGCCCGCAGTTCTCGCTCGCCGACATCGCGCTCGGTCCCATCGTCAAACGCTGCATCGCCTTTCCGCTTGGGCTGCCGGCCTTTCCGAAAACCGCGGCCTGGGTGGAAACACTGAAGGCGCGTCCGGCCTTCCAGAAGGCCATTGCGGCCGGCTGATCGCACAGGCGAGGTCGATCGTTATCAATCGACAAGTCTCCCGCTTTAACCCCGACTGGCAGTTGATTCATGAGCGCAGTGAAAGAGTTTGATTACATCATCGTCGGCGCCGGTTCGGCCGGATGCACGCTCGCCTACC
>CAYLPI010000257.1:0-4213 GCA_964385505.1 uncultured Bordetella sp.
CTCGAGGCGGCGCAGCAGTTTCTTGAAACCGAGTTGCAGGCGATGAGCGGCGAGCCCGACATCCTCGATTCACCGGCGCGCCGCGGCCTGCGTGCTTCATTGACCCTGAGCGACCCGATGGAGCGGCGCATCGGCGCCTTGCGCGATGCCTCGGCGCGCTTGCGCGCGGCGCGGCGCTTCATCGCCGACGTCGTTGACCGGCTGCCACAGGCCACGCTGGTCGCCGATGCGCAAGGCGTGGTGGTGCTGGGCAACCCGCGCGCGGCAGATCTGTGCGGCCGCGCCGATTCGGCCGCCTTGCGCGGCGCCCTGCTTGACACGCTGCTGGCCGGCCTCGCCACCACCAGGGGTGTGGCGCTGGCTGCGGCATCGTTGCAAGGGGGCACGCCGGTTGAAGCCACCTCGGCAGACGGACGCGCCTGGCTGGCGAGCGCCGCGCCGCTGCCCGATGAGCACGGCGCGACGCTGGGCAGCATTGTCAGCCTCGCCGACATCAGTGAATTGCGCGACGTGCAGCGCAAGCGCGAGGAATACATGGCCTTCCTGTCGCACGACATGCGCAGCCCGCAGGTGTCGATCATCGCGCTGCTCGAACTGGCCAAACTCGCGCCCGAGCGCGCGCCCGGCGACCTTGCCGAGCGCATCGAGGCGCATGCGCGCAAGACCCTGGCCCTCGCCGATGACTTCGTGCACCTCGCGCGCGCCGAAGAAAAAGACCCTTCAAGCTTCACGCCGGTGGATCTTGCCGCGGTGCTGCGCGAGGCGGTCGAGGAGCAGGGCACGCTCGCCGCAAAGAAATTCATCACCATCGAGACCGGGGCGGCCGAAGAGGGCCAGATGGTGGCGGGCGACCGGCAACTGCTGGTGCGCACGGTTTCGAACCTGTTGTCCAATGCGATCAAGTACAGCTTCGGCGGCAAGGTCATCCATTGCAGCGTCACGCGCCAGGGCGATGACAGCGAACTGGTGATCCGCGACGAGGGTTACGGTATTTCTGCCGAAGACTTGCCGCAGTTGTTCGACCGCTTTTCGCGCTTTGACGCGCCGGGCGCGACCCGCGCCGCCGGCTCCGGCCTGGGTCTTGCCTTCGTCAAGGCGGTGCTCGACAAGCACGACGCCAGAATTGATGTGCAGAGCGAACTCAGGGTGGGCACGCGCTTTTGCCTGACGTTCCGGCGTATCGCGGCCGGCTGAAGAGCGCCGCGCCTAGCGACGCCGGCGCCAGAGCTTGATAAAGAGGTAGCCGCCGACGAGACCGCCGAGGTGGGCGAAGTGCGCCACGCCAGACTGCGTGCCGGTGACGCCCAGGAATAATTCCAGTCCGCCGTACAGCGCGACAAAAATCGGCGCGCGCATCGGAATCGGCGGGATCAGCGGCACGATCATGCGGTTCGGATAGACCATCGCAAAGGCGATCAGCAGGCCGAAAATGCCGCCCGAGGCGCCGACCATCGGCGCGAGCGAACCCATCACGCCGGAGACCACCAACTGCGCCAGCGCCGCCGACAGCACGCAAAACAGGTAGTACAGCAAAAAGCGCTGCGAGCCCCAGACACGCTCGATGTCGCTGCCGAACATGTAGAGGCCGAACATGTTGAAGGCGAGATGCGCCAGGCTGCCGTGCAAAAAGCCGTAGGTCAGGATCTGCCAGTGGATGAAGTTCGGCCCGAGCGGCCACAGCGCCAGCTTGTCCAGCGGCAGCGGAAAGCCCATGCCGGGCAAAAAGAACACGATGACGTTGGTGAGGATCAGGGCCTGGGTGATGGGGGGCAAACCGAACATGAGGGTAGGGGCACTTTGAAGATGAGTGGAAGGGATGCAGAGTAGCAGCGTTTCGGGCCGCCGCGTTTGTGCCTGTCCGGATTGAGGATTCCTGCTATTTTAGGGATCGTCTCCGAATGAATTGTCATTCCGGGGGGGGCACCCGGGGAAGCTGCTTGATGCGGGTAAAAGCAGATTCCCCGCTGCGCCCGGAATGACGGTTCTCTTGGTACGTCCTGAGCGCTTGCTGGCGCGCAGTGGCCGCTTGCCCATATCAAGCCCAAAGGAAAATTACGTGAACCAGATCAACACCCGCGAATTCGCCAAGCCCCTGCCGCTGGCCGAGCTCGCTTTCGACAACAGCTTCGTCGCCGCGCTGCCGGCCGATGCGGATCCTGCCAACCGGCCGCGCCAGGTGCGTAACGCCAGCTACACCCGTGTCGAACCGACGCCGGTGCGGGCGCCGCGCCTGCTCGCCTGGTCTGATGCCGTGGGCGACATGCTGGGCATGGCGCGTCCCGCGTCCTTTGTCGGCATCGAAGCCGAGGTGCTGGCCGGCAGCCGCGTGCTGCCGGGCATGCAGCCTTATGCCGCGCGCTACGGCGGCCACCAGTTCGGCCACTGGGCGGGGCAACTGGGTGACGGCCGCGCCATCACCCTCGCCGAAATCATCGCGCCCGATGCAAAACGCTACGAGTTGCAACTGAAGGGCGCCGGGCGCACGCCCTATTCGCGCACCGCCGACGGCCGCGCCGTGCTGCGCTCGTCGGTGCGCGAATACCTTTGCAGCGAGGCCATGCATTATCTTGGCGTACCGACCACGCGCGCGCTGAGTCTTGCCGCCACCGGTGAAATGGTGGTGCGCGACATGTTCTACGACGGCAATCCCGAGCCCGAGCCCGGTGCGGTGGTGTGCCGCGTCGCGCCGACGTTTGTGCGCTTTGGCAACTTTGAGATTCTCGCTGCAAGCGCGGAGGAGTCGCTGCTCAAACGCCTCGCCGACTATGTGATCGGCACGCATTTCCCCGAACTGCTGGAGGAAGGGCGGGCGCCGACGCCGGAGGTGTATGCGCGCTGGTTCGCCGGGATCTGCCGCCGTACCGCGGAGCTGATGTCCGAATGGATGCGCGTGGGCTTCGTGCACGGCGTGATGAACACCGACAACATGTCGATCCTCGGCCTTACCATCGATTACGGCCCCTATGGCTGGCTCGAAGGCTACGACCTTGGCTGGACGCCCAATACCACCGACGCTCAGGGGCGCCGCTATTGCTACGGCAACCAGCCCAATATTGCGCAATGGAACCTGGTGCGCCTCGCCAATGCGTTACTGCCGCTGGTGCCGGACACGGCCGCGCTGGAGCAGGGCCTTGCCACGTTCTCCGACACCTTCGTTGCCGCCTCCGATCGCATGCTCAGGGACAAGCTCGGCCTCGCCTCGCTCGATCGCGACGGCGACGAAGCCCTGCTCACCGACATGTTCGGGTTGCTGCAGCAGGCGGAAACCGACATGACGCTGTTTTTTCGCAACCTCGCGCGCATCCCGCTCGATGACAGGGCTTCCGATGCCGCGCTGCTGGCACCGATCGAGCGCGCGTTTTACATGCCCGAGGCCATCGAGGAGGGCACGCCGCATCGCGACAGCCTCGTTGCATGGCTGCGCCGCTACGGCGCACGCGTGCGCACAGACAGCCTCGCACCGGCCGAGCACCTCACACGCATGAACGCCGCTAACCCGAAGTACGTGCTGCGCAATTACCTTGCGCAAACGGCCATCGATGCGCTCGCCGAGGGCGACGCCTCGGTGCTCGAGCGCCTGATGAAGGTATTGCAACGCCCCTACGACGAGCAGCCGGAGCACGAAGACCTCGCCGCGCGTCGTCCCGAGTGGGCGCGGCACAAGGCCGGCTGCTCGGCGCTGTCCTGCAGTTCCTGAGCAACCCGCACCCCGGATCAACCCCAAGGAGAGCACCATGCCTTACGCCATATTTCTCACCGACAAGCCCAACCAGGGCGATTTGCGCGCCAAGACGCGCGCCGTGCACCTTGATTACCTCGGCGCCAACAAGCACAAGCTCCTCGCGGCAGGCGCACTGATTGAAGACGACGGCTCTGGCGGCAGCGGCAGCCTGTACATCGTCGATACCGAAGAGCGCAAGCAAGCCGAAGCATTTCTCGCCGGTGATCCCTTCCAGCAGGTTGGGCTGTTCGGCGAGGTGACCATTACGCGCTGGCGCAAGGCCTTTTACAACGGCGAAAGACTCATCTAAAAATCAAGCGATACGCTGGAAACCCGCGCCAGACGGGCATCTTCAGCTTGTGCCATCAGGGAAAAAAAGCGAAAACGCCGCGCATGTCGCGGCGTTTTTTTGGGCAGAACACCAGACAGCGAGTCAGGGCGTGCTTTCCCGCACCTGGAAAATATTGGCCTCAGGGCCTCAGGGCCTCAGGG
>CAYLPI010000258.1:0-4209 GCA_964385505.1 uncultured Bordetella sp.
GCTGCATTGCCCGAGGGAGTGCTGCGTCAGGCGGCAGCGGAAATGCTCGACTGGCACGGCAGTGGCATGTCGGTGATGGAAATGAGCCATCGGGGCAAGGAGTTCATCGCCATTCACGCCGAGGCCGAGGCCGACCTGCGCGAATTGCTGGCCATTCCGGCCAGCTACAAGGTGCTGTTCCTGCAGGGCGGGGCCATCGCCGAGAACGCCATCGTGCCGATGAACATGCTGCGCGGCCGCGATCGCGCCGACTATATCAACACCGGCGAGTGGTCGAAAAAATCCATCAAGGAAGCGGGCAAATATTGCACCGTGAATGTCGCGGCTTCGGGTGAGGGCGGGGGTTTCACCGCCATACCGCCGCGCGCGTCCTGGCAACTTGATCCGGGCGCGGCCTATGTGCACATCTGTTCCAACGAGACCATAGGCGGACTCGAATATCACTGGGTGCCCGATACCGGCGATGTGCCGCTGCTCGCGGACATGTCCTCGCACATCCTGTCACGGCCGGTCGATGTGGCGAAGTACGGGCTCATCTACGGTGGCGCGCAAAAAAACATCGGTCCGGCCGGCCTGACCATAGTGATCGTGCGTGATGATTTGATCGGTCAGGCCCTGCCTTGCACGCCGTCGGCCTTTGATTACAAGATCCAGGCCGAAGCAGACTCGATGTTCAACACCCCGGCAACCTATGCCATCTACATCGCCGGCCTGGTGTTCAAGTGGCTCAAGCGCCAGGGCGGACTGGCGGTGATGGAAACGCGCAATATCGCCAAGGCCGCGGTGTTGTATGACTATCTCGACCAGAGCCGATTTTTCGTCAGTCCGGTGGCAAGGCAGGACAGGTCGCGCATGAACGTGCCGTTCAAGCTCAACGATGCGGCGCTCGATGCATCCTTCCTCAAGGGTGCCGAAGCGCGCGGCATGGTGCAACTGAAGGGGCATCGCGTCGTCGGCGGCATGCGCGCCTCGATCTACAACGCCATGCCCATCGAAGGCGTGCAGGCGCTCGTTGCCTACATGAAGGAATTCGAGGCCAGCCATGGCTGACATGATTGCGCACATGATTGCGCGGCAGGGCCGGCAGGCCGGGGAGTGACGATGAACGCGGACGCACCCGATCACAAGTTCGCCGAGCGGCGCAAGGCGATAGACGCCATCGACCAGCAGATGTTGAAGCTGGTGTCCGAGCGCGCCACCCATGCCCAGCAGATCGGCCACCTCAAGCAGGGCGGCCCGGCCTACCGTCCGGAGCGCGAGGCGCAGGTGCTGCGCAATGTCACCGCGGCCAACCCCGGCCCGATCCCGGCTCAGGCGGTGGCGCGCATTTACACCGAAATCATGTCGGCCTGTCGCGCGCTGGAGCAGCCTCTGGCCATCGCCTATCTCGGACCGCAGGGCACCTTCAGCGAAATGGCGCTGGTCAAGCAATTCGGCAGCGCCGTGCAAGGCCTGCCCTGTGCGTCGTTCGACGAGGTGTTTCACGCCGCCCAGACCGGCGCCGCCGCCTACGCCGTGGTGCCGGTGGAGAACTCCACCGAGGGCACCATAGGCCGTACGCTCGACCTGCTGCTGACCACGCCGCTCAGGGTGTGCGCCGAGGTGGTGTTGCGCGTGCACCAGAACCTGATGGTGACAGCGGACAAGGGGCCGGCCGCGGGCGATCCGATGGCTTTAATCGAACGCGTTTACTCCCACGCGCAGTCGCTCGGTCAGTGCCAGCACTGGCTGTCGCAGCACCTGCCGCGCGCCGAACGGGTGTCGGTGGCGAGTAACGCCGAGGCGGCGCGGCTGGCGGCGATGGAGCAGGGCGCCGCAGCCATCGGCCCCAGTCTTGCCGCCGAGCGCTATGGTTTGCAGATGCTGGCCGAAAACATCGAGGACGAACCCAACAACCTGACGCGTTTTCTGGTACTTGGCGCCCAGGACGCCGGCCCGACCGGCCATGACCACACCTCGCTGGTCATGTCGGCGCCCAATCGTCCGGGTGCGGTGCATGAGTTGCTGACGCCGCTCGCCACACACGGCGTGAGCATGACGCGCATCGAATCGCGGCCCTCGCGCACCGGTCAGTGGGAGTATTACTTTTATGTCGACCTGCTCGGCCACCAGCAGGACGACAATGTCGCCCGTGCCATAGCCGAGCTCAAGTCGCTGGCACCGTTTCTCAAGGTGTTCGGCTCGTACCCGTCGGCCGTTCACTGAGATCAGAGGATGCGTTTATTGTTGCGTTCGGGCTGAGCCTGTCGAAGCCCCTCAGCCCCCGTTCGACAAGCTCAGGGCAGGCTCCGGCAGGCTCAGGGCGAACGCTGTCGTAAGTTGCAAATTATCAATACGCCGATAAACACCCGATAAACACAGGAAACAAGAGGGTTTGTCCATGGATTTCTCCGAACTCGCGCCCGCTTATGTGCGCGCCATCGCGCCGTATCAACCGGGCAAGCCCGTGTCCGAAGTGGCGCGTGAACTCGGTATCGCCGAAGCGGACATCGTCAAGCTCGCCTCCAACGAGAACCCGCTCGGTTGCGGCGACAAGGCGAGGGCGGCGATGCGTGCCGCGCTGGCGGACATCCACATCTATCCGGATGGCAACGGTTTTGCGCTGAAGGCGGCGCTGGCAGCGCGTTTCGGCGTTGCGGCCGAGTCGGTGGTGCTCGGCAACGGATCCAATGACCTGCTCGAGTATCTCGCCATGGCCTTTTTGTCGCGCGAAGCGAGCGCCATCTATTCGCAGCACTGTTTTGCCGTCTATCCGCTGGCGACGCAGGCCCGCGGTGCCACCGGCATCAAGGTCGCGGCAAAGCAGTTCGGTCATGATCTTGAGGGCATGCTGTCGGCGATTCGTCCCGACACGCGTCTGGTGTTTATCGCCAATCCGAACAATCCGACCGGTACCTTTTTGCCCTACGACGCGCTCAAGGCATTCATGGCGCGGGTGCCGCAGAATGTCATTGTCGTACTCGATGAGGCCTATAACGACTTTCTGCCGGCCGAGTTGCGTGTGGATACCGTGGCCTGGCTGAAACTGTTTCCGAACCTCGTCATCACGCGCACTTTTGCCAAAATTTACGGACTCGCCGGTTTGCGTGTCGGCTATATGCTGGCGCACCCGCAGATTTGCGACATGGTCAACCGCGTGCGCGCCCCCTTCAACGTCAACAGCGTCGGGCAGGCGGCGGCCATTGCGGCGCTCGAGGACGCCGAGTTCATTGCGCGCAGCTACGACAACAACCGCGCCGGCATGGCGCAACTCGTTGCCGGTTGCAAGGCGCTCGGGCTCGACTTTATCCCGTCCCACGCCAATTTCCTGACCATTCGTGTCGGCGACGGCGCGGCGGTGTTCCAGAAGCTGCTGCGCCAGGGCGTCATCGTGCGGCCGGTCGGCGGCGGCTACGAAATGCCCGCGCATTTGCGCGTGACCATAGGCCTGCCGCAGGAGAACGGACGCTTTCTCACAGCGCTGGCCGCGGCCCTGCAGGCGTGATGCAGCGCATGACAGGCGCTGCCGCTGCAGTCGCCGTGCTTAACCCGGGTCGTGCAATCGGCTGGAAAGGCACGCCTGGCGGGCATTTCCAGCCATTGCCCCGGCCTGGCTGCGGCACTGATTTGGTGTTACGGGCAGACGAGGCGATGCCGTGAGCGCATCAGCACTGCATATCGAGACACTGGTCGTGGTCGGTGTCGGGCTGATTGGCGGCTCGTTTGCGCTGGCGCTGAAGCAGGCCGGCGTGGTTGGCAGGGTGATCGGTGTCGGCCGTTCCGCAGCCAATCTTGCGCAGGCGACGCAACTGGGTGTCATCGACGCCGTCGAGACCGACCTCGCGCGCGCCGTGGCCGCCGCAGACATGGTGCTGGTGGCGGTGCCGGTGGCGCAGACCGAGGCGGTGCTGCGGGCGATTGCGCCGCACATCGGGCCCGCATGTGTGGTGACTGACGGCGGCAGTACGAAACAGGATGTGGTGGCGATGGCGCGCGCCGCCCTTGGCGCGAAGATCGCGCAATTCGTGCCGGCGCACCCGATCGCCGGCGCCGAGAACAGCGGTGCGGCGGCGGCGCGCGCCGACTTGTACCAGGGGCGCAAGGTGGTGATCACGGCGCTGCCCGAAACCCGCGCCGATGCGCTCGAGCGCGTGCGCGCGGCGTGGCTGGCCTGCGGCGCGGAGCTGCGCGCGATGCAAGCTGCCGAGCCCGACGCCGTGTTTGCGGCGG
>CAYLPI010000259.1:0-4166 GCA_964385505.1 uncultured Bordetella sp.
TCTACATCGACGAAGTCGACAAGATCAGCCGCAAGTCCGACAACCCGTCGATCACCCGCGACGTGTCGGGCGAGGGCGTGCAGCAGGCCCTGCTCAAGCTCATCGAGGGCACGGTTGCCTCGGTGCCGCCGCAGGGCGGTCGCAAGCACCCGAACCAGGATTTCGTCCAGGTAGATACGACCAACATCCTGTTCATCTGCGGCGGCGCCTTCGACGGCCTGGAAAAAATCATCCGCGGGCGATCGGAAAAATCCGGCATCGGATTTGGCGCCGAAGTACGCAGCCTTACCAGCGGCAAGGCCATCAGCGAGGTGCTGAAGGGCGTCGAGCCGGAAGACCTGATCAAGTTCGGCCTCATTCCCGAGTTTGTCGGCCGCCTGCCCGTTGTCGCGACGCTTGAAGAGCTGGACGAAAAGGCCTTGATTCAGATATTGACCGAGCCCAAGAACGCGCTGATCAAGCAATACCAGAAGCTGTTCCTGATGGAAGGCGTCGAGCTTGAGGCGCGTCCGCAGGCACTGCTCGCCATCGCCTCCAAGGCGCTTGCACGCAAGACCGGGGCACGCGGTTTGCGCTCCATTCTCGAACAGACGCTGCTCGACCTGATGTTTGAGTTGCCGACCATGGAAAACGTCAGCAAGGTTGTCGTGGATGAGTCGACCATACTGGGCGAGGGCAAGCCCCTGCTGATTTATTCCGATCCGCCCAAGGTCGCGGGCACCACGGGATAATTTCCTGCTGCGTGTGACGCGCAGCCGTCTTGCAGTCGAGGTTCAGGCCGGGCCTTCATGCCGCGCCCGGCGCGGGCCAGACGGCCACGTCATGCAAGTCGCGTTTTTTGCACTGAATTTGCAGTTCTGGCGCGCACAAAGCCCGCAAATCGTGCATTTTCATGTTTATTCGCAGCTTGAATTTTCAGGCTGCGGCCTCATAATTAGATCCAGACCCCCTTCTCCGGTACCACGCCATGTCGAACGCCCCAGAGCAGTCTGCAGAACCCGTCGAATATCCCTTGCTGCCATTGCGCGACGTGGTCGTGTTCCCGCACATGGTGATTCCGCTGTTTGTCGGCCGTCCCAAGTCGATCCGGGCCATGGAAATCGCCATGGAAGCGGGCAAAAGCATCCTCTTGGTGGCGCAAAAGTCGGCAGCCAAGGATGAACCGTCCGAAGACGACATGTACCAGATCGGCTGCATTTCCAATATCCTGCAGATGCTCAAGTTGCCCGACGGTACGGTCAAGGTCCTGGTTGAGGGCGCGCAGCGCGCACGTATCAGCCTGATCGCCGACCAGACCACGTATTACACGGCAACGGCGCTGCCGATGCCGCCCGATGCCAGCGACAACAACGAGGTCGAGGCGATGCGCCGCGCCCTGATCGGGCAGTTCGACCAGTACGTCAAGCTGAACAAGAAGATTCCGCCCGAAATCCTGACCTCGCTCGCGGGAATCGAGGAGGCCGGCCGCCTTGCCGACACCATTGCAGCCCACCTGCCGCTCAAACTCGAGCAAAAGCAGGAAGTGCTCGAAATGTTCGATGTCAAACAGCGGCTCGACCACTTGCTCGGCCAACTCGAGGCGGAAATCGACATTCTGCAGGTGGAGAAGCGTATTCGCGGCCGCGTCAAGCGCCAGATGGAAAAAAGCCAGCGCGAGTATTACCTCAACGAGCAGGTCAAGGCCATCCAGAAGGAACTCGGCGAAGGCGAAGAGGGTGCGGACATCGAAGAGATGGACAAGCGAATCAAAGCCGCGCGCATGCCCAAGGAGGCGCGGGCAAAGGTTGATGCCGAGCTGAAGAAACTCCGCCTGATGTCGCCGATGTCGGCGGAGGCGACTGTGGTACGCAATTACATTGACACGGTGGTGAACCTGCCGTGGAAAAAGCGCAGCAAGGTGTCGAAAGACATCGCCGGTGCCGAGAAGATCCTCGACCAGGACCACTATGGCCTGGAAAAGGTGAAAGAGCGCATCGTCGAATATCTCGCGGTGCAAAGTCGCGTCGAAAAAGTGAAGGCGCCGATCCTTTGCCTGGTCGGACCACCCGGCGTGGGGAAGACCTCGCTCGGCCAATCTATCGCCAAGGCGACCAACCGCAAATTCGTGCGCATGTCGCTCGGGGGCGTGCGCGACGAGGCCGAGATCCGCGGCCACCGCCGAACCTATATCGGCTCGATGCCGGGCAAGATCCTGCAGAACATGAGCAAGGTCGCCGTGCGCAACCCTCTGTTCCTGCTCGATGAAGTGGACAAGATGGGCATGGACTTTCGCGGCGATCCGAGCTCTGCCCTGCTCGAGGTGCTCGATCCGGAGCAGAACCACACCTTTGTCGATCATTACGTCGAGGTCGAGTACGACCTTTCCGAGGTGATGTTCGTCGCGACCTCCAACACGCTCAATATTCCGCCGGCTTTGCTCGATCGCATGGAAGTGATCCGGCTGTCCGGTTACACAGAGGATGAAAAGGTCAACATCGCGACGCGTTATCTGCTGCCAAAGCAGATCAAGAACAACGGCCTCAAGAAAGAGGAGTTGTCGGTGGCCGAAAGTGCGATCCGCGACATCGTGCGCTACTACACGCGCGAAGCCGGCGTGCGCAGCCTCGAGCGGGAAATTTCAAAAATCTGCCGCAAAGTCGTCAAAGCGCTGGTCACCAAGCCGACCAGCGGCAAGATCATGGTGACGGCGAAAAACCTCGACAAACAACTGGGCGTGCGCCGCTACACCTATGGTATCGCCGAGAAGGAAAACCAGGTTGGCCAGGTCACCGGTCTTGCCTGGACCGAGGTTGGCGGCGAATTGCTGACCATTGAGGTGGCCTCCATGCCCGGCAAGGGTAAGGTGCAACGTACCGGCAAGCTCGGTGAGGTG
The DNA here is from genome assembly GCA_964385505.1 of uncultured Bordetella sp. GTDB lineage: Bacteria > Pseudomonadota > Gammaproteobacteria > Burkholderiales > SG8-39 > CAITSH01. The sequence goes on from CAYLPI010000259.1 coordinate 2,873, forward strand.
ATGCAGGAATCGGTCACCGCGGCGCTGTCCGTGGTGAGGAGCCGTGCAGCTCGTCTTGGTATCGCCGAGGACCTGTTTGAAAAGCGCGATATCCACATCCACCTGCCCGAAGGTGCGGTACCCAAGGATGGTCCGAGTGCCGGCGCGGCGATGACCACCGCCATCGTGTCTGCGCTTACCGGTATTCCGGTGCGTGCCAATGTGGCGATGACCGGCGAAATCACGCTGCGTGGCGAGGTTCTGGTCATCGGCGGTCTCAAGGAAAAGCTGCTCGCCGCGCATCGTGGCGGCATCAAAACCGTGTTGATCCCCGAGGAAAACGTCAAAGACCTGGTGGATATTCCTGACAATATCAAGAATAAGCTCGAGATCGTTCCGGTGAAGTGGATCGAGCAGGTGCTGGAGCTCGCGCTCGAGCGCAAGCCCGATCCGCTGGCAGCCAAGCCCGTCGTCGAGACGCCGCCCCCGGTGGCTGCTGACGGTTCGGTGTCTGGCGTGATCAAGCACTAGGCGCTTCCGGCGTCGTTTATCGCCGGCTTGAAAGGAGCGCGTGAGCGCTCCTTTTTTGTTCGCGCCGGCATCAGACGTTCCGGGCTTGCGCGGGGCGCGCCCGTTTGATATTCAAGTGCATTGCAAGCATTGCCTGTGGATTGTTGGTCGGTGATTGTTGCATGTGTCACACCAATTTCCCGCTGGTGCTTGACACGCTTCTCCGGCGGTTGATATAAACTAGCGACATAAAACAAACTCAAAAAATTCGCTCTCTGCGATTCATTCGCACCCATACACACACGCCGTACCTACGAGATTGAGGGGATATTAGTGAACAAATCAGAAATGATTGACCACGTCGCAAAGGTTGCCGATATATCCAAGGCCGCAGCCGAGCGCGCACTTGACGCAACCATTGCGGGTATCAAGACGTCGCTGAAAAAGGGGGGGGACGTGACGCTGGTGGGATTCGGTACTTTTTTCGTCGGCAAACGTGCGGCCCGCAACGGCCGCAATCCCCGCACCGGTGCAACGATCAAGATAAAGGCCGCGAAAGTGCCCAAGTTCCGTGCTGGTAAAGCGCTCAAGGATGCTGTAAACTAGCGCGCTTTCCGGAGGTCCCTGACAGCGTGTCGGTGTCGTGACCTCATGTGAAAGGGTGCTTAGCTCAGCTGGTAGAGCGTCGCCCTTACAAGGCGAATGTCAGCGGTTCGATCCCGTTAGCACCCACCAGGAAATAAGCCGGATTTGGAGTGGTAGTTCAGTTGGTTAGAATACCGGCCTGTCACGCCGGGGGTCGCGG
>CAYLPI010000260.1:0-4162 GCA_964385505.1 uncultured Bordetella sp.
ATCGCGCTCTTGACGCGCATCCGCCAGCAGTCGGACGAGATGCTGAGCCGGGCCCTCGGCATCTCGGTGATGATGACCACCTTCGGGCGCTTCCTGCAACTGCCGCGCGAGGGCCTCGAGCTGCTCGGCACCCTCGGCATGCTGCAGGACGTGGGTAAGCTCAAGCTGCCGACCGAGCTCGCGCTGCACGGCCCGATCAACGCCGCGCAAATCGAAGAGTACAAGGCGCACGTCAACCACTCGGTTGAAATCCTCAGCGCCACCACCGGCATCCACCCGGAATTGCCGGCGCTCGCCTCGATGCACCACGAGCGCTTTGACGGCACCGGCTATCCGCGCGGCCTGCGTGGCGGGGCCATTCCGCTGCACGGGCTCATCGCCGGCATCGTCGATACCTACGATTCGCTCACGGCACCGCCACCGCACGGCGAGCACATGTCGCCGGCCAACGCGCTCAGCGCCATTTTCAAGGGCCGCGGCACCTTGTTCCATCCGGCCCTCGTCGAGCAGTTCATCCAGTGCATAGGCGTCTATCCGGTGGGCAGCATCGTCGAGCTGAACAGCGGTGAGGTCGGCGTGGTCATCACGCAAAACACCGTTCGCCGGCTGCAACCGCGCGTGATGGTGGTACAGGACGCCAAGGGCAATCCGATACACCCGCACCGCATCCTTGACCTGATGAAGGAATTCAAGGCCACGGCGACCGAGCCCTACCGCATCGTGCGCACGCTGGAGGATGACGCGGTCAAGATAGACCCGCGGGAACTCTACCTGTGAGCGCCGACACGGCTGCGCCGTTCATCGAAAGCCTGCGCCAGCATATCGAAGCGCGCCGCGACGATGGTGGAAAACTCGCCGTGCTGCTGGTTGACCTTGGCGTGGTCGCGCGTGTCGATGGCGTTTGGGGTTATCACGCCGGCGACGCGGCACGCACGCGCCTTGGCGCGGCCCTGCGCAGCGAAGTGCTGCGCGAGGACGACCTTGTCGGCGACATGGCCCGCGACGAACTCGCCTGCGTGCTGCCGGCAGTGGCCACCGCCGAGCTTTGCCTGCTCGCCGCAGAGAAAATGCTGCGCGGCCTGACCACGCCGCTGTGGTTCGGCGACGACGAAATCTACGCCCGCCCGGCTATCGGCATCGCGCTCTTTCCCGATCACGGCAATGACGCCCAAACCCTGTTGCAACGCGCAAAGAGCGCCTGTGTTGCCGCGCGCGACCTGCCGGCGCGCATCGTGCTGTGTGCCGATGACTTGAGAAACCGCGACGGCGAGCGCCTGCTGTTCGAAAACCGCTTGCGCGTGGCTGTGGCCGAAGACGCGCTCGAGATGGTGTTCCAGCCGCAGTACGACCTCGGGCTGGGCCAGATCATGGGCATAGAGACGCAGTTGCGCTGGCCGGCCGGCACCCGCGACATCGTGCTGGCGATCGACGCCTTCGCCGCAGCCGAGGCGGCGGGCGTGGTCGCCGAACTGGTGTCCTCCATGCTCAACCGCGCGCTGCGCAACCGCTCGGAGTTCCGCTACAGCGCCGGTATCGATGTGCGCATCGCCATCAACCTGCCGGCGCGCGCGCTGCTCGAAACGGCGCTGCCGGAGATTGTCGAACGCGCGCTGCGCACCTGGAATGTCGGCTCGACACGGTTGATCATCGAACTGGTGGAAGTCGCCTCGCTCAAGACCGAGCCGGTGGCGCGCGAGACCTTCGCCCAACTGGTCAAGCTGGGCATCAAGTTTTCCATCGACGATCCGGCGGCGAGCATGGCCTCGCTGTTCTGGCTGGCGGCGATGCCCTTCACCGAATTCAAGATCGACTTGTCCGGCCTTGGCGATACCGACGCCGACGCCGCAGATGACGCTGCCACCGAGTGCAAGGATGCCGCTTCCCCGGACGCCCACCATCAGGCCCGCTCGCGGGTGGCGCAATCGCTGGTGGCGCTGGCGCATCAGCAGAACATGACGGTGATCGCTTTTGGCGTGCCAAACGACAGTGTCGCCGCGATGCTCAAGCAAGCCGGCTGCGACGCCATGCAGGGCGACTACAAGGGCCCGCCGCTGCCCCCGGCGGAGTTCGTCAAGCGCTACGGCGACGACGCCTGAGCGCGACCCCGGTCGCGCGCAAATCGGCTGGAAAGCCACGCCAGGCGGGGCTTTCCAGCCGATAGGGCAGCATTCACACCATTGCCGAACCGCCGTCCACCACCATCGTCTGGCCGGTCATGAAGGCGGCGTCATCGCTCGCAAGAAAGCTCACCGCACCAACGAGGTCGTCCGGGGTTTCATCGCGCGGGATCGAACGCGTCTTGATCGCCATGTCGCGGCCGACCTCGACGTGGTTGGAGGTTTCGAGCACGCCCTCGGACAGCGTGAAACCGGGCGCGAGCGCATTGACGGTGATATTGTCCTTGCCCAGTTCGCGCGCGAGTCCGCGCGTCATCGCAATCACCGCGCCCTTGCTGGCGATGTAATGCAAAAAGAGCGGTATGCCCTTCAACGGCGCACCCGAGGCGAGGTTGATGATGCGCCCGCGCTTTTGCGCCCGCATGGTCGGCGACACGGCGCGGCAGCACAGGCCGACGCCCATGATGTTGACGGCCATCAGGCGCTGCCATTCGTCGACCGGTATCTGCTCGAAGGGCCGCATCACCAGCGTCGAGAATATCGCCGCGTTGTTGACGAGCACATCGATCGAGCCGAAAGCCTTGAGCGTTTCGGCGGCCATACGCTCGGTGTCCTCCTGTTTCGACACGTCGATTTGCAGCGCCAGCGTCTTCGCGCCGGTTTTCGCGGCGATGTCGGCGGCCGAAGCCTCGTGGTTCTTGATGTCGGCGATGACGATGTTGGCGCCATCCTGCGCCAGACGCATGGCCATGGCCTTGCCGATGCCCCAGCCGGCGCCGGTGATGATTGCGGTTCTGCCTTGTTGCTTCATTGCGGGTTTCCTCCCTTGGTGTATCGATGCATCGAAATACGTTGCTTGCGGCGGGCGGGCTTATGCGGCCAACCGGCCCCCGCCGCGCCACCCTCTGACTGAGCTCAGGCTCCCAGGCTCACCAGGTATTCGCTGCGCCTTGCGCCCACCGCGTCCCTGATCTTGCTGCCGAAGGTCTTCATGTTGTCGGCGTCCGCTTCGCTGGTCTGCTCCAGAATGGCGGCGCGAAAGCTCGGCACCTCCTGCACACGCCGCCACCAGGCAATGACATGCGGCCTGTCGGCGGTCCACAGATCGAGCAGGTTGAGGTAGTTGAGGCGCGCCACAAAAGGCATGAGGTTGATGTCGCCAAGCGACATCTCCCGGCCCAGCACCCACGGACCGCCTGGCCCTTGCGGCGCCTCGTCACCGAGAGCGGCCTCCATGTTCTTGAACAGCTTTTCATACGACGCGACGGCCTGGAAGACGTAGGGCGAAGCGACGCCGTGCTCGTAGGTGGACTTAAAACGCGCGCCCTTTTGCGGATCACCGACGTTGCGAAAGCGCATCTCGCGCTGCTCCTCCGACATGGCGCGCATCTTTTCGCGAAACATGGCCGAAAAACTGAGCTCGCGCGTCGCCTCGAAAATACCCTCGTCGATGGCCTTGCTCCACAGGCGCATCTGCGCCTTGAGCCAGGGGTCTGCGGGCACGAGGCGCGGCTCGGGATAGGCCTCCTCGAGGTATTCGCAAATCAGCGTCGACTCGATGATGATGCGCCCGTCATCGACCAGCGTCGGCACCACGCCTTTGGGATTGATTTTCAGGTAGGCCGGATCGTACTGCTCGTTGGCAAATAGGTTGAGGTTCTGCGTTTCCGGCGTGAGGCCTTTTTCGCGCAGCGTGATCATGACCTTTTGCGTGCAGATCGAATTGCCGGATTTATAAAGTTTAAGCATCACACCTCCTCGATTTATGCAACCAGCTCTGGTGAACGCGCCAAAAGGCCGCTTTCTTTTTCATACGCCGCCCCCACGCGATAAAGCAGCGGCTCGGCGAAAGGCCGGCCGATGACCTGAAAGCCGCAGGGCAGGCCGTTACTCGTAAAGCCGCCCGGCACCGACAGCGCCGGCAGGCCGAGGTAGTTGACCGGCCGCATCAGCCGGGTGATTTCATTGAGGATGCGCATGGTATTGGGGCCACCCGAGACATCGACCTCCGACAGCATCGGCACCGGGTACGACAGCACCGGCGC
>CAYLPI010000261.1:0-4140 GCA_964385505.1 uncultured Bordetella sp.
AGAACCTTTTCTGGGCCACGGGCTACAACGTCGTTGCCATCCCGCTCGCTGCGGGGGCGCTGTTTGCGTGGGGCGTTCTGCTCACACCCGCCGTGGGTGCCGCGCTGATGTCGGTGAGCACGGTGATCGTGGCCGTGAATGCACGGATGCTGAAACTGAAGAGTGACAGTGCGGGCAAAGGCCGGGCATGACCGGCGCGAAAGTCCTGTCGACCAGTCCCGGTCGCGACGCCGGGACCATGACGTATACGAGCCGTTGCACAGCCGTTGGAGTTCGGGCTTGGCTGCCGCGACCGCGCAAGGCGTGCACAGAACGATGGCACCAACGCTTGCGCGTAACTTGGCGCCCATCCGTGCGCCCGCGAACAGACAACGGCCCGCCGCAGGCGGACAATTTCTTTATTCAAACGCGCGACATCCGGCCGGTGCGTTGCGCCAAGCGCACCGGGCCGTCCCAAACATCACGCCTATGCATGAAGGAGCCAAGCCATGTTGCGAACCCTTGAAGAACTTTACGACTACACCATCGGTGCCAGCGACGGCGTCATCGGTCACGTCAAGGACTTGTATCTGGACGACGAGGCCTGGGTCGTGCGCTACCTGGTCGTCGATACCGGCGGCTGGCTGTCCAGCAGGAAGGTGCTGATCTCGCCGATGGCGATCGGCGAACCCAATTGGGCGGAGCAGTTGCTGCCAGTCTCGATCACCAAAGAGCAGGTCAGGAACAGCCCCGACGTGGATACCGACAAGCCCGTCACGCGACAGCACGAGCTGGATTATTCCGGCTACTACAGCTACCCGTATTACTGGGGCGGCGGCGGCTACTGGGGCGGCGGCATGGTTCCCGGCATGATGCTGGCCGGCTACGGAGGCTTTGGAAGCCTGGGGGCCATTCGGGAGCAAACACCGAACGCCCGAACGCGAGCCGACCAGGCCCGTGACGCACGCGACTCCCATGCCGACCCGCATCTGCGCAGTTGCAAGGCGATCACGGGCTACCACATCCACGCCAGCGACGGCGAGATCGGCCACGTTTGCGGCATGCTGATCGACGACGAGACCTGGGCCGTGCGCTACCTCATCGTCGACACCAGCAACTGGCTGGTTGGCCATCAGATGCTCGTCGCGCCGCAGTGGATCGAAGGCGTGAGCTGGGCAGAGGAAACCGTCTCGGTCAAGCTGACGCGGCAGGCCGTGAAGGATGCGCCCCCCTTTGAGCCCAATGGCACGCTGACCCGCGACGATGAAGTCCGTTTGCATGAGCACTACGGCCGCAGGGGGTACTGGGCGGCCGAGGACAAGCCCGTCACCGAAGCAACACACGTCTGACACCTTCGCGCCTTGTCCTGTTCGGCGCGCATCGATTCACACTGCCTGGAGAACATCATGATGATCAATTCACAATCAAAAACGCTACCGCGTCAGGTCCTCTTTGCGTCGATGATGGCGGCCTTCTTGCTCACCATCTCGGGACCTTCGCGCGCGGCCCCGAAGGACCCTGTCAAGGCACCCGTCGCAGCGACCCCTGCCACCAAGCCTGCCCGGCAATGCCTTACGGATCTCAACGCCTTCCAGACCCAGATGAACAAGGATGGGTACTGGAGTGGCGGCTCGATCTACGGCTATGGCTACCCGATGCACGGGTATGGCTACGGCGCAGGTATGGGCATGATGGGTGTGACGGGTTCCGCGTCAGGGTACTGGCGCGCACGGCCCGGCTACGAAGTTCGCACGCTGCTCGCCGCCGCGCAGATCCTGGGGCAGCGCGGCCAACAGGCTTCCTGCGAAGCGCTGCTGGGCGAAACACGGGCGACCTACGGCCGTTATGCGAAGGCAATGCGCAGCGGGAACGTGCCCAGAGACAACCCTCTGAGCTGGCGCAAGGAACAACTGGCCGCAGCCAAGCCGGTAGCCGGCCAGGACGTGGCGTACCGATCGGATCAGCTGATTGGCACCGAAGTGCTCAATCCGAAGGGCGAAACGCTGGGCAGCGTCGATGACATGGTGTTCAGTCCTCAGACCGGAAAGATCGCCTATCTGGTGATCGGACGCGGTGGGTTGTTCGGCATCAACGAGAAGTACGTCCCCGTACCCTGGACCGACTTCAAGGCGACGGCCGGCGCGAAGACGCTTGTGCTCGACACCACGAAAGTGATCATGTCAGCGGCGCCGCAGGTCAGGGAGGACCAGTTCTCCGCCGCGGGTGACTTCGACAAGCAGAGTCAGCTGGTGGACGCCTACTGGTCGGCGCACCCGGCAAAGTGAGCTCGCGAGAAGCCGGACTGCGATTCGACCCTCCGGTGCAACACTCAACCTTGCGGGACAAGCCAATGAACCTTCGCTCGATGGCTCCCACGCGTCTGGTCATAGCGCTCCTGGCCGCTGGCCTCGTCGGCTGCAATCCACCCGGCCCGATGGCCGTCGCTGATGCGAATGCCGCCTCGTCCACGCCAGCGGTGGTCGCCGCTGCGCCACTGTCCGGTGGCGCGCCAGGTGCAGTCGACTTCTCGCAGATCGCCGCTCGGTACGGCGGTGCCGTGGTCAACATCAGCGTCAGCGGCATGCGCCACGTCGCGGCGAATGACGACGGGTCGCCGAACACTCAGCAACGCACACCACAGGGCATGGACCCCAACGATCCGTTCTTCGAGTTCTTCCGGCGCTTCCAGGGCCCGGGCGGCGGCAACCAGGGCCGGCAGGATCAACCGGTGCGCGGACAGGGTTCAGGCTTCATCGTTCGCGCCGACGGCATCATCATCACCAACGCGCACGTTGTGCGTGACGCCAAGGACGTGACGGTCAAACTGACCGACCGCCGCGAGTTCCAAGCCAAGGTGCTGGGAACGGACCCGAAGACCGACGTGGCCGTGCTCAAGATCGACGCCAAGGACCTGCCGGTCTTGCCGCTGGGCAGTTCGCGCGACCTGCGCGTGGGCGAATGGGTGTTGGCCATCGGCTCGCCCTTCGGCTTCGAGAACAGCGTCACCGCTGGCGTGGTCAGCGCCAAGGGCCGTTCCCTGCCAGACGACAGCTTTGTTCCCTTCATCCAGACCGATGTGGCGGTGAACCCGGGCAACTCTGGCGGGCCACTGTTCAACACACGTGGCGAGGTGGTCGGCATCAACTCGCAGATCTACAGCCGCACGGGCGGCTACCAGGGCCTGTCTTTCGCGATACCGATCGACCTGGCCATGAAAGTCGAGGGTCAGATCCTGGCCACCGGCAAGGCCAGCCACGCCCGCCTGGGGGTGGCTGTGCAGGACGTGAACCAGGCGCTGGCCGACTCGTTCAAGCTGGACAAACCCGAAGGCGCTTTGGTCTCGAAAGTGGAGAAGGGCAGCCCGGCTGAAAAGGCAGGCCTGCAGGTCGGCGATGTGATCCGCAAGATCGACGGCCTGGCCATCTTAGGGGTGGGCGACGTGCCGGCCATCGTGGGCCAGTCGCTGCCGGGTCAGAAGGTGACGGTCCAGATTTGGCGCCAAGGCCGGCCGCAGGAGCTGACCGCGGTGCTGGGCGATGCCGGCAAAAAGTCAGGCGTCGTTGGGAAGGCCGATGGCACGGCGGATCGTGGCAAGCTGGGTCTGGCCCTGCGCGCACTGCAGCCTCAGGAGCTAAGACAGGCTGGCGTGGACGGTGGGCTGCTGATCGAAGAGGCCAGCGGTCCAGCCGCGTTGGCCGGCGTGCTGGCCGGAGACGTGTTGATGTCCGTCAATGGCAAGCCGGTCGCGAGCATCGAACAGGTGCGCGATGCCGTGGCAAAGGGCGAGAAGAACGTCGCGCTGTTGATTCTTCGCGACGGCAACCAGATCTTCGTGCCGGTGCACATCGGTTGATGCTCGGGACGCCTGGTCGATCCGCAAACCAACAACGCCGCATTGCAGCTGACGCACGACGCTGAGGGCCGAGTCAGACGCCCCAGACGATCACCTCGCGCTCGTCTCGCGCGCGCTTTAGCATCTCCACCAAAGGCAATATGCGTTGATGCAGTTCGACTACCTCGTCTTCGGCTGGCGTGTCACGCGGTTGGGCGGAGGCCTGCTGTGCGGCTTGGTGGCGACGACCCGCCTCCTCTTTCGCGACCGCGTTCTCCAGCGCCTGGATCGCCGCACTCACTGCTGCCACCTCGATGATGCCCTCGGCA
>CAYLPI010000262.1:0-4121 GCA_964385505.1 uncultured Bordetella sp.
CGGACGCCGCTCGCCTTCAGCGTGTCGTAGGTGGCGACGAGGTTCCAGGTATTGCCCTGCACATAACCTGGCGGCCACATGCGTTCGATGTTGGCGTACCAGTAGACGCAATCGCCGGCGATGACATAGGGGCCGGAGCGCGTCTCGACCTCGACCCATTGCGAGCCGAAGGTGTGGGTGTCGGTGGCGAGACGGCAATGCACACCGGGCGCGATTTCGGTATCCCCGTCCAGCAGTATCGCGCGACCGCTGTCCACCGCAGCGCCAAAGCGCTGCAACACCTCGACGTCCATCGACGACAGCGCCCAGTGCTGTTTGCCCAGCGACAAATCAGGGATGGCGGCGATGACCTCGGTCCAGCGCTCGTACTCGCGCCGCTGCACATAAATGCGCGCATTCGGAAAGGCGTCAAAATTACCGGCATGGTCAAAATGCAGGTGCGTCAGCACCAGCGTGTCCACGTCCTCGGGTTTGAAGCCGGTTTTCGCCAGCACCGTTTCGGGCATTTCGATGTTCTGGAAGCGGCTGCCGGTCATCGAGTCGCCGCTCTTGAAGCCGCAGTCCACCAATATCAGCCGCCGCTCGGCCGCCGCCGGCGCCGAGGCGATGACCGAATAGAGCATGGGGATATCGGTCATGCCCTGGTTGCTGCACACCGGGCAGCCGCCCATCATGTCGGTGGGAATGCGGCCGCGGGCGTAGCAATAACTCCAGATGGAATGGTCGTGCGCCATACCCGCTTACTCTTCCGCGCTGAAGCCCGAGGCTTTGACGATCGGCGCCCAGGCGGCGTACTGCGTCTTGATGATGTCGGCCATTTCCGCCGGCGTGGTGGATTTGAGATCGACGCCAACCTGCGCCATGCGGTCGCGCACCTCGCTGCTCTTCAGCGCTTCGCGCAAGGCGAGGCCGAGTTTTTCGACCACATCGGCCGGCGTTTTGGACGGCACGAACAGCGCGAAGTAATCCTCGGCCACAACGTCCGGAAAGCCCGCCTCACGCGTGGTCGGGGTATCGGGCAAAAAGCGTGAACGCTGCGTGCCGGTGGTGGCGAGCACGCGCAGCTTGCCGCTGCGCGACTGCTGCACCGCGTCGCCGATGGGTACCATGCCGACCGGAATCTGTCCGCCGAGCAGGTCCTGCACCATCGGTGCCGCGCCCTTGTAAGGCACGTGGTTGAGGTTCACGCCGCCGAGGCGCGCCAGCATGGTGCCGACAAAATGCAGCGAGGTGCCGGCGCCCGGTGAACCGTAGGCGGCACCTGCGGGGTTCTGCTTTACCCAGTTCAGCCATTCCTGCACGGTCTTGATATTGGCCGGCAGACCGGGGCCTGCGGTGATGGCGGTGACAAAGGTTGCGGCGCTGCCGACGGCGGTGAAATCGCGGAAGGTGTCATAGCCGAGTTTTTTGTAAACATGCGGAAAAATCGTCAGCATCGCCGTCGGCGTGAGGACCATGGTGGTGCCGTCGGCATCGGCGCTGCGCGCCTGCTCGAGTACGGTACGCCCGCCGCCGCCCGGTTTGTTCTCGACGATGATGTTTGCGGCGTAGCCGCCGCGCAGGCGCTCGGCGATCAGGCGCGACACCACGTCGGCCGAACCACCCGGCGGAAAGCCGTTCATCAGGCGCACCAGGCGGCCTTGCACCGGTGCGGGTGCTTGCGCTGCGGCCGGCAGGCCTGCGGCGGCAAGCGCGATACCGCCGGCCGCGGCGATGAACTGACGGCGTGATGTGGTGTTTGGCATGCCAAGTCTCCTGAGGTTTGGTGAGGTCGGTTCGCATGCGGCGCAATGGGTGCCAACGGGTACCATTGGCTACGATGATGCGACGTACGATGACGCCGGAATCTTAGTTGAATATCCGTGTCCCGACCATCACGCTGACGCTATGATTGTGCGCATGGCACACATTTCACCGATGTCACCGATGTCACCCAAGGCACCCAAGGCACCCAAGGCACCCATGGCACCCATGGCACCCGCGTCCCCCATGGCATCCAAAGGCCCGCTCACCGGCTTGCGCGTCATCGAGTTCGAAGCCATAGGGCCGGGCCCTTTTTGCGGCATGATGCTCGCCGACATGGGCGCCGACGTGTTGCTCATCGACCGTCCCGCCGCCAGCGGGCTCGGCGTGGTGCATGAACGCCGTTATGACGTGATGCGCCGCGGCCGGCGCTCGGTCACGCTCGATCTCAAATCAAAGGGCGGTGTCGCCGCTGCGTTGCTTCTGGCCGAAAAGGCCGACGCGCTGATAGAGGGCTTTCGCCCCGGCGTGATGGAGCGCCTCGGCCTCGGCCCCGGGGTGCTGCTGGCGCGCAACCCGCGCCTCGTCTATGGCCGCATGACCGGCTGGGGCCAGCAGGGGCCGCTCGCGCATCGCGCCGGACACGACATCAACTACATCGCGCTGTCGGGCGCGCTCAACGCCATCGGCCGCGCCGGTGGGGCACCGGTGCCACCGCTCAATCTGGTCGGCGATTTTGGCGGTGGCGGCATGCTGCTCGCGTTCGGCATTGCCTGCGGCATCATTGAAGCGCGCAACTCGGGCCGCGGCCAGGTGGTCGATGCCGCCATGGTCGATGGTGCGTCCTTGCTCACAACCATGTACGCCGGCCTGCTGGCCGCAGGGCAATGGCAGGCGCAGCGCGGCGCCAATGTGCTCGACTCGGGCGCACCCTGGTATGACAGCTACGCGACCAAAGACGGCAAACATGTGGCCATCGGTGCCATCGAACCCAAGTTCTATGCCGAGTTGATCCAGCGCCTCGGTCTTGCCGCAGCATCGCTGCCGGCGCAGGACGACCGCCCGTGCTGGCCGCAGTTACGAGCGCACTTTGCCGCGGCTTTTTTGCAAAAGACCCGCGACGAATGGTGTGCGGTGTTTGAAGGTTCGGACGCGTGCTTCGCGCCGGTATTGAATTTCGCCGAGGCGCGCGCGCACGCGCATGCCGCGGCGCGCGACGCCTACGTCAATCTGGGCGGCGTGGACCAACCTGCTCCGGCGCCGCGTTTCGGGCGCACGCCGGGCGCGGCGAACTCGCCGCCACCCGAACGTGGCGCGGGCGGGCATGCGGTGCTGCGCGATTGGGGATTTTCAGCGGCCGATATCGACCGCCTCGCCGCCTTGGGCCTCGGTTTCGCGCGCTAGTCGCTAGTCCGGTGGCAGCAGCTGTTGCGGCCGGGCCGTGGTGTCGTTGACCGCCACCAGTTTTTCGCGCGACTGCAGGCCCTTGACGACGCTGACCCTGGATTTGGCGATACCGAGCGCCAGCGCAATGAAGGCTTCGAGCGCGGCGTTGGCGCGGCCGTCTATCGGCGGCGCGGCGATGCGGATTTTCAGTGCCTCACCGTGCAGGCCGGCGACCTCGCTGCGCCTGGCGCCGGGCTGGATATGGATAGTCAGCAACCAGCCCTCGGCGCTGTCGCGATACCAGCCGGCCACGGGGTGCTAGAGCAGCGCGTACAGTGGTTGCGTCAGGCCGGCAATGACGATGATGGCGATCTGCGCCAATATCACAAACACCAGCGGCGACAAGTCGATGTTGCCGATGAGCGGCACGATGCGCTGCAGCGGCGCGAGAAAAGGCCGTGTCAGGCTGTTAAACAGCGGGGCCAGCGGCGCGTGCGGATTGACCCAGCTGATCACCACCTGGACGATGATCAGGCCGATCATCAGTTGTATGGCCGAGCGCACGAGGTCCACCAGGCTGATTGCCAGTATCACCAGCAGGTCGGTGCCGGCGTCCACTGCAAATCCGCGCATGTACAACAACACCGTGACCAGAATGGCCTGCAACAGCCAGGCACACGCGACGCTTGCCATGTCCATGCCGAACAGCCCGGGAATCACGCGTCGCGCCGGCATCACCATCCAGTTGGACAGCGTCGTGACGAACTGGCCGATGGGGTTGCGAAAGGACACGCGCGCGAACTGCATGTAAAAGCGCGACAGCAGCAAAAACACCATGAAGCCGAACAGGGTTTCGAGCAGGAACTGAAAAATCTGGATCAGCATGGTCAGTCTTTTCCGAGTTCATCGCCCATTTGCGTCGCGCGCGCGCTGGCTGCGGCAACCGCCTTGACGATATGGGCCTTGACGTTTTCGAGTTGCAGCACATGCAG
>CAYLPI010000263.1:0-4062 GCA_964385505.1 uncultured Bordetella sp.
CCTTGATGCGCGAGGCGATCTTGTCCTTGAGCAGCAGCGGCGGCTGCGCCACTTCGCGCAGTTCGCCATCGACGCGAAAACGCACGCGGTAATATTTTTCGTAGGGCTCGAAATGCAGGTCGGAGGCACCCTCGTCGATGGCGTCGACGAGCATCTTCTGGATGAATTTCACCACCGGGGTGTCGTCGGCCTCGCTCGCCGCGGCGATGTGCTCTTCGTGCGCCCTCAGCGCATCCTCGCCGGCGAACTCAAGGTCGAGGTTGTCGTCCACCAGCTGCTTGAGCGTGATGTCCGAACTCTCGATGAGCTTCTTGATGACGGCGCCCAGTTTGTCGTCCTCGACGACGACCGCGTCGATGGCGAGGTTGGACTGGAACTTGACGTCGTTGAGCGTTTGCGCGTCCGAAGGATCGGAAACGGCCACCGTGAGGCGTCCGCCGCGCTTGAGCAGCGGCACGACGCGGCACGACTGCATCAGTTTGCGGTCGATAAGGCCGCTGGCAAAGCCCTGCGGGTCGGCGGCGTCCAGGTCGAACAGCGGCAGGCCGAAGGTGCCCGAGGCGAACTCGGCGATTTGCAGCGCGGACAGTTTTTTGCTCGAAAGCAGCTGCTCGATGAAGCTGGTGTTGCCGGCCTTGGCCATGGCGGTGAGGCTCTCGGCTTCGGTGGCGTGGATGCGGCCGTGCTGCACCAGCGCGCGGGCGAGGCCGATGCCCGCTACCGCCGTCAGTTGCGGGGTGGCGAGGGCGTTCATGCCGAGGCGTCCCGGCGGCGGTCCGGGCGCGAACTCTCAGGTGTAAGGTTTGCTGCGTCCATGCTTGGCATCTTCCCACTCCGACCCGTCTTGCCTGCGTGATGTGATGCACATTCCGGTGTTTTTTTGGCGCTGAACCAGGAGGGTATTGTCCGCAAATCCGTCGTCTGAAGTCCTTGATTCGACGCCACTAAAGCGATGATGCCTCTTCCCTGTGCTTTTGTAAAGTCTAAGGTTCTGCTTGTAAGTTATTGAGTAAAATGTAGTATTTAATTCAGAATTGTCTCGAAAAAATGACTTTGTGGTCGTCGCGGAGCAGATTTATTCGTCGCCTTCGGGCTCCGGACGGAACAGCCGCACCGTCTTGACCACGCGGTCCAGCGTTTGCACGATCTCCATCGGCACCCCGGCAATTTTCAGGCTTACGCCCGCCTCGGGGATGTCCTCAAAATACTCGAGGATGAGGCCGTTCAGGGTTTTCGGTCCGTCCATGGGCAGCCCCAGTCCGAGCTTGCGGTTGAGTTCGCGCACCGCGCTCGAGCCCTCAACCAGGCTGGAACCGTCGGCGTCCCAGGCAAGGCGGTTGGCGCGCGCCGGTGCGGTCGAGGTGAACTCGCCTATCATTTCCTCGATGATGTCCTCCACGGTAACCAGGCCGAGCAACTCGCCGTATTCGTCCACCACGAGTGCAAAACGCTGGTGGTTTTCCTGGAAGTACTGCAATTGCGCGAACAGTGGTGTGCTGGCCGGGATGTAGTACGGTGCGATCAGGGTTTCGGCCAGACGCTCCGCATCGAGTTCATCTGATCGCACCAGGCGCAGCACGCGCCGCAGATGCAGGATGCCGGCGATGTTGCCCAGCTCGCCGCGGTAGACCAGCAGCCGGGTGTGGTAACTCGTCGCCAGCTGCTGCACGATTTCGTCAATGGGTGCTTCGAGGTCTATGGTTTCGATCTGCGCGCGCGATGTCATTACGTCCTCGACCGTGATGCGCTCGAGGTCAAACAGATTCATCAGGATGGCCTGGTGTTTTTTAGGCATGAAATTGGCGGACTCGAGCACCACCGAACGCAGCTCCTCCATCGACAGGCGCTGCGGCTGGTCGCCGGCGCGCGGTTTCAGTCGCGTGATGAACAGCAGTGCCCCGACAAACAGGTTGACGAACCATACGATGGGGTAGAGCGCCTTCAACAGCGGCTTGAGCACATAGGCGATGGGCAGCGCGATGCGTTCGGCGTTCGCCGCGCCGACGACCTTGGGCGTAATCTCGGAGAACACCAGGATGAGGAAGGTCACCGCAAGCGTGCCGATGCCCAGTGCGAGCTCGTTTTCGCCAAAAAGCCGCACCGTGATCACGCCGGCGAGAACGGCCGAGGCGGCGTTGACCAGGTTGTTGCAGAGCAGAATCACGCCGAGCAGGCGGTCGGTGTGGGCGAGCAGCTCCGAGGTGATTTTCGCGCCGCGATTGCCAAGGCGTACCAGAGACTTCAGACGGTAACGGTTGACCGACATCATGCTGGTCTCGGCGATCGAAAAAAAGCCCGAGATGATCAGCAGCACGCCAAGGATGATCAACTGCGTCGATAGGGAGATATTGTCCATTTTCCGCGCACCCGCCGCCCGTTGCTGGCGGCGGTGGTGCTCAGCCTAGCGTTCTGCCCAGCACCACTTCCATGACGAAGCGGCTGCCGACATAAGCGAGCAACAGGGCCGAAAATCCCGACAGCGTCCAGCGCAGCGCCTTGCGTCCGCGCCAGCCGTAGAGAGTGCGGCCCACCAGCAGTGCGGCGAAGATCAGCCATGACGCCAGGGCGAACAGCGTCTTGTGGTTGAACTTCATTGCCTGCTGGAAAATGGTTTCGGAAAATACCGCGCCGGTGATCAGCGTCAGTGTCAGCAGCGTGAAGCCAAGCGCAATCAGCTTGAACAGCACTGACTCCATGGTGAGCAGCGGCGACAGTGTCGCAAGCGGACCGGCGAGGGTGTGGCCGCGCAAGCGCCGTTCAAGCAGCGTCATCAGCAGCGCCTGCAGCGCAGCGATGGTGAACAGGCTGTAGGCGAGCATGCCAAGGACAAGGTGCAGGCGGAACTCGAATGAATGGGTGTAGGCGGGGCTGATCATGCCCGGAAAGGGCAGCGGCAGTAAGGAGCAGGCCGCCGCAGAGGCGAGCAGCAGCGGTTGCATGCCTTCAAGGCTGAGAAAGTGTCGTTCCATCCAGTAAATGAGTACCGCCAGCCAAAGAATGATGGACAGCGCCAGCCCGAAGCCGAAGCGCAGTTCGGGGGCGCCGAACAGTACCTGGTAGAGCAGTACCGAATGCAGCAGCAGCGGCGCCAGTATGGCCGGACGCTCCCAGGACGCCACAGCGGGTGCGCCGCCCGGCGCCGCGACCTGCATGGGGGCGCCGGCCGCCGGTGCGGCGGCGCCCCAGCGGGTGCGCCAGAAATACACCGCCAGGGCGATGTAAAGGAGGGCGGTGAGGGCGTGCAGTAGAATAAGCATGGTCGCTAGTTTACACTGACCGACCTGTTTGCAGCGTTCCCCGGCTGCTGACGTGCGCCGTCTTGCGTTGGCGCCCATTCAGGCCGCCCCCCCACTCCTACAGACTGCCGCCCATGCTTGAAAATCTGACCCAGCGCCTGTCGCGCGTCATCAAGACCATACGCGGCGAGGCGCGCCTTACCGAGGCGAATATCTCCGAGGCCTTGCGCGAGGTCCGCATGGCGCTGCTCGAGGCCGATGTGGCGCTGCCGGTGGTGCGCGACTTCATCGCCTCAGTCAAGGAAAAAGCCCTTGGCGAGGAGGTCATCGGCAGCCTCACGCCCGGCCAGGCGCTGGTGTCGGTGGTGCATCGCGAACTGACCGCGTTGATGGGCGGCGAGAATGCTGCGCTCGATCTTGCCGCGCAGCCGCCGGCGGTGATCCTGATGGCCGGTCTGCAGGGCTCGGGCAAGACCACCACCTCGGGCAAGCTGGCGAAGCTGCTGCTCGAACAAAAGAAAAAAGTCCTGCTCGTCTCCTGCGACGTCTATCGTCCCGCGGCCATCGAGCAGTTAAAACTGCTGGCGGCCCAGGTCGGCGTCGATTTCTTTGCGTCCGACGTCGGGCAAAAGCCGGTCGACATCGCCACTGCCGCCCTGCATCACGCCAAAACGCATTACCAGGACGTGCTCATCGTCGATACCGCCGGCCGCCTGGCGATTGACGAGGCGATGATGGCCGAAATAGGGCAGATCCACGCCGCAGTCAATCCGGTCGAGACGCTGTTTGTCGTCGACGCGATGCAAGGCCAGGACGCCATCAATGT
>CAYLPI010000264.1:0-3993 GCA_964385505.1 uncultured Bordetella sp.
AGGCCAAAGACGACGGCGGCGGCGGCAAATCCGGTTAAGCCCGGACAGCCGCTAGGATCCACCCTCGAAACTGTGCGGTTAGACGGGGTGTGATAACGGCTTGCGAAGCGCTGCAACGCCGCCCACCCCGGCGCGGTGACGACCACACGAAAAACGGCCCGCCGACCCAAGCTGTTCTGCCTGGGCCGGCGGGCCGTTCGGGTCGAGCGGTCACGCGGTCAGGTGATTACTTCGGCATCATCACCGTATCGATGACATGGATCACGCCGTTGCTCGCGACGATATCGGTCTTGACGACCTTTGACTTGTCCACCGATACGACGCCCTTGGCGACGCTGACGTTGAAGCTGCCGCCTTGCACGGTCTTGACCGCACCGGCTTTGACGTCGGCGGCCATCACCTTTGCGCCGACTACGTGGTAGGTCAGTACCTTGGTCAGCGCGGCCTTGTCGGCGATCAGCGCGTCAAGCTGCGCTTTGGGGATCTTGGCGAACGCCTCATCGGTCGGTGCAAAAACGGTGAACGGGCCTTTTCCCTTGAGCGTGTCAACCAGGCCCGCAGCCTTGACTGCGGCGACGAGGGTATTGAACGAACCGGCGGCTACGGCGGTATCGACGATGTCCTTGTCGGCGGCAAGGCTGCTGCCGGCGAACGCGGAGGATGCGACAAAGCCGATTACGGAAATCATTTGAGCGAGTTTCATGGATTACCTTTCAAGTGGAAGTGAATACAGCAGTGACGGTGCAGAAAAAACCAGTGTTGTTTCGGCGGGACCTTGAGCACGGACGCGACGGTTAGCGCTCAGGCCGCCTTTTTCACCCAGGCGACGCACCAGCCCTTGGCATTGACCAGCTTGCCGCCGAGCGCGCCGCAGGCGCCCCAGGGTTCGCTCGCCTTGGCCTGATAAAGCTGGCAATTGGCACAGTTGCGGCCGGCCGCCCAGGCGGGATATTTCTTTGCATCAACCTTTGCGGCGGCATGCTTGTAGCCGAGCGCGACCGCAGCCGCGTCGGACTCCTCGATGCGTGCGACTTGCGCGTTAGCGAAACGCACGCCGAAAACGATGGTCGCGGTGGTGGGCAGGATGGACATCACAAATTGGCGACGGGAGGGCATATCAAAATCTCTTTCTCTTAATGAACCGATGAGGATACGGAATTTACAGCAATCACCCTGATATTTCCAGTAATTGAACCGGAAAATTGGATTAAAACCGGTTCAAACCCATAACACCATGCTAAGATATGCGCATTGCTTTCGCTTCCTGGAGTTCCAGCATGAGCATTCCTGTGCCATCCCCCTTGCCCGCCCCTGCGGCACCCGGCGACGCCGCCACTTATCGCAGCGGGGTTGCCGCCCGGCTCGCCGGTGTCCCGGTTGAGACCCTGCGCGTCTGGGAACGCCGCTATGGTGTCGTCGGCCCGATGCTCAGCCGGTCGGGCCAGCGCCTTTACTCGGCGACCCAGATCGAGCGTCTGGTCCTGATCAAACAACTGGTCGATATGGGGCATCCGATAGGGGCGATAGCCACGCTCGATCGCAACGTGCTCGATGCGATGCGCGCCAGCGTGCGCGCCCTCAGCGCCGGCACGGTGCGGTCCGCCCAGAGCGCGGCACAGCCATTGCGCCTCGCACTCGTCGGCCAGTCACTGCCGGCGCGATTCGAACCGGCGCTGGCGGCATGCGGCGGCATGTTGCAAGTGGTCGGGAGCTGCGCCGGCCCGGCTGAAGCAGCCGAGGCTTGGCGCGAGATACGCGCCGATGTCGCCATCATCGAACTGCCCACGCTCAACGAACGCAGCGAGGTGACGGTAGCGCGGATACGCGATACCTGCCAGGCGCACAAAACCATCGTGCTATACCGCTTTGCGCCAAGCGCAGTGATACGGCGGCTGCGCGTCGCCGGACATGAGGTGACGCGCGCCTCGGCCGACACGATGCAGATCGAAGAGCTGTGCCGCGCATTGATACTGCCGGCGTCCACCACGCTGCCGCCGCCAGCGACGCTATCGCCGGCAGCGCCACCGCGCTTTGACGAGCACGCGCTGACGGTGCTCGCCAGCGCATCGACCACGGTGTACTGCGAGTGCCCGCGCCACCTGGTGGAACTGGTGCTGAGCCTGGGCAGTTTCGAGCGCTACAGCGCCGAGTGCGCCAATCGCGGGCCCGATGATGCGCTGCTGCACCGCGAACTGGAGCAGGCGGCGGCGCGTGCGCGCGAAATCATCGAGGGCGCGCTGCTCAAGGTGGCGCTTGCCGAGGGCCTGCCGGTACCGCCCGCTGTTGTGGCGCGCACGGCCGGCGCCGCCAACACGGGGGAAGCGGCCGGTGCGGCGGGCGCGACATGAGCGCGCCCGCCGCCGCAGCGGCCGTCACCGGGCAGGGCGCGCCGTTGCCGGCGCTGCTGCCGGGTATCGACGACACCATCCCGTTTGTCGGCCTCGCGCTGCTCGCCGCCTTTGTGCCCGAACCATGGTATGCGCTCTGGCTCAACGCACAAGCGTGATGACGCAGGCTCTCGAATCACCAAAGAGGCCACGCACCGCCGGCAAGGGACAAAACCCCGGGAACACGTACGCATCCCAGAGCCGCTTTTTACGTTTCGATAAATTAGCCATGCAAACATCATGCACGAACTCCGTGACCCTTCATATCCCGCAAATCAAGTACTGGCGCGCCTTTCCAGTCATTTGATGCCAGAATTCACCCACTCGATTTCCTAAAGAGCCTAAAAATATTGCGCGCTCGTTCACGATGCACATCTCATTGATTGCTGATGGTACGGGTGATGGTGCGGCTGATGGTGCGGCTGATGGTGCTTGCACTACGCATGACGGCCCGCCCCCCCCTGCCGATCGACGCCATGTGAGCCTTTCTTACGTCTGTTACCGCACGGCCACGACGCGCCGGCGATGCTATGCAGGCGCAAGCTGCATAGCCCCCCCGCCCGGCGTGCCCGGTCGTTTGAATCCGGCTATCGGCCCAATTGCCACAATCAATTGGAACATTGGGTGCCTCGCCCCTAGAATCGGTTTCATCATCGAGGCCTCAATCACCAATCGCAACAAGCAAAGGAAACAACCATGTCAAACGAAGCCAAGTGTCCGTTCGCGGGCGGCGCACGCCAGCAGGCCGTCGCCGGCGCCAAGACCAACGCCGACTGGTGGCCGAATCAACTCAACCTGAAAATACTGCACCAGCAATCGGAAAAATCCGACCCGATGGGCGCGGACTTCGACTACGCCAAGGCGTTCAACAACCTCGACCTCGACGCGGTGATCAAGGACTTGCATGCGCTGATGACCGATTCGCAGGACTGGTGGCCGGCCGACTACGGCCACTACGGGCCGTTTTTCATTCGCATGGCCTGGCACAGCGCCGGCACCTACCGCATCGCCGACGGCCGCGGTGGCGCAGGCAGCGGCGCGCAACGCTTCGCACCGCTCAACAGCTGGCCGGACAACGTCAGCCTCGACAAGGCACGCAGGTTGCTGTGGCCGATCAAGCAAAAATACGGCAGCAAGATTTCCTGGGCCGACCTCATCGTGCTGACCGGCAATGTCGCGCTCGAGTCGATGGGCTTGAAGACCTTCGGCTTTGCCGGCGGCCGCCCCGACATCTGGGAACCCGGAGAAGACATTTACTGGGGCGCCGAAGGCAAGTGGCTTGGCGACGAGCGCTATCGCGGCGACCGTGAACTCGACAACCCGCTCGCCGCCGTGCAAATGGGCCTGATCTACGTCAACCCCGAAGGCCCCAACGGCAAGCCCGACCCGCTCGGCTCGGCGCGTGATATCCGCGAGACCTTCGCCCGCATGGCGATGGACGACGAGGAGACCGTCGCGCTGATCGCCGGCGGCCACACCTTCGGCAAGGCGCACGGCGCCGCCGATCCGTCGAAGTGCATCGGCGCCGCGCCGGCGGCGGCGGGCATCGAGGAGCAGGGCATGGGGTGGCAGAACAAGTGCGGGACCGGCCGCGGCAAGGATGCCG
>CAYLPI010000265.1:0-3967 GCA_964385505.1 uncultured Bordetella sp.
CGCGACCTCAATCCGCTGCTGCAAGACCCCGGCATGGTCATTCATCCGCCCATGCTGTACATGGGCTATGTCGGCTTTTCGGTGGCCTTCGCCTTTGCCATCGCCGCGCTGCTGCAAGGCCGCCTCGATGCAACCTGGGCGCGCTGGTCGCGACCGTGGACCATCGCCGCCTGGTCCTTCCTGACGCTGGGCATCGCGCTTGGCAGCGGCTGGGCCTACTACGAACTGGGTTGGGGCGGCTGGTGGTTCTGGGACCCGGTCGAAAACGCCTCCTTCATGCCCTGGCTGGTCGGTACCGCCCTGATCCATTCGCTACCCATCGCCGAAAAGCGCGGCGGCTTCAAAGCCTGGGCGGCCTTGCTCGCCATTGCCGCGTTTTCACTCAGCCTGCTCGGCACCTTTCTCGTGCGCTCGGGCGTGCTGACCTCGGTGCACGCCTTTGCCACCGACCCGACGCGCGGCGTTTACATCCTGGTGCTGCTCACCATTGTCGTCGGCGGCTCGCTGCTGCTGTTCGCGCTTCGCGCGCACAAGATCGGCATCGGCGAGGGCTTTGAACTGGTGTCGCGCGAATCGATGCTGCTGACCAATAACGTGTTGCTGGCCGTGGCCACTGCCGCCGTCATGCTTGGCACGCTTTATCCGCTGGCGCTCGATGCGCTTGACCTCGGCAAGATTTCCGTCGGCGCGCCCTACTTCGAAGCGGTGTTCGTGCCGCTGATGGCACCGGCGATTTTCCTGATGGGCATTGGCCCGATCGCCAAATGGAAACGTGACGTGATGCGCGATATCGCCTACAGGTTGCGCTGGGCGGCGATCGGCGCCGTCGTGCTGGCCGTGGCGGTGCCGCTGTGGATGGGGCGCTGGAGCGCACTGGTATTTCTCGGACTGTTCCTCGCCTTCTGGCTGATCATCACCACGCTGACCGGACTGCGCGCCCGACTCGCCGGCGCCGGCGGCGGCAATCTCGCCAAGGGGCTGCGCGCCGTTCCCAGCGCCTACTACGGCATGGTGCTGGCGCACCTGGGCGTGGCTGTATTCGTTCTTGGGGTGACCATCTCGCGCGGTTACGAAACCGAATCCGACGTCAAGATCAAGATCGGCGAGACGACACAACTGGGCGGTTTCACCTTCCGGCTCGACGCCATCAACGGCGTTACCGGCCCCAACTACCAGGCGGCGCGGGCCAGCGTCGAGGTGCTGAAAAACGACGCGCGCGTTACCACGCTGCACCCGGAGAAACGCCTGTACACAGTGCAGAACATGCCGATGACCGAGGCGGCGATCGACGCCGGGGTCTGGCGCCACCTTTATGTGTCGCTGGGTGAAGAGGTCGAAGCGCGCGCCTGGACGCTGCGTATTTATCACAAGCCGCTGATCAGCTGGATCTGGGCCGGTTGCCTGTTCATGGCGCTGGGCGGCGCGCTCGCCGCACTCGATCGCCGCTACCGCGTCAAATCGCGCGCGGCCGCCACCTCGGGCGAAGTCGCCGCGGCGCAGGCGTCGTGAGGCCGGCGGCATGATCAAGGCACGTTTTCTCGTTCCGCTGCTGGTTTTTGTGCTGCTACTCGGCTTGCTGGGCTTAGGACTGAAACTCAACCCGCGCGAAGTGCCCTCCCCGCTGATCGGCAAACCCGCGCCGCAGTTCGAACTGCCGCTGCTCGAGGCCACGCCCGCAGCCGCGCCGGCCGCCGGCAAGGCCACCAAAGCCGCAAAAGCCGTCAGCGCGCAGACACGGACCTTCAGCAACAAGGACATGCTGGGCAAGGTCTGGCTGGTCAATGTCTGGGCGTCATGGTGCGTGGCCTGCCGCGACGAACACCCGCTGCTGGTCGAATTCGCCAAGACCGCCAGCGTGCCGATTCTCGGCCTCAACTACAAGGACGAGCGCGAGGACGGCTTGCGCTGGCTGGCGAAATTCGGCAATCCCTATACCTTTTCGGTGTACGACAAGGACGGACGGCTGGGCATCGATTACGGCGTCTATGGCGTGCCCGAAACCTTTGTCGTCGACAAGCAGGGCATCATCCGCTACAAGCAGATCGGCGTGCTGACGCCGGAAATCCTGCAAAAGAAAATCATCCCGCTGTTGAAGGAACTCGGTGCCAATGCATAAATTCATCATCGCGCTGATCGCGCTTGGCACGCTGCTACTCTCGGGCGCCGGCACGGCAACGGACGCTGCGCCCCTCGCCGCAGACCCGGCCCTGGAAAAGCGCGTCATGGCCTTGTCCGAGGAATTGCGCTGCCTGGTGTGTCAGAACCAGACCATCGCCGAATCCAATGCCGGCCTCGCCGTGGATCTGAAGACCCAGATCCGCGAGCAACTCAGCGCCGGCAAGAGCGACCGCGACATCCTCGACTACATGGTGGCGCGCTACGGTGACTTCGTGCTCTACCGGCCGCCGGTAAAGGCCAGCACCGTGCTGTTGTGGTTCGGGCCATTTGTGCTGCTCGCCGCGGCCCTCGGTTTTCTGGTCATGCACATCCGCCGCCGTCGCGTGCTGCTGGAAGCGCCGGCGGAACTTACCGAGGCCGAACACGCCCGCGCACAACGCCTGTTGCGCAACGACAACACGACAACCGACGTACCGGAACAACACCGATGACCCCTTTTCTTGCCGCCTGCGCCGTCCTGATTGCCATCGCGCTGGCGTTTTTGCTGTTTCCGCTGTTGAAGCGCCGCAACACCATCGAAGCCGCCACACCTTCGGGGGCACGCAATGCCGCGGTCTATCAGGACCAACTGGCGGAACTCGATGCCGAACTCGCACGCGGCACCATCGACCAGGCGCAATGGAGGACATCACGCAATGCCATCGAGCGCCGCGCCCTGGACGAAGCCGAGACCGACGACACAGCCGCACCGCCGACTGCGCCGCGCACCCAGCGCGCCGGTATTGCCGCACTGGTGATCGGCATCAGCACGCCGGTCGTCGCCCTGCTCATCTATGCCTTGCTCGGAGCACCGCAGGCGATGTTTCCCGAGTCGGCGTCCGCACCGCAGCAGTCGATGAGCGCCGAGCAGATCGACGCCATGGTCGCGCAACTGGCCGAGCGCATGAAAAGCAATCCGGCCGACACCGGGGGCTGGGTCATGCTCGGCCGCTCTTATGTTGCGATGGGCCGCTACGACGATTCGGCCAAGGCCTATGCCAAGGCGGCGGAACAGCGCCCTGCCGACGCGCAAATCCTTGCCGATTACGCCGACGCGCTCGGTATGGCCAACGGACGCAATCTCAAGGGCGCGCCCGAAGCGCTGATCGCCCGCGCGCTCAAGGCCGATGACAAGAACATCAAGGCACTCACCCTCGCCGGCACCGTGGCTTACCAGAACGGTGATTTCGCCCGCGCCGTCAAGCTATGGGAGACGATTCTGCCGCAGGTCCCGAATGGCGAGCCCTTCGCCGAACAGGTGCGCGCGATCATCGCCGACGCCAGCGAGAAAATGGGCGCCAAACCTGCAGCCAAGTCCGCCGCCAAGTCGGCTGCAAAAACCAGCGAAACAAACGCACCACGCGACGCCGCCGCAGGCGCTGCGCTATTACAAGGAACCGTCACCCTCTCCCCCGCGCTCAAGGCCAAAACCAGCCCCGACGACACGGTCTTCATCTACGCCCGCGCCGCCAGCGGGCCGCGCATGCCGCTGGCCATTGTCAAAAGCACCGTCTCCGCCCTGCCGCTGCAGTTCTCGCTCGACGACGCCAGCGCGATGAACCCGCAAATGAAACTGTCGGCCTTCGACCAGGTGGTGGTGGTCGCGCGCGTTTCAAAAAGCGGCACGCCGGCGCCGCAAAAAGGCGACCTCGAAGGCATCACCGCGGCGATGGCGCCGCGCGCCAAAGGCATCAAGCTGGAAATCGGCCGCAGTATCGACTAGCGGCAAAGGCATGACCAGTCGATGATGGACACATGAAACCCACCCTGCCGGCCAGCGGCGCGACCAGCGCCCACACCCCGATGATGC
>CAYLPI010000266.1:0-3942 GCA_964385505.1 uncultured Bordetella sp.
CGCCAGGGTTGCCGGCGTGCCCATTGTTGTCGCCATCAACAAGATCGACAAACCGGACGCCAACGCCGACCGCGTCAAGCAGGAACTGGTCGCCGAGAACGTGTTGCCCGAGGAGTACGGCGGCGATTCGCCGTTCGTTCCGGTGTCGGCCAAAACGGGTACGGGCATTGATACGTTGCTCGAGCAGGTTCTGCTGCAGGCGGAGGTACTCGAACTCAAGGCGCCGGTCGATGCGCCGGCCAAAGGCCTTGTCATCGAAGCCCGCCTCGACAAGGGACGCGGCCCGGTGGTCACGCTGCTGGTGCAATCGGGTACGCTCAAGCGCGGCGACATCGTGCTGGCCGGCACCTCGTTCGGCCGTGTGCGCGCCATGCTTGATGAATCGGGACGCCCGATACAGGAAGCCGGGCCGTCCATTCCGGTCGAAATCCAGGGCCTTGCCGACGTGCCGCACGCCGGCGACGAGATGATCGTGTTGTCCGACGAGAAAAAGGCACGCGAAATCGCGTTGTTCCGCCAGGGCAAATACCGCGACGTCAAACTCGCCAAGCAGCAGGCGGCCAAGCTCGAAAACATGTTCGACAACATCGGCGAGGGCGCGGCGAAGATTCTGCCGCTGGTCATCAAGGCCGACGTTCAGGGCTCGCAGGAAGCCCTGCTGCAGTCACTGACCAAGCTGTCGACGAATGAAGTGAAAGTCAACGTCATTTACTCCAGCGTAGGTGGCATCACCGAGTCCGACGTGAATCTGGCGCTGACCTCCAAGGCCGTGATCATCGGTTTCAACACGCGCGCCGACGGCGCCGCGCGCAAGCTGGCCGAGGCCAACGGCGTTGACATCCGCTACTACAACATCATTTACGAGGCGGTCGATGAAGTGCGCGACGCGCTGTCGGGCATGCTCACGCCCGAGAAGAAAGAGGCCGTGCTGGGTCTGGTGGAGATTCGCGAAATCTACAAGATCTCCAAAATCGGCACTGTCGCCGGTTGCATGGTGCTCGACGGTGTGGTCAAGCGCGGCTCCATGGTGCGCCTGCTGCGAAATAACGTCGTCATCTGGAGCGGCGAACTCGATTCGCTCAAGCGTTTCAAGGACGACGTTCGCGAGGTCAAGGGCGGATTCGAGTGCGGCCTGTCGCTGAAGGGCTTTAACGACCTCGAGGCGGGTGACCAGCTCGAGACCTACGAAGTGCAGGAAGTTGCGAGGACGCTGTAATAGCGCGTCGCAAGCACCGTGGCTGCAGATCAGATTCGGACGGTGCCTGCCGCGCCGTCCGGCATTCGCAACGGTTGAACAGCCATGGCCAATAACGCGCGTCTGCGCCGCATCGCCGAACAAATCCAGCGCGACCTGTCGGAGTTGATCCGTCTCGAGGTGAAAGACCCGCGGGTCGGCTTTGTCACGCTGACCGGTGTCGATGTCACGTCCGATCTGGCCCATGCCAAAATCTGGTTCACCACACTGGGCTCAAAGGCCGAGCACGAACAGACCGGCGAGGGCCTCAACCGCGCATCCGGGTTCCTGCGCTCGTCGCTGGCGCACCGCATCAAGACCAGGACCATGCCCGAATTGCATTTCGTCTTCGACGCCTCGGTCGAGCGCGGCATGCACCTGTCGCAACTGATCGACAAGGCCGTGGCGGACAAGTCGGCGCAGTGAAGCCCGGCGAGTGAAGTTGGGCGCGGTGAAGCCCAAACGCATCACCCGTCCGCTTGACGGCGTATTGCTGCTCGACAAAGCATTGGGCCTCAGTTCCAACGCCGCCCTGCAACAGGCGCGGCGCCTTTACCAGGCCGCCAGTGCCGGCCATACCGGCACGCTCGACCCGCTTGCCTCCGGACTTCTGCCGATCTGCTTTGGCGAGGCCACAAAGTTTTCATTCGGCTTGCTCGATGCCGACAAGGAATACGAGGCGCTGGTGCGGCTGGGTGCGCGCACGAGCACCGGTGATGCCGAAGGCGAGGTCCTCGCTCGGCGCGAGGTCAATACGTCGCACGAGGCCGTTGAGCGCGTCCTCGCCCGTTTTCGCGGTGCGATTTCGCAGATTCCGCCTATGTATTCGGCCCTGAAGCGCGACGGCAGGCCGCTGTACGAATACGCCCGCGCCGGACAAACGGTCGAACGGCCGCCGCGCGCGATTACCATCTCGCGGCTGGAACTGCTCGAATTCGCGGGGGAGTCCTTTCGTATTGTCGTACGCTGCAGCAAGGGCACTTACATCCGTGCGCTGGCCGAGGATATCGGCGAGGCCCTCGGCTGCGGCGCCCATCTGGGCGCGCTCAGACGCACCGGGGTGGGGCGTTTGACCGTCGCCAGCGCCTTGCCATTCGCCTCCCTGGAGGATATGCCGCCCGAAGCGCGAGACCTGGCCTTGCTGCCGGTTGACAGCCTGATTGACGCGCTGCCCAGACTGGCCCTTGACGAGCGTCAGCAATGGCGCTTTTGCCAAGGCCAGCTGCAGCGCTCGCCGCATGACGCGGAGGGCACGGTACGGGTTTATTCCGAATCCGGACGCTTTCTCGGCGTGGCCGAAGTGGACGCGACTGCCAACCTGCGTCCTAAGCGCCTGATTAGCTTGTAGGTGGCGGCGGCAGGCCCGCCGCCGGTTTTGCGGAGGGCGTTTTGAAAAGCCTCGAGAGGCCCGCTTAAAAGCCCGGATTCTCTTGTGGAACGCTATGATTTTAAGATAGAATCCGCGCTTCATTAATTCAACGAGCGTACCGACATGCCGGCTACTTCCGCGCAAAAAGCGCAGACCATTCAGGATTACCAACGTATCAAGGGCGACACCGGATCGCCGGAAGTACAGGTTGCTCTCCTGACATCGCGCATCAACGAACTCACCGGGCATTTCAAGGCCCACGTCAAGGATCACCACTCCCGCCGCGGGCTGCTGCGGATGGTAAGCCAGCGGCGCAAGATGCTTGACTACCTCAAGCGCAAGAACGCCGACAGCTACCGCAAGCTGATCGAGCGTCTCGGCCTGCGCAAGTAAAACAAGATTCAACGCCCACCTGCCTGCAGGTGGGCGTTTTGTTTTTGGTGCGGGTAATCCGCATTCTTATTCTCCAGCCAGTAACGCCGGCGGCATCGGCTGCCTGCGATCAAAAAGGACACGACTTTGAAACCAGTCAAGAAGACATTTACCTACGGCGCGCACCAGGTGACGATGGAAACGGGCGAAATCTCCCGGCAGGCCGACGGTGCCGTAATGATCACCGTTGATGACACCGTCGTGTTGTGCGCAGTGACGGCGAAGAAAAGCGCCAAACCCGGTCAGGATTTTTTCCCGCTGACGGTTGATTACATCGAAAAAACATACGCTGCGGGCAAGATTCCGGGCGGCTTTTTCAAGCGTGAAGGCCGTCCCTCGGAGAAGGAAACACTGACCTGCCGCCTGATCGACCGCCCGATCCGTCCGCTGTTCCCGGATGGTTTTTACAATGAAGTCCAGATTGTCGCGACGGTGATGTCGGTCAACCCGGAGGTCGATCCGGATATCGTTTCCCTCATCGGTTGTTCCGCTGCCCTGACGCTCGCCGGTGTTCCGTTCAACGGCCCGATCGGCGCTGCGCGCGTCGGCTACATCAACGGCGACTATGTTCTCAACCCGACACCGACGCAGCTTGTGGAGTCCAAACTCAACCTGGTTGTCGCCGGCACCGAGCACGCCGTACTGATGGTCGAGTCCGAGGCACAGCAGTTGTCCGAAGAAATCATGCTTGGCGCCGTGGTGTTCGGCCACGAGCAGATGCAGGCCGCCATACAGGCGATCAACGAACTTGCCGACGAAGCGGGCAAACCGGCCTGGGACTGGCAGCCGCCGGCCAGGGACGAGGCGCTGGCGTCGAAAATTACCGCATTGGGCGAGACGGATCTTCGCGCCGCCTTTGACATCAAGCAAAAACAGGCGCGCTCGACCAGGATCGAGCAGTGCAGCC
>CAYLPI010000267.1:0-3793 GCA_964385505.1 uncultured Bordetella sp.
CAGCCGATGCCCTCGCAAACCCGCTATTCGGCCTTCACCCCTGCCGCGGCAATCACCTTCGCCCACTTGGTGATTTCCTCTTCGAGGAACTTGCCAGCCTGCTCCGGGCCGTTGCCACCCGGGCACGCCAACCGGACACGCCGCAGCGCACCCGCCCAAGCCCTTAAAATAGCGCCATGCTCACCGCCCTTCGCAGTTCCGGAAAAATCCAGGCCTTTTTGATCCACCTTGGCATCAGTGCGTCCGTTGTCGGCGTGCTGGTGTTGCTGATGCTCACGCTGTGGTACCCGCAGCCGTGGTTTGAACAGGACGGCGGCTGGCATGTGTTCCGGCTGATCCTGCTGGTCGATGTGGTGCTCGGGCCGCTGCTGACGCTGGTGGTGTTCCGCCGCGGCAAGCCCGGGTTGCGGCGCGACCTCGCCATCATCGCCTCGGTGCAGGTCGCCGCCCTCGCCTATGGCGCGGTGCTGATGTTCCTCTACCGCCCGGCTTTTCTGGTCTATGCCGAGAACAATTTTTTCACCGTGCCCTGGCCCGACATCAAGCAGGTGACGGGCGATGTCGCACGCATCGAGGCTTTTGCCGCGGCACGCGGGCCGGGCACGGTGATGCTGCGCCTGCCGCGCGACCCGGCGGAGCAGGCGCGCATATTTGCCGAGGCGCGCGCCGGCGGTGGCGACGGTGATCGCGTCGTCATCGCCCGCGGCGACTTTTATCAGCCGATGACGCCCGAATCCTGGCAACTGGTGTTCAACCGCAGCGCCGATATAGAGCTCCAGGCGACGGCCGACGCCGACATCCGGCGCGAGTTGGCGCGTTTTCGCGCCGGCAACCAGCAAGCCCTGGAGACACTCGCCTTCGTTCCCGTGGTCTGCCGCTACGGCGTTATCATGCTGGTGTTCGACCGCAAGACCACGGCACTGGTCGGCTGGCTCAAATGATTGGTCCTTTCCCGATAGCAGCACCGGCTGGAAATGCCCGCCTGGCGGGCATTTCCAGCCGGTAGCCACGATTTACAGTAGGCACGATCAGGAAGCCGCGAATGACAGCTTCATTCCCACGAGCAAACCTCATGAACCTGACAACACCATGAACCCCGGCTCCCGCCTCCCCGCAATATTTTTCGGCCATGGCAGCCCCATGGTCACGCTCGACGACAACCGCTTCAACGGGGCCTGGCGCGCCTGGGGGGAAGCCCTGCGCGCCCGCAGCGTGCCGCCGCGCGCCATCGTCTGCATCTCGGCGCACTGGTACACGCGCGGCAGCGCCGTCACCGCCATGGCGCGGCCCAAGACCATTCACGACTTTGGCGGTTTTCCGCAGGCCTTGTTCGACATCCAGTATCCGGCGCCGGGCGACGCGGCGCTGGCCGCACGCGTGCGCGACCTGCTCGCCCCGACCAAGGTGTCACTCGACAACAGCGAGTGGGGGCTTGATCACGGCACCTGGGCGGTCCTGCGCCATGCCTTTCCGGCCGCCGATGTGCCGGTGATTCAACTGAGCATCGATGGCAGCAAGCCGGCGCGCCATCATTACGAACTGGCCAAGCGCCTCGCGCCGCTGCGCGACGAGGGTGTGCTCATCACCGGCAGCGGCAATGTCGTGCATAACCTGCGCCTGATGAAGCGCGACGACGAAGCGGCATCCTTTGACTGGGCCGGGCGCTTTAACACCGCCATCACCACCGCGCTCGCCGACAATGACCACGATGTGCTGATCAACTTTGACCTGCTGGGCGAGGACGCACGCCTCGCCGTGCCAACGCCCGAGCATTACCTGCCGCTGCTGTACGTCGCCGCGCTGCAGGACGAACACGACAAGATGACCATCGCCACCGACGAGATCGTCAACGGCTCGCTCAGCATGCTGAGCGCCATCGTCGAACCACGCTGAACCCCCTTCACCCCTTCACTCCTTACTCCAAAGGCCCCACCTTATGCAACGCATCGCCCGCACCCTGCTCGCCGCCCTCGCCCTCGTGTTTTGCAGCGCCGCACTGGCGCAATATCCGACGCGCCCGATTCGCCTGGTGGTGCCCTCGACCGCCGGCGACGGCTCTGACGTTCTGGCGCGCCTTGTCGGCAAGCACCTGTCCGATGCGCTGGGCCAGCCCATCGTCATCGAAAACCGCCCCGGCGCGGGTGGCAGCATCGCCGGTGCCGCGGTTGCGTCGGCCGCGCCCGACGGCTACACGCTGATGCTCGCCAACGGCAGCTCGCACGGCGTCACGCCGGGGCTCTACCCCAAGCTGCCTTACGACACGCTGAAGGATTTTTCAGCGGTGACCATGATCGCCAGTTCACCCAACCTGCTGGTCGTCAACCCGTCGCTGCCGGCAAATACCATCGCCGAGTTCCTCGGCTACGCGCGCGCCAATCCGGGCAAGATCAACATCGCCTCGGCCGGCAACGGCAGCTTGTCGCACCTGTCGGTCGAAATGTTGAAGAGCTTCGGTCGCATCGATATCGTCAACATCGGCTACAAGGGCGCCGCGCCCGCGCTCAACGACCTCGTCGCCGGTCAGGTTTCGGGCATGATCATCAACATCCCCTCGACGCTGCCGCTGATCAAGGCCGGCAAGCTGCGCGCCCTCGCGGCCACCAGCGCCAAACGCACGGCACTGATGCCAGAGGTGCCGACCTTGGCCGAAGCCGGCCTCGCCGGCTACGAGACCCTCGCCTGGTTCGGCCTCGTCGCGCCGGCCAAAACCCCGGCCGAGGTCATTGCCAGACTGCAAACGGAAACGGCCAGGGTGCTGGCCCGTCCCGATGTGCGCGCGCAACTGACCAATATGGGCGCCGAGCCCTCGGGCAATTCGCCCGAGGCTTTCGCCGCCTTCATGCAGTCCGAGGTCGCCAAGTACAGCCGCGTCATCCGCGAGGCGGGTATAAAGGTCGAATGACATTCCCCTGCCACTCATTCCACAATTTCCACCGTTCTGGCTGATGCTGAGCGATGTCGAAGCATTGAAGCCTGGCCTGAACCTGTCAAAGCGGCCTGCATGCCCTTCGCCGGGCTCAGGGCGAACGGAGAATTCACCGACGGAGCGCACATCATGCTGACACCGATCAATTTCCCGAAATGGATACAGGAACACCAGCACCTGCTCAAGCCGCCCGTCGGCAACCAGCAGATCTGGCTTGACCGTGACTTCATCGTCACCGTCGTCGGCGGACCGAACAAGCGCACCGACTTCCACGACGATCCCTACGAAGAGTTCTTTTTCCAGTTCAAGGGCAACGCCAGCCTCAACATCATGGAAAACGGCAAACCCGGCCGCATCGACCTCAAGGAAGGCGCAATGCTGTTGCTGCCGCCGCATGTGCGCCACTCGCCGCAACGGCCGGAGGAAGGCAGCCTTTGCATCGTCATCGAGCGCACCCGGCCCGAGGGCGACAAGGACGGCTTTGAGTGGTATTGCCTTGAATGCAACGGCCTGCTGCACCGCGTCGAGGTGCAACTGAAGAGCATCGTCGCCGACCTGCCGCCGCTGTTTGAGGCCTTTTATGCCAGCGCCGAACAGCGCACCTGCAAGCACTGCGGCGCCCACCACCCGGGCAAGGGCTGACCCGGGGTCGCCCCGGCCGACCGCACCATTCCCGAGTTATGTGAGGCAACGCACATAACGCACGGCTTCGCCCCGCTAGCATGTCGACGTCGCAACTGCGCAGACAGCGGCTGCCAACGTCCATACGCGGATCAGCTCCGAAGCCGCACATCCAGGAAGCAATGAGTGCCATGAAGGACGCGATAAAAAAAACCCCGAAAATGCACACCAAAGTCGAGCCGGCGG
>CAYLPI010000268.1:0-3731 GCA_964385505.1 uncultured Bordetella sp.
TAACGAGGCCGAGGCGCGGGAACTTGACGTCGCTTTGCAGCAGCTTGTGGGTGCCGATGACGATATCGACACTGCCGTCGCCTATACCCTTGATTGCGGCAGTCGTCTCCTTGCCGGTGCGAAAACGCGACAACTCGGCGAGCTTGACCGGCCAGTCGGCAAAGCGGTCGGAAAAGGTCTGGAAGTGCTGCTCGGCCAGCAGCGTGGTGGGGGCGAGCACCGCCACCTGCTTGCCGTCGGCGATGGCGACAAAGGCGGCACGCAGCGCAACCTCGGTCTTGCCGAAACCGACATCGCCGCAGATCAGGCGGTCCATGGGCTTGCCGGCGCGCATGTCCTCGACCACGGCGTTGATCGCGGCGAGCTGGTCGGGTGTCTCCTCAAAGCCGAAGCCCTCGCCAAAAGCCTCGATATCGTGGGTCTTGACATCGAAGGCGTGGCCCTTGCGCGCGGCGCGCAGCGCGTACAGGTGCAACAGTTCGGCGGCGGTGTCGCGCACCTGGGCGGCGGCTTTTTTCTTGGCTTTTTCCCATTGCTCGCCCCCCAGCCGGTGCATGGGCGCTGCCTCGGCCGGGCCGCCGGAGTAGCGTCCGATGACGTGCAACTGCGCCACCGGTACGTAGAGCTTGTCCTTGCCGGCGTATTCGAGCAGCAGGAACTCGGTCTGGCCTTCGCCGAAATCGAGATTGACCAGGCCCTGGTAACGCCCGATGCCGTGCTGCGTGTGCACGACCGGGTCGCCGACCTTGAGTTCCGACAGGTCGCGAAGCATGTTCTCGACCGAACTCTGGCGCCCCTTGTCGCGCAGGTTGCGCGAACGCGCGGTGCCGGCGTACAGTTCCGATTCGGTGATGACGCGCCAGCCTTCGCTGTCCACGCTAAAGCCGTTGAGCAGCGGACCGACCGACAGCATGAAGGCTTCGGTCGAGGCGGCAAAGGCCGGAAAGTCTGCCGCCGCCGCCGGCCTGACGCCGTATTCACCAAGGTATTGCAGCATGGTCTCGCGCCGGCCGGGCGATTCGGCCAGCAGCAGTGTGCGCATGCCGAAGCTGGCGGCCGCGCGCAGTTCATTCTTGAGTTTTTGCAGCGGATCGTCGGCGCGCCGCTCGACGGCAATCTCGGGCAGCGCCGAGGTCAGCAGAGTCTGTGCTGCGCCGGCATCGGCGGCGCCCGCGCTGATGTCGATGCGCGGCATCGCCGCCGCGGCGACAAAGAACTCCTCGGCGCTGAGGAACAGCTCGCCCGGTGGCAGCAGCGGCCGGGTCCGGTCACCGCCGAGCAGCCGGTAGCGCGACTGCGCGTCGCGCCAGAAATCGATCGCCGCAGCGTGGATGTCGTGGTGGGTGGCGAGGGTCGCCCCGGGCGGCAGGTAGTCGAACAGTGTTGCCGTACCCTCGAAAAACAGCGGCAGGTAGTACTCGATGCCGGCAGGCGCAATGCCGCTGCTGACATCCTTGTAGGTGGCACTGCGCGTCGGGTCGCCTTCGAACACCTCGCGCCAGCGGCTGCGAAAGCGGTTGCGACCGGCTTCATCGAGCGGGAACTCGCGCGCAGGCAGCAGCCGCACTTCCTTGACCGGATACAGGGTGCGCTGCGAATCGACGTCGAAGGTGCGTATGGATTCGACCTGGTCGTCCATCAGGTCGATGCGGTAGGGCAGGGCGCTGCCCATCGGAAACAGGTCAACCAGGCCGCCGCGCACGCAATACTCGCCCGGCGCGACCACCTGGCTGACATGGCTGTACGCGGCAAGCGTCAGTTGCTTGCCCAAGGCATCGAGCTCCAGCGATGCGCCTTCCTTGAGAAAGAAGGTGTACGCAGCAAGATAGGACGGCGGCCCGAGGCGATAGAGCGCCGTTGACGCAGGCACCAGGACCAGATCGAATTCACTGCGCGAAATCTGGTACAGCGTGGCAAGGCGTTCGGACACGAGGTCGCTGTGCGGCGAGAAATGGTCGTAGGGCAGGGTTTCCCAGTCGGGCAGCAGCAATACGCGCAGGCCGGGGTCGAACCAGGCGACCTCTTCACACAGGCGCTGCGTATCGGTGGCCTGGGCGCAAATCACCACCAGCGGGCCGGAGTCGCGCGCGCAACGGGCGAGCGCCAGCGCATCAGCCGAGCCGGCAAGACCGCTGAACAGGCGCTTTTGTCCCGGTTTGGGGTCGTTCGGTGCGTTCAAACCACTGGTTCTCGTCGAAGAAGAAATAGCAAAACCCGCGTTCGGCTCCCACCGGGGTATGGCCGGTGTCGGTCGTTACGCGGGACCTATATAATTATACCGTGTTGTCCCTCTCAAATTTCCCTCTGTACCTCATGTCTGGCCTGTTGCGCCTGTCGCTCATGTCGCTCCTGTCGCAGCGATGAGCGCGGCATTTTTCGGCCTGATTCCGGCCGCAGGATCGGGCGCACGCATGGGCGAGCGCACGGTCGAAACCAGGCCGAAGCAATACCTTGAGCTTGCCGGGCGTTCTGTCCTTGAGCACGCGGTACACGCCTTGCTGGCTTCGGCGCAGATCGAAACGGTGTTTGTCGTGCTGACGCCGGGTGACCCGTATTTCCGCGTCATCGACTGGGGCACCGACGCGCCGAGAATCGCACCGCTGTATTGCGGTGGCGTGACACGGCGCGACAGTGTGCTCAACGGGCTCGTCGCCGCCTCGAGCCTGCTCGAACCCGATGACTGGGTGCTGGTGCATGACGCGGCACGACCCTGTCTTGGCGCGGCCGAATTGTCGCGTTTGATCGATGTGGTGTGCAAAGACGCCGTCGGCGGACTGCTGGCGGTGCCGGTGGCCGACACGCTCAAGCGCGCCGATGCCACCGGGCGCGTTGTTGCAACAGAACCGCGCGACGGCTTGTGGCAGGCGCAGACGCCGCAGATGTTTCGTCACGGCGTGCTGCTGCAGGCGCTAAGCAACGCGGGCGAGGTCACCGACGAGGCATCGGCGGTAGAACAAATGGGACTCAAGCCGCTGCTCGTCGAGGGCTCGCGAAATAATCTGAAAATTACCTATCCCGCCGACATTGCCATGGCGGCGGGCTTGCTGAAAGGACGCTCATGAGCGCATGCAGGGTGGGGCAGGGCTTCGACGTGCACGCGCTGGTCGCCGGCCGCAGGCTCATCATCGGCGGCGTCGATATCCCCTACGAAAAAGGCCTTGACGGACATTCCGATGCCGATGTGCTGCTGCACGCTATTACCGATGCGCTGCTCGGTGCCGCCGGCCTTGGCGACATCGGCCGCCATTTTCCCGATACCGACCCGGCATACAAGGGCGCCGACAGCCGCTTTTTGTTGCGCGAGACGGCGGCCAAGGTCCGCGCTGCCGGTTATGCTGTGGTCAACATCGATTGCACCATCATCGCCCAGGCGCCAAAAATGGCGCCGCACATTGCGGAAATGACAAAACGCATCGCCGAGGACATCGGCATCCGTGCGACCGAAGTCAACGTCAAGGCCAAGACCTCGGAGCGCCTCGGTTTTACCGGCCGCGGCGAGGGCATTGCCGCCGAGGCTATAGCGCTGCTCGACAATCTGCGCTATGAGGCGCCGGGCGCGCCCTGAATTCAGGTCGTGGCCCTGGGGCCAGTTGCAGTTCCCGGGCTGCCCGCGATTGGCAGGCTGACCCGTGCGAGCAGTCCGCCGCCTTGGCGCTGTAGCAGTTCGAAGCGGCCCTCGTGCGCGCGCACGATGCGATCGACAATGGCAAGACCGAGTCCGGAACCACCTT
>CAYLPI010000269.1:0-3669 GCA_964385505.1 uncultured Bordetella sp.
GTGTAACGCCCGCGCCCGGCGACAAACCGCCGCGCCGCCGTGCGCGGCGCGGAACAGCCCACGAGACTTGCGCTTGCCGGCATCATCGATTCGCTGTGCTCGCCGCGTGGCGCTTACTTCTCCAGCAACGGACGCAAGATGTTGATCGACTCGGGCGCGCGCTTTGCCAACTCTGCCCAGTAGGAGGTGTAGGCGAGCTTCTGGTAATCGCTCCCCAGATTCACGACCTTGATGCCGGCGTCGTTCTGGCGCTTGGACTCGCTGGCGACCTTTTCCGCCGCCCAGCGGATGTTTTCCGTTTCCAGCCATTCGCCCATTCGCGTCAGGAAGGCGCGCTGGTCATCGCGCAGCGATTTCCATTTGTTCTGATTGATTAGCACGTTGACGACAACGTTGTAGAAACCCGGATCGACGCGAAACTTGGTATCCGGCCCCCAACCGAGATCGAATATTCCGATCAGCGGCCAGCCATAACCGTCGACCACGCCGCGCTCGAGCGCGGTTTTCACCTCGCCCGGTGCCGTGGTCACGGGCGTCGCGCCCAGCGCCTGAAAGAAAGGCGTGTAGTTTCCTGAGGTACGCAGCTTCCAGCCATCGAACTTGGCTGAGGTCGGCGGCTTGATGGTCCAAATATGGAAGGGCACGCCTTGGCCGTAGGAAGCGAGGTACCAGGCGTTCATTTTCTGGTTGCTGAGCTTGTTGAGCGCCTCCCAGGCGCCCGACTGACGCTGCTGCCTTGTCGTCAGCGGCGAAAGAATGGCCGCGTCAGCTTCGGGCATGTTGTTGATGTAAAACGCCGGCGGCACGCTGGCCATGTCGAGCACGCCGGTGCGCACCGCGTTACCCTGCTCGAAGCTCGGAATCGCCTCGGGTCCACCGACCAGGCGGATTTGTACCAGTCCCTTGCCCTCTTTGTTCACCTGCTCGACGAAGCGGCCGAACATTTCGCCGAATACCGTATTCGTGGGCACGAACACCGCTGCGCGCAGCACGGTTTCCTGGGACAGAACGGGCGTCGCAGAGAGCAAGGCCACCGCTGCAAGAATAGTGGAAATATTGCGTTTGATTTTCATTTGAGTTTCCTCGTGTGTGATTGAAAATAAAACCGGGGCTAAGGGTTGATCTTGGTAACGCTCAGAACGGCACAGAAATTGCGCGATGTGGTGCATCGCAGTTGAGCAGATCCACGCGCTTGCCGGCGATGCGCAAGCCCTCGCCGCCGCGCTGCAATTCATGGCGGCATCGCGCGCTGAACAGCGTTTGCTCTCCGGCGCGCCACTCCACCACCAAGAGCAAGGAATACGCCATATAACGCCCGGCACCCAGATCTGCTACGCTGACATTGTTGATGTGGTGATGCGTGCGAGAGCGCGGAACCTGCGCATGGGTCTGCGGATGCGCAAGGCGTTGCGCGCGCAGGCGGAGCAAGGCTTTGGATTCGTAAAAAATGGACAGCATGTCATCGGGTGAGGCCTGTCCGGGCTCCGAGGGCACCCAGTAAACGCCGTCTTCATTAAAGAGATCAACCCATTCGCCAAAGCGCCCTTCGTCCAGGCGGCAGGCCTCGTCGATCAAAAAGGCCTGGACTTCGAGCAGGATCGCCGGACTCACGGGCGCCCCGCCGGTGGGTGCACCCCATGCCGGTACAGGGCCGACGCTCACGGTGTCGCCGGCTCCCATCAGACTGCCGCTACCATATGTGCTTGCCAGGCACGCAACTGCGTACGAATGGGCAACTCGCTGGTACCGGGTGCTTCGGTGGAACCGTCAGCGGCCACCCTGTCCTGGTGCATGCCGCGGCTCAGATCGACCCAATCGGATGCGCTGTCCTGCAGACCGCGCTGGCAGCGTTCAAATATCTCCAGATCGTCGGAAGCGACGAGCGATGCGGCTGAGCTTGCGGTGTTGAGAAAGCGCAGGCTGAGCTCAAACATTTCGGCCGGAGCGCCCTCGAGGCGAAAGCAGCAGCTGGTCACCACCGTGAGGTCAACGGCGACCGGTTGCACGATGCGCAGCGTCTGGAAGCGCGAATTGACCAACAACGTCGGCCAGATGAGATTGTTGAAGCGGTCGACGGCGAGTACATCCCGGGTTTTCGCTTCGCCGTGGCAATCGACCAGCGCTGCGCGATAGCGATCGAAAACCGGGTCCGCGCGCTCGGCCCCGATCACGCCGCCGCGATAAAAACCGTTCATATAGACATGGCCTTGCGGAAAGGCCGCAAGCCCGACCTGATCCCACTCAGCAAGGCGCAGGCCGTTGGCCATCAGCATCTGCGTCGTCTGACCGGCCATGTCGGGCGCGTCTGCGGTATGCGGTGACTTGCGCGCCACCGCCACCGAACCACCGTGCACGAAACCGGGATGCACCAGATCGACGGCGTTTTCCATGAACAGCTTCCAGTTGCCGCGAAACGCCATACGCAGCCGCCCGCCGGCCTGCACCAATGCCCCGCCGGGGGCGCGATCGACCATATTGTCGAAAATGCCTGCCAGGCCACCGAGAAACTCTCTGAGTCCGGGACCCTCGGCACAGTGCGAGGCAAAAATGAAACCGCGGTAACTCTCGACCCGCGGCACCTTGGCAAGGCCCTGCGCGCGCGGATTTCCGGCCAGACCCTTGCCATGCATGTATCCTTCCGGTAGCGGCACGCTGTCGAGCGCGCCGTCGAGCGCGTAACTCCAAGCATGGTAGGCGCAGGTGAAAAGTTCGTGCCGGCCACGCGGCTCGACCACGACCCGGGCTCCGCGATGCGCACAGCGGTTATGCAGCGCGGCGAAGCCGCCGTCGTGCTGGCGCACGAGGATGATCTCCTCTGGGCCGAGTTGGCTCAGCACGTGGTCGCCCGGACCGGGAATTTCGCTCTCGTGCCCGACATACATCCAGGCACGGCGGAAAATCCGCTCCTGCTCCAGTGCGAACACCTCCGGGTCGACGTACACCGCACGATGCACGGCATCGGGGCGCACCATCGCGCCGACGTTGTCGGCGGTCATTGACCGGTGCGCTGGCGCGGCTGCATTCAGTTACGTCCTTTGAGAAGGTCAGATCAAAAATGTACAAGCATTAATATATGCAACTGCATATATTCTTATACTATTGGGAAGAATGTGTGTCAAGAAACAGCGCCCAGTGCAGCACTTGGCCATACCGCCCGTTTGATCCGCATGACCTGCTCAATGAAAGACGCCGCAGCAAACGCCGTGGCAAGACCAGGAGACAGCCCAAGATGTTCGCCACGGAGATCAAGCACTACAGGTTGGACGAGTCAATCCCCTACCTGATGAACCGCGTCGTCGGGCGGCAAAACCGCCGGCTCGAGGAGGACTTGCACAAGCTGCGCCTGAGCTTCCAGCACTGGCGCGTGCTCGCCGTGCTGGCGCACGATGACGGCGTATCGATCGCAGATCTTTCCGATTATGCCGTCCTGCCGCACTCGACGCTTAGCCGCCTGCTGACCCGACTGGAGCGTGAGCACTTGGTTAGGCGCAGCGCGCAGACCCCCGATGGGCGCACGGCAAGAATCCTGCTCACTGCGCGGGGTCTCTCTGTATACGAGCGTATTCTTCCGCTGGCGATTGCGCGGCGCGAGGATGCTATGACGGGGATATCCGAGGCGGAAAAGGCGAAATTGCGCAAGCTGCTCAAGCAAATGCTTGCTAATCTCGA
>CAYLPI010000270.1:0-3668 GCA_964385505.1 uncultured Bordetella sp.
CCCCTCCAGGCCGATGTCTGCGAACAATGCCTCCTCGTCCAGGTGCCGCAGTTCGAAACGCCGGAGCAGATCTTCAGCGACTACGTCTATTTTTCGTCGTTCTCCGATTCCTGGCTAAAGCACTGCGAAGCATTTGCGACGGACGCAATCTCGCGCTTCAAGCTAGGCCAGCAAAGCCGCGTCGTCGAGATCGCCAGCAATGACGGCTATTTGCTGAGGTTCTTTCACCGGGCGGGAATTCCGGTGTTGGGTGTGGAACCGGCCGCCAACGTGGCCCAGGCAGCACAGGCCGATGGCATCGATACCGTGGTGAATTTTTTTGGCGCGGCATTCGCAAAGAAACTGGTCGCAGACGGCAAGCAGGCGGATATGGTCGTTTGCAATAATGTGTTCGCACATGTGCCCGACCTCAATGATTTCACCGAGGGCTTGAACACCTTGCTGAAGCCTACGGGTGTGCTGTCGATTGAGTTTCCCCACTTGCAACGCCTCATCGAGCAAAGCCAGTTCGACACGATTTATCACGAGCATTTTTGCTACTTCTCGTTTTTGACCGCCCGCCGCGTGCTGGCGCATCACGGCATGACCGTGTTCGATGTCATCCAGCTTCCCACGCATGGCGGTTCATTGCGTGTGCTGGCCCAGCACGCGGACACCGGACCCCGGACCGTTACGCGCAATGTCGCCGACCTGGTTGATCAGGAGTCCCGCTTTGGCATCGATAAGCTGGATTTATATCTTCAGTTTGACGACAAGGCACGTGTGGTAAAACGCGACCTGCTCGAATTCCTGATTCGCGCCAAACGCGACGGCAAATCGGTTGCCGGTTACGGCGCGCCTGCCAAGGGTAATACGCTGCTCAACTACTGCGGCATCCGGCAGGACTTTCTTGATTACACCGTCGATCGCAACCCGGAAAAACAGGGGCGCTTCCTGCCCGGGACCAGGATTCCGGTCTATGCGCCAGAGCAACTGAAAGTGACAAAGCCGGACTATGTCCTGATACTGCCCTGGAACATCAAGGATGAAGTCGTTGTACAGACGGGCTATATCCGTGACTGGGGAGGGCGATTCGTAATTCCCATTCCCTCGTTGCAGGTGATTGATTGATTCTCACCCCGACGCCTATCGCAGGCAGCTTTGTCGTTGATATCGAGCGCAAGAGCGACGAACGCGGTTTTTTTGCGCGGACCTGGTGCTCCGAAGAGCTTTCCCGCGCCGGCTTGGTTTCAACGCTCAGCCAATGCAGCATCTCCAGTAACCGTCAGGCCTACACCCTGCGCGGCATGCACTATCAGGCCGAGCCCGACGTCGAAACCAAACTCGTGTCATGCCGTCATGGCGCGCTGTTTGACGTCATTGTCGACCTTAGACGCAGGTCGCCGACCTATACGCAATGGTTCGGGGTTGAACTCACGGCGCGCAACTACCGCGCGCTGTATATCCCCCCCGGCATCGCACACGGCTTCCTGACGATAGAGGACGACACCGAGGTCAATTACCAGATCAGCGGCACCTACGTGCCGGCAAGCGGCCGCGGCGTGCGCTGGGACGACCCGGCCTTTTCAATCAGGTGGCCGGCAAACCCAATCGTCATGGCCGATCGCGACAAGCACTACCCGGACTTTCAGCGGTGAGCAGGGTTTTGCTCACCGGAGCAAGCGGATTCATCGGCCGGCACTGTATTCCCGCGCTGATCGCCCAGGGCTATGAAGTGCACGCCGTCAGCTCACGCAGCGCCGGCAATCAGGATGGCGCGATATGGCATAAGGCCGATTTGCTCGATTTTCCGGTCATTCAATCCATTCTTGAACAGGTGGGCCCGTCCCACCTGCTGCATCTCGCGTGGTATGCGGAGCCGGGAAAATACTGGGCTTCGGCGGAAAACCTGCGCTGGGTTGCGGCCAGCATGGAATTGTTCAGGCATTTCGAAAAAATCGGCGGCAAGCGTCTGGTTGCCGCGGGCACTTGCGCCGAATACGAATGGCGCGACGCGCTGTATAGCGAGGACGCGACGCCCGCAATTCCGGCAACCCTGTACGGCGTTTGCAAGCACGCGACGCAATCCGTGCTGGCTGCGTACGCGCAACAGTCTGGAGTATCTGCCGCCTGGGGGCGCATTTTTTCGCTTTACGGCCCCCACGAACACCCGTCCCGCCTGACTGCGTCGATCATCAGGTCGTTGCTGAAGGGCCAATCTGCAGGCTGCAGCGAAGGGCGTCAAATACGCGACTATTTGTATGTCGCAGACGTCGCCGAAGCATTCGTCGCCCTGCTCGGCAGCGACCTCTCCGGCCCGGTCAATATTGGCAGCGGCGCCGGCATTTCAGTGCGACATCTCGTTCAACGCATTGGCGATCTGACTGGACAAACGCAACGCATACACTTTGGTGCGCTGCAGGGAAACCTCTCCGAACCGCCGGAGATCGTCGCAGACATCCAAAAACTGCTGACAACCGGCTGGAAACCCACCACCGACCTTGACGATGGACTATCCGAAACCATTGCCTGGTGGCGCCGGCAATTAGCCGCCGGCTAGACGCGGGAGTCATTCTTGCCCCGGATCGGCACCAACATCCTCAGCAACCTGCTGGCGGCGGCCTGGATAGGCGCACTCACGCTGCTCATCACGCCGCTACAAATCCGGCTTCTGGGCATTGAGGCATTCGGCGTAATCGGCCTGATTGCCGTGTTCCAGGTTGCAATGAGTACGCTTGATCTCGGACTGGCTACGGCGGTAACGCGGGCGATCGCCCGGGATCGCGACACGACGGCCCTCACCACGACTCGTCTCGCTGCAAGCGTCGGGACGTTCTACTGGATTGCCAGTGCAATAGTCGGCACGATCATCTGGCTGGCGGCAGACTGGATGGCATCGGCCTGGCTTAGTTCTCCGACCGTCGATGCGGAAATCATCGCCGGCAGCTTGAAGCTGATCGCGGCATTTCTTGCTCTGCGCTGGCCGGTCGCGTTTTATGGCGCGGTGCTGGCCGGCCTGCAGAGAATGGATGTTCTCAACTCGATCAAGACGATTGCATTCAGCCTGCGTCTGGGCGGGGCGATTCTGGTTCTACTTTGGCGTCCGACACTCGAGGCCATGCTGACCTGGTTTGTATTCAGCGCTGCGGTAGAGGTGCTGATGTTCGCCATTGCCGCCCACCGCATGATGCCGACTCTGCCGTGGCGCCCGGCGTTTCATCCCGCCGCAATCGGGGCAGTGTGGCGATTCTCCGCAAGCATGGGTCTCATCGGCCTGATGTCACTGCTGTTGACGCAATCGGACCGGCTGGTTATCGGCAAGTTGCTCGATCTGCAGGCCCTGGGCTTCTACAGCCTTGCATACACCGTTGCTGTCGGCGGCGCGCTGATGCAAACCGCCATCAATAGCGCGATGCTGCCGGCATTCGCGCAGGCGAGCGTCGAGAAATCATGGGCATCTTCCCGATACAACAAGGCGAGCGAACTGATGGCCTTTGGCCTGGCACC
Source organism: uncultured Bordetella sp. (assembly GCA_964385505.1). Lineage (GTDB taxonomy): Bacteria > Pseudomonadota > Gammaproteobacteria > Burkholderiales > SG8-39 > CAITSH01. Next base: position 3,487 of record CAYLPI010000270.1, read on the forward strand.
GCTATGTGCCTTGCTGGTATTCTTCGGCCACGATCTGCTGCGACTATGGGTCGGACTGGCGTCGGCGGACGGCGCTTACGCCGCACTGGCGTTTCTCGCTACAGGATTCTTCCTCAACGCATTGGTATCCAACGCTTACACCGTCGCCGTCGGCTTTGGCCGGCCCGATATTCCGTTCAAGG
>CAYLPI010000271.1:0-3622 GCA_964385505.1 uncultured Bordetella sp.
TCACCGGCCGCATCATCGACATCATCGCCCCCATCGGCAAGGGCCAGCGCGGCCTCATCGTCTCCCCGCCCAAGGCCGGCAAGACGGTGCTGATGCAGCAACTTGCCCACGCCATTACGACCAATTACCCCGAGACCGTGCTGATCGTGCTGCTGATCGACGAACGACCCGAGGAAGTCACTGAAATGACCCGCTCGGTCAAGGGCGAGGTCGTCGCCTCGACCTTCGATGAACCGGCGACGCGCCACGTGCAGGTCGCCGAGATGGTCATCGAAAAAGCCAAGCGCCTGGTCGAGCACAAAAAAGACGTCATCATCCTGCTCGATTCCATCACCCGCCTCGCCCGTGCGTACAACACCGTCGTGCCGGCCTCGGGCAAGGTGCTGACCGGCGGTGTCGATGCCAACGCACTGCAACGGCCGAAGCGCTTTTTCGGCGCAGCGCGCAACGTCGAGGAAGGCGGTTCGCTGACCATCATCGCCACCGCCCTCATCGACACCGGCAGCCGCATGGACGACGTGATCTACGAAGAGTTCAAAGGCACCGGCAACATGGAAATCCATCTTGACCGTCGCATGTACGAAAAGCGCATTTTCCCCGCCATCAACGTCAACCGCTCCGGCACGCGCCGCGAGGAGTTGCTGATCGACAAGGAAATTCTGCAAAAAGTCTGGGTGCTGCGAAAACTGCTCTACCCGATGGACGACCTTGAGGCGGCGGAATTCCTCGTCGACAAGGTCAAGGCGACCAAGACCAATTCGGATTTTTTCGACTCGATGCGCCGCGGCTGAGCCGCCAGATAGTCGGTAAACGGTTGTTTTTGCTCAAATCTTCTGACCTCTGCATAGAGACAGGTTTGCCCTCGCGGCGTACTTCTGGCATACTGCAGCACTTTTTTACCGCCTCGAAACGCCGTACGCACAACTTTGGCCATCCTGGCCCGGTGAAACCGAGGCAAACCCGCGAAAGGAAACAGCATGAAAACCGGCATTCATCCTGAATACAACGAGATCAAGGTTACCTGCAGCTGCGGGAACACCTTTGAAACGCGCTCGACCAACAACAAGCCGCTGACGGTTGAGGTGTGCTCCGCCTGCCACCCGTTCTACACCGGCAAGCAAAAGATCCTCGACACTGCGGGTCGCGTCGAGAAGTTCAAGAACAAGTACGCCAGCAAGGCCACCAAAGCCGCCACTGCGGCCGAGAAGGCTGCGGCTGCCGCAGCGGCGCAGACTGTTTGATTTTCAGCGCCCTCCAGAGAAAAGGCAGCTTCGGCTGCCTTTTTAATTGGTAATCCATGCTGCTTCGCGCCCTCGTCCTGATTGTGCTGCTGGCATGCGTAGCCGGTTGCGCCACCAATCCGGTCACCGGTGAGCGCAATTTCGTGCTGATGTCCGAGGTGCAGGAAATACAAACCGGCCGCGCCGCCGACCAGGATGTCAAAAAGCAGTACGCGCTGTATGACGAGAACAATCTTGCAGCGTACGTAAACGAGGTCGGCCAGCGACTGGCGGTGCTCAGCCACCGCCCCGGATTGAGCTATACCTTCACCTTGCTTGATTCGACCGAGATCAACGCCTTTGCGCTGCCGGGCGGCCACATCTATGTCACTCGCGGCATTGTCGCCCTGCTCAATTCCGAGGCCGAGCTCGCCGCAGTGCTGGGCCACGAAATCGGACACGTCACCGCACGGCACAGCGTACGGCAGATGAGTGCGGCGCAAAGCACCGATATTCTGATCACGCTCGCCTCGGTACTGAGTCCGGCGCTGCGCAACCAGAACGTGCAGAACATCGGCGGCCTCGTCGGTGGCGCGCTGCTGTCGGGCTACGGCCGCGAACATGAATTGGAAGCCGACCGCCTGGGCGCCGAATACCTCGCCCGCGCCGGCTACGACCCGCAGGCGATGATCCGCGTCATCGGGGTGTTGAAAAACCAGGAATTGGCCGACGTCGCGGCGGCAAAACTGGAGGGCCGCGCGCCGCGTGCGTATCACGGCGTATTCGAAAGCCACCCCGACAACGACACCCGGCTGCAGCAGACTGTGACCGCGGCAGCCGGATTGCGCGCGGGCGCACGCGGCGACGGTCGCGACGAATTTCTCAAACGCACCGCCGGCATGCTATTCGGTGACAGTCCGCGCGAGGGCGTCGTGCGCAACGGCGTGTTTTATCACCCCGACCTCGGTTTCGCGCTGACGCTGCCGCGTGAATGGCGCGTGCAAAACCTGCCCGATCGGCTGCTCATGCTCGCCCCCGGCGGGGACGCCGTGCTCGAGGTTCGCATGCAGGCGAGGCCCGACCGCGAACCTGTCGCGGTGCTGCGCACCAACCGGCTGATAAACAATGACATCGAAACAACTCCGGTCAACGGCCTGCCGGCGGCGATCGGCAGCGGTCGCACCGGCGCCGCAGGTGTGGTGTACTTGGGTGACAACATGATGATTTTCAATGCCGCGGCCAAATCAGGGAACCTCGACGAGACCCGCGCGCGCGCGGTGCGCGACACCATCCGCAGCCTTCATCGCATTAGCGAATCCGAGCGCGCAATGGCAAGGCCTTTGCGCCTGCGTACCATCACCGCGACGGCCGACACCCGCTTTGCCGGACTCGCCGCCAGATCGCCGCTCGGGCGCAGTGCCGAGACCACGCTGCGCCTCATCAACGGCATTTACCCCGCCGGCGAACCGCGCGCGGGACAAAGCCTGAAGGTGGTCGAATAGTGCGCACCGTACCACTGCCTTTGCCCGGCGCGCTGCTGGCCTTGATGGCACTCGCCTATGCAGTGCCGGGACTGGTCGGGCATTCGCCGTGGAAGTCCGAGGACGCCATCGGCATCGGTATCGTCCACCAGTTCCTGACCGGCAAAGACTGGCTGATGCCGCGCCTCGCCGGCGAACCGTATTTCGAGGACGGTCCGCTGTTCTACTGGCTGGGCGCGGCGCTGGCGAAACTGCTGGGTGGCCTGTTCGCCGCGCATGATGCGGCGCGGCTTGCCTGTGCGCTGGCGCTCGCCGGCGTGTTTGGTTTTCTGCGCCTGGCCGGTAAATCGCTGCAGGGACCGGTGCAAGGCAATGCGGCATTACTCGCCTTGATGGGCTGCCTTGGCCTGCTGGTGCATGCGCACGAAATGGCGGCTGAAACCGGCGCGCTGGCCGGACTCGCCGCCGCTTACTGGGGACTTGCGCTGGCGCGCGATGCGGGTACGCTGCGGCGCTTTTGCACCGTGGTGCTGGTTCTGGGCGGCGGCATCGCGGTCGCACTGCTGAGCAAGGGCCCGGTCGCTGCATTTGCGCCCGTTGCCACGGCGCTGCTGCTGCCGCTGGTCGCGCCCGACTGGCGCAACCGGCGCAGTGCGCTCGCCCTCACCGGCGCACTGGTGTTGGCGCTTGGCGCCGCCGCCGCGTGGTTTGTCGCGCTGCACACCCGCTCGCCACAGCTTGCGACCAGTTGGCTGGTGGTCGCATTCAAGTCGGAACCCGGGGTATGGAATTCGCAATTGCAGGTGCTGGCCTGGGCGGCGTGGCCGGCGTGGCCGCTCGCCTTGTGGGAACTATGGCGGCGGCGGCACGCCTTTGCCGTACCCTCGGTGCAAATGCCGCTGATCGCGCTGATTGCGTCGC
>CAYLPI010000272.1:0-3583 GCA_964385505.1 uncultured Bordetella sp.
CGCCAAACTCGACCGCCCCGCGCACGAGGAATTCCGTGGCCAGCATGGTCTTCCCGCACCCCGCCCCCCCGCACACCAGCGTCGGCCGCCCGGCGGGCAGGCCGCCGCCGGTGATTTCATCGAGGCCGTCGATGCCGGTGGGGGTTTTCAGAAGGCCGGTGGTGGCGGGCGAGCGGATGGGCGTGGGCATGGCAATTCTCCGTCTGCAAATGGCAAAACCGGCGACAAAATCGAAATCGACAGCCGCACCGGCGGGTACCAGGGTAGGCGAGTACAAGAACAGCCTCATGGGCGAGAAAACACTACGGGTGCTGCGCACCGCAAAAATCGGTGCTGAGTGCTGATTACTGAGTGCTGATTGTGGAGTGCTGAGTGCGGAGAAAAATGCGCAAAAGCCGGGAGCGGTCTGATACCCGGTCTCCCGCGTTTTTTTGTTTTAAACCCACCGCTCCGCGAAACGGAAATTCAAACAAGGCACGACCAAGTTGCCTGTCCATGTCGCACCGAATCCGGATGCTGGTTGATTTTACACGCTCACGGTGCCGGTGGGTGCGGTGTCGAACAGAAGGATGCTGCGGCCGGCGCTTACCGTGCAGGAGTCCCGGCAATCGACTTACTCTTGACGGAGAAAACATGAAAACGAGCGCGATTGAAACTCACGACCTGCTGTCGGTGTGGGGCATCGACGAAGTGGAAAAGCGGATCGGCGAGGCGCCGGGCGTCGGTGGTGCACGTGACGCGGAACGGCAGGGTGTTCGGTCTCATTGTCATCGCCGACGCCGTGCGGCCGACCGCCAGGGCGGCGGTGGCCAAGCTGCACGATCGCGGCTTTGAGGTGGTGATGCTGACCGGCGACAACGCCGGCACGGCCAGGCGCACCGCCGCCGACCTTGGCATCGCCGGCGTCCTGGCCGACGTGCTGCCGGTCCGGAAAGCGGCGAAGGTCAGGGCGCGGCAGGCTACCGGCAAGAAGATCGGTATGGCCGGCGATGGTGTCAACGACGCTTCCGGGCCGACCCGGGCGAACGTCGGCTTTGCGACCGGCGCCGGCACCGATGGCGCAACGGAAAGCGCCGACGTGGTGCTGATGGTCCATCTTGTCGAACGTGTCCGGCACTTTCGGGGCCGGGCCGGGGGCGGGCTTTTGTCATGAACATGCCACCGAACCCCGCGACGATCGCAGCCGCAAGTGTGCCACCAGGCCCGATTTCGATGGAGCTGCTGAATAGCGAATGCTTCTGCATCAGCCTGGATGCCGCGGCGCTGCGCCACGCACTGGAGTCGGAGATCGGCGAGCCGGGTCTGTTCGATTTGATCCGGCAGCGTTGCCCCTACCTGTTTGCAACGCGCCCCGTTTTCCTGTCGTACGAACACATGCAGCGCATGGCCCGGGTGGTGCGGGCCATCGAATCGGTGGTCGCACTACCGGCCTATCGCGAGGAAGTGCTGGCCGCGGCAACCCCCATCGCGCGCCACGATCCGGGCGGCGCCAGGGGCGTGTTCTTCGGCTACGACTTTCATGTCACTGAGGGCAGCTTCGGCCTCATCGAGATCAACACCAATGCGGGCGGTGCGATGCTCAATGCCGTGTTGGCACGGGCACAGCGCGCGTGCTGCGCGGCCGTCGAAGGCCTCTTGCCGCCGCCGGCTACAGCAGATGCGTTCGAGGCGCGGATCGTTGCGATGTTTCGCAAAGAGTGGTCGCTCTGCGGTCACGAGCGGCCACTGCGCAGCATCGCCATCGTCGACGAGAACCCCGAGCAGCAGTATCTGTACCCCGAGTTCGTGCTGTTCCAGCGCTTGTTCCAGCGGCACGGTCTGCAGGCGGTGATCGGCGGACCGACCGCGTTCAGTTTGTATGGCGGCAAGCTCTGGCATGGTGATGTGGCGATCGACATGGTTTACAACCGCCTGACCGATTTTTCGCTGACTGCGCCCGCCAGCGCAACGCTACGCGAGGCCTACCTCGCGAACGCGATGGTGCTCACGCCACATCCGCAGGCGCACGCGCTGTACGCGGACAAGCGCAATCTGGCCTTGCTCGGTGACGCAACGCGGCTGCAGGCCCTGGGCGTTCCGCAGGCCACACAAGAGGTTCTGCTGGCCGGTATTCCCCACACCGAAGTGGTGCAGGCAAAGCATGCCGAGCGTCTGTGGCGCGAACGGCGGCGCCTGTTCTTCAAGCCCTTCGCCGGGTTCGGTGGCCGGGCCGCTTACCGTGGCGACAAACTCACCCAGCGCGTGTGGCAGGAGATTCTCGCCGGAGGCTATGTGGCTCAAGCACTGGTGGCGCCCGGCGGACGGGTGATCCAGAACGAAGAACCGGTGCAGGCCCTCAAGTTCGACCTGCGCGACTACACCTATGATGGCCGCGTGCAATGGGTCGCGGCACGGTTGTACCAGGGCCAGACGACGAACTTCCGCACCCCCGGTGGCGGCTTTGCCCCGGTGTTCGAAGGGCCGGCGCAGGGGCATGCGGGATGGCCGTCAGAGGTTTGCACGCCGACGCCGCATGAAACCCGCTTGTTCTTGCTCGATCAAAACGAAGTGCGGCCGCTGGCCCACGAGCGCTACGTCGCGCTCGCCCGCGGTGAGGCAGCGGCGGCCGAATTCGCCGGCCTTCGCTTCATTTTGGTGGACTGGTACCTGCGCCTGTCCTGCGGCCAACCCGAGGCCATCGTCAATGAATCCTGCAGCTGGCTGGTATTCGACGCGCACGGCGCCATCGATCCGCACGCCGCGCATGCGATCGATGCCGCCGCGGTGCCGACCGAAGCGCAGTGGGCCGGGCTGCGCGCACTGATGTTCGGAAACGGTTGCGCAAGCACCGGAAAAGCGATCACACCATGAGCTTGACCTTGAATTCCAAGTCGATCGATCCCACCGCCGCCAGGAGCGACCTGTTGGTGGTTCTGCTCGAAGGGATTCACGCGTCGGCCGTCGAGGCGCTGCGCCACGACGGCTACACGCGCATCGTCACCCATACGAGGTCGCTGGCCGGCATCGAGTTGCGCACGGTGCTGGCCGAGGCGAGCTTTCTGGGCATCCGCTCCCGCACGCAACTGAGCGAAGAAGTGCTGCAGCGCGCGAACCGGCTGGCGGCCATCGGCTGCTTTTGCATCGGCACCAACCAGGTCGATCTGGGAGCCGCCATGCGCCTGGGTATTCCGGTGTTCAACGCCCCGTTCTCCAACACGCGCAGCGTGGCCGAGCTGGTACTGGCGCAGATAATCATGTTGATGCGCGGTATTGCGGAGAAGAACGCAGTCCTGCACCGTGGCGGCTGGGTCAAGAGCGCCGCGCATTCGTACGAAGTACGCGGCAAGACGCTGGGCATCGTGGGCTACGGCCACATCGGCACGCAGATCGGCGTGCTCGCGGAGCAGCTCGGCATGAGCGTGGTGTTCCGCGACATCGAGGCGAAGCTGCCGCTCGGCAATGCGCGCGAAATGGCCGGACTGGACGAGCTTTTGCAGATCTCCGACGTGGTCAGCCTGCATGTCCCGGAAACCGCGGCAACAGCCAACATGATCGGGCCGGCGCAACTGGCGGCGATGAAGCCGGGAAGCCACCTGATCAATGC
>CAYLPI010000273.1:0-3403 GCA_964385505.1 uncultured Bordetella sp.
ACTTTGTTCCTGGTCAGCTTTGAGCCGGCACTGGCGGTCAATTTGGGGGCGGCGTAAACACTCAGGCGCATTGCCATAGATCGGGATTAAACGGAAAAAGTGGCGCAGTACTGTAGCCGTCGGACCACGACGTTCCTCCTGAAAAGTTGATGCTTCTTGAACCCGAAAACTTCACTTCGAGCGGGCACCGGATGCAGCTGATGACGGAATAACCGGTTCGTCGATTCATGCTGCGCTCATCGAAAGAAAATCTGTGCGCGCAGATCGCGCTGCACTACCTTGTAGAAGGCCTGCCATTGCTGATTGTCTTTGGCATTGCAAAAAGCTGCCGTTCTTTGCACAACAAGCTTTCGGTCAACCAGGACCACCGGCCCCTCGCGCCTGAAGCGCGACTCATACCTTATCGTGCTGTCACGGTAGGTCGCGCCCGACGGGATCTCTTCGATAGCAACGCTGGGAGGAAATTGAATTCGGTAATGCTCTTCGAGCATCCTAGAGCGGCACAAAAAGGGCAAGTTCGGCGCTGACAACGGCCTATCGCTGGCGGCCCACGCGATGTCACCCGGCGCCACGCCAACCGGCACCGTCATAGCACCGCGGCCGGGCAGATTGACCACCGCCTCGAGGTGAAACTTTCCCCGCACCCAGTACGGAATTTCAAGGTTTTCCGGATCCGGGTGGCTGATCGACCCGGTGCCGGTTTCATTGAACCGGAACAGCAGGTCCTTTACGACGGTCTCTTCCGGCTGTCCCTTTTTATAGAACTGTGTCGTTCGTGAATTGCGTTCGGTGACGCCGGACATACTTGTGCTCGAGCGGCCTTTAACCGATCCGTCAGGCTGGATATTCATCGTGACCATCACCTTCATGGTGTTGGCTTTGGCAAGCATTCGTGGTGTTTTTGCGGTTTTTCCCAGCGCCGTCAGGGTGACCGGTTTATCCAGCACCGAAAAAGGCAGGCTGCCAAACGGTGTGAAGCGATCGGTCGAATCAAGATACAGGTCGAGGCTCGGAATGTAGGTTATGACATGGTTGATGGGATAGTGCGAACCAATCTGCGGGAAAACATAGGTCGATCCGGCGTTGATCAATGCCGGACTGCTTTCGATCCCCACTGCGCTGAGCAATGACTCGAGCAAGACGACGTGGTCTTTGCAGTCGCCATACAAATTCCTGAGCACCTCTGAGGCCTTGTGCGGGACCAGGCGCCCACTGCCCAACGCCACCGAAACATAACGGATGTTCTGCGCAACCCAAAGGTACAGCGCCTCGACCTTGGCCCGATCGCCCGCCTTGCCTTCAGTCAGCTTCAGCGCGAGGCGTCGGATATCGTCGGTTATTTCCACTGCGGGATGGAAAAACGCATGTGCTGCTTTGCCAAGTGCGGTCATGTCCGGCATCGTCGAGACCAACAAGAAGTCCGAATAATGCATGGCACCGACTGCCTCGCGTTCCGGCGCAGTCACTGTGCCGCGGTGAAGGCGAAAGGTGTAGTGGGACAAGCCATCAACGGTTTTTTCAAAGCCCCCAGTCACGCCACGCGACTGGAAATACAGAGTCTTGCCAACCGGCAAGACAAACCGCACTTCCCATAGATCCCAGGGCACTCTGGCCGAGAAAACGAATGACTCGGTGAATTCACCAGGGTAGGGGGATACGCTCCTGTGTGAGCGCACCTTGTAGCTCACGAGACTGCCGACCTGAACTTTTGGGTAAATGATGATCTTGTAGCGCGTGTCACTGAACTCGGCGGCGCCCGCCTCGTTGTCCTCCTCACGATCACGGATCGAATCGGGTGGAACCGGGATCGTTGTGCCATCGGGCTGTACCGTCCAGGCCTCGATTGAGTCGATTGCTTCCTGACTGCTGATGTAGCTGATTTGGCCGGTGCCGCTGCCCTCAACGCCTTGCGGCGTCTTGATGCGAGTTGCATCCTCCATCGTCTGGACAAAGGTGCCGTCTTGCTGGACCACGTATAGCACCAGGCCGCGTTCTTTTGAAATTGGCGGTTCATACGCGCGCTGCCCCCAAGCGAAAGACGGGGAAGCTGCGCACAGCACCAGCAACGCGAGCGCGAACCGGCATGCACTGGTCCGCAAAACGGCTTCTTTACGAGGGATTTTCCGGCCCATGGTGTTACAAGTTGGTTGCATGCTTATTGCCCTTCGCTTAAGAATTCATCGACGATCTCATCGCCCACAACGCTCGCATACCCCGAGACCGTATCGGATCCATCGGATTGGCCGGGCTCGACCCGAAACGGCCGGAAGCCGGACTGCTCTGGATGCTCTGACTTGAAATGCCGCCAAGCCGCGTTGAGATGCCCAAAAGGCACAGCCGGGGCTCCATTCAATGGATCGACGACCATTTCACGCGCCTCTATTTCAGCGATGCTCAGGGTTCCCTGCAATAACGCCTGACTGGCAATGAACCATTGTGGGAAGTCATCTATCGCCCTGGCCTTGAGAGTTCTTTCTCTCTCGAGTGCTGCGGTGACACTCATCCCCAATACGATTGGCCATGCCATGGCGTAAGCAATTGCCATGACGACACTCATTTGCGCCTCACGCTGCGCATCAAAACACTGGCGGGGGCGCATTACGTCGATCAGCGCACGCACCCATTGGGGCCACAACTCCTCGATGTTCACGCGGCGTTGCAGGAGATGTTGGATCATCCAACCCAGGACAAGATACAGGCCGCCGCCGTTCATGCCGGACTTGCCGGTTCGTTGTGCATGGCGTGACGCACGCTATCGGACCCCCGATCAGAGCGCGTGTCCGCCATTGCGGTCACGATGCCACGACGGACGGTATAGGCACGGTCGGATGTGGCTTGGAGCCCCCTCGAATCAAAGGGTTGGTCGCAGGCGTCGCGCCGGAGTGTCTTGGGATGGCAAGGGATCTCACCAGAGAACCAGTGCGCAAACACCCGGGTCGCATACCCCGGGAAAAGCCGGCCCAGGGTAAGGCGCTGGTTGTTTTCGTCAATCCCCTCCAGCGCCACAAGATAAAGACGCTCCGACTCGATAGTCCAGTGACCGACGTATCCGCGCCAGCAATCGCCGATATAAAACCTGAGCGGCGTCACACCGCCAGCGCGGTTCATGCAAAGGTAGAAATCAAGCGGCTCGACGCCCATGTCAAAGCTTTCGCCCGAGTCGGACAGGGTCTCGCATAGTTGATATGTCATGGCTGGACCTGATCAGCAGGACTCTGTTTTGACGGCATTGGTTACAGGGGACTCAATGGCGCCTGATTCTCTTATGGGCGTAGCGTTTCCCGTCCATGATGACCACCCCATCTGTACTGCGTTGAACCAGGTGGCACGCATATCATGCAGCAACGTGGGCCGCCCTTACCAGAATCGTATCGGGTTGAACAGCATCGGTTTCCTCTTTCTT
>CAYLPI010000274.1:0-3390 GCA_964385505.1 uncultured Bordetella sp.
AACTCAAGGCGCGCATAGCCGAGGCCGACGTGTTGCTGTGCTCGGGGCTGTGGCGCAACGAACTGATCACGCTGGCGCCGCGGCTTGCCTTCATCCAGTCGATCAGCGCCGGCACCGGCCAGTATTCACGCGAGGCCCTCGCCGCCGCCGGCATGCGCGCGGCCAGCGCCCAGGGCGTGAACGAGCGCGCGGTAGCCGGGCACGCCATCGCGCTGATTCTCGCCATCGCACGGTTGCTCCCGGCAGCGCGCGACAACCAGGCGGCGAAACACTGGCGCGGCAGGCGCGGCAAGATTTCCAGGCGCGAGGATGAGCTTGGCGGCAAGACGCTGCTCATCGCCGGCATGGTTCGTATCGGCTCGCGCCTTGCCACACTCGCCCGTGCCTTTGACATGCGCGTCATCGGCGTCAAGCGCGATCCGTCAAAAGGCGCCGAGCCCGCGGAAACGGTGGTCGCACAGGACCAACTGCTTAGCGTGCTGCCCGAAGCCGATTTTGTCGCACTGACCTGTCCCCTGACGCCGCAGACGGAAAACCTCATCGACCTCTTGCTCGATAACCTCGAACGGCAGTGGCGCGGCGAATCGGCGCTGAAAAACAAGTTCCTCTGAGCTATGCACGGTCACCGGAGTCGATGGCAATCGAGTTCATGGCAACCTGTCATTCCGGGGCCGAAGGCCGGGGAATCTGCTTTTGAGGTAAAGCAGATTCCTCACTGCGTTCGGAATGACAATGAATGACAATTCGTGAAAGGGGTGGAGTGAACTAGATCCGGCCGCGCCGCAATTCAGCAAGATGCGGGTACTTCTCCGTCAGCAGCGAGCCGTTGTAGTAGGTCGGCTTGAACGCCGGATGGGCGCAGATATGCTCGTACCAGCGCGCCACCGCCGGCTTGTCGGCCCAGCTTGTTGCAAGGTTGATGTCGTCCATGCGCACGATGATCGGCATGACCGCAATGTCTGCAAGCGTCAGCGTGTCGCCCATCAGCCACGGTCCGCCGCTTTCAGTAAGCCATTCGTCCATGCGCAGCACGGCGCGGTTGAGGCGGTCGAGTGCCTGGTCCATTTCCGCTTTCGGGAACCCGCTGCGGCCCATGCTGAGCAGGAATTCCTTGCGTAGCGGCTTGGAGTTGGCCAGCGCGAGGAATTCCTCTTCGCTCATTTTCTGGAAATGCGGCAGGAAGGCGAGGTTGTACGAGGGCACGCGTACCGCCGGGGTGGGAATCTCGTCGATGTAGCGCATCATCCAGCGCATGCGACCGCGCTCGACGGCGTCCGCGGGCGTGAAGCTCACCACTTCGGGCCGTACCTCGTCGAGGTATTCGATAATCACCGCCGAGTCGAGCACCGCGCGGCCCTGGTGCAGCAGCGCCGGCACCACGCCATTGGGGTTGATCGCAAGATAAGCCGGCTTGAGTTGCTCGCCGGAAAAAAGATCGAGCTTGTTCTCGTCAAACGCCAGGCCCTTGGCGTTGAGTGAAAAGCGCACGCGCTGGCTGCAGGTCGATTGCGGCGCGTTATAGAGGACGAATTCGTTCACGATGGCGGGTTCCGAGGCAGGCTGGGCGCCTAGGGTACCCCCCGGCGCGCCTGCAGGGCAAGCGTTGCGGCCCTCAGTGTTGCGGCCCTCAGCGACCGATGGCGCGCCCCGGCATGGCAGGCCGCAGCAGCGGGGCGTGCGCCATGGCAATGCTTATCCATACGGCAAGGGTGAAATAGCCGGTAAGCCAGATCGCGTCGTCGCGCCACACCGCCCAGTCGTGCTCGACGACGCAGCGCTGCAGCGACGCGCTCATGCCCTCGAGCAAGGGCCGCAACTCGCCGCCCGCAGCGAGGGACGCTTGCCAGCGCGAGAGGTGCATCGGCACGTCGTACACCACCATGAACAGCACGTAGCCCGTACCGCTGACGGTCGCAGCGGCAAGAAAACGACGTTCCTGTTTCGCGGCACGCGGCCACAGCGAGGCAAAGGCGGCGACCGCGAGCACGGCAGTCAGCGTCCAGGTCGCATTCTCCAGAGCGTGCGCGAGATAGCTCGTACTGAGCACGGCGAACCAGCAGAACAGTTCGGCCAGAACAATCGCCGGAATGACGACCCTGGAAACGAGACTCGTGAAACGGCTCGAGAAGGCCCCGCCCGCCTCACGCAGCAATAGCGCACATTCGAGGGCGAAGGCCAGTTCGGCGACCGTCGCTATGCTTCGGGATATCACCGAACGCGATATCCACAGATCGAACAGGCAGATGCGCGGCACCTCGATCATCGGCAGCACGGAACGGTAGGCGCAACCGAGCATGTAGACGGCCGCGAGCCAAAGCATCAACCGGCGCGTCCGATAGACCTCGGCCGGCCATTGCAATCTCCTCCGCGCAAGCAGCCACGCCGACACGCCCCAGGCGCTGACGTTGACCACCGTTGTCACGCACAACACCACCCACCAGATCAGCAACTCGCTCGACACAGGACTCTTCCCATCGCTTGACAAGGGGCGACATTCTAACCACTCCGACGAGGGCGGACGACCTTGTAATCATGACAATTGGAATACGCAGCCCCAAAAAACTGCCAGCCGGTCTGCTCTCCATGTCGCGTTGCGGGTGCGACGCGTTGCGTGCTTGCTCACGTATTCAGTCAATACGCCGTCGATGCATCCGGGCGTGTGCGTTTTTTCCTTCCGCCTCAGCCAGAGGTGAGATACCTTCCTTCAGGTCTGGGGGCAGCTTGAGCGTGGTTGTCGCGGCCATGGGCACTCCGGGTCATGGGTCGTTCAGGAGGGGCGTTCAGGAGGGTCGTTCAGCAAGGTCGTTCAAGAAGGTCGTTCAAGAAGGTGACACCAAAGCGGCACCTGCGCGGCTGCAATTTCATGAATGATGAAGCGCCGGCTACCGCCCGTGAGTCGGCGATGCGATTCGCTGCGGTTGCCAGCGGACCGGCGCGCAGGACGATTCTCCGGCGAGCGGATCGGGCCGGCCTGTCTTGCGATCAATCCCAACGGCATGGTGCCGAATGGATCGGCGGCGATTTCGGTCCGGCGCTTTAGCACCTCGGGATGGCGCCGCACTGCGCTAGCCGGCTTTAAGGCCGCAATCCACCCAATGCGCGGCGCGCAGCGTGCGCGCGTCCTCGTCGATGCGTCCGACCACCTGCATGGCCAGCGGCAGGCCGTTGGGGCCGGTTCCACCGCAGACTGGAATGCACGGACCATGCATGAAGGTCCAGACCTGGTTCACCGACGTATCGCCCGAGTAGTCCTGTCACCGTGCCCAAGCTCCTGCGCCCGGTGTTCGGCCGGTGCGCGCCCGGGGCTGATCCTGTTTGTGCAGACCCGATGGTGATCTGCGGGCGACCTCGCCAACTTCAACCCGCACGTGCATGTGCTCGCCGCCGACG
>CAYLPI010000275.1:0-3337 GCA_964385505.1 uncultured Bordetella sp.
AGGCGGTTGCCGGCGGCCGCATCCAGCCCCAGTTCGGCCGCAGCGTCGCGCAGCGCCTCGATAAAATAAAACACATAGGCCGGGCCGCTTGCCGACACCGCGGTCACCGGGTCGAGCAAGGCCTCGTTCCCGACCCAGATCACCGAACCGACCGCACCCAGTACCCCTTCGATCAGCGCGCGTTGCTCCGTCGTTGCTTCGGGGCGGGCGTACAGCCCGCTGATGCCGGCGCCGATCAGCGCCGGCGTGTTGGGCATGCAGCGTGACAGCAGCTTGTGACCGCCCAGCCAGCGCTCGAGGTCGGTGAGGCGGGTGCCGGCGGCAACCGACAACACCATCTGCTCTGGCCTGAGGTGCGGCGCCAGCGCGAGCGCCGCTTCGCGCATGTTCTGCGGCTTGACCGCAATGACCACCAGCTCGTCAACGGCAAAGGGCGCCGCCGCAGACGCCGATTCAAAACAGGCCACGCCGAACTCGGTTTCGAGGCGGGTGCGCGCCGCGGCGTGTGGCTCGGCTACGCGGATGGTCGCTGCGCCCCCGAGCTTTGCCTTGAGTCCGCCGATGATGGCGCTGGCCATGTTGCCGCCGCCGATGAAGGTGATATTCATGTCGTGTCCAGTATCCCGGGGTTTATTGTCGTTCGCCGAAAATCGCCGTGCCGACGCGCACCATGGTCGCGCCTTCAAGAATGGCCGCTTCGAGGTCGGCGGTCATGCCCATGGACAGCGTATCGACCACAAGGCCGTCGCGCTTGAGCTCATCGAGGAGGCCGCGCAGGCTGGCGAAGCGGCGGCGCGACAGCGCTTCGTCGGCGGTCGGCTCGGGCACGCTCATCAGGCCGCGCAGCCGCAGTCGCGGCATGCGCGCCACCTGGCGCGCCAGCGGCGCAAGGGCCTCGGGCGCGACGCCGTTTTTTGACGCCTCGCCGCTGATATTGACCTGTATGCACACATTCAGTGCGGCCAGGCTCTCAGGGCGTTGCGCGCTCAGGCGTTCGGCGATTTTTTCACGGTCCACGCTGTGCACCCAGTCAAAATGCTCGGCCACCGGCCGCGTCTTGTTGCTTTGCAGGGGTCCGATGAAATGCCAGCGCAGGTGCAGCGCGGACAATGCGGCGATTTTATCAAGGGCTTCCTGCAGGTAGTTTTCGCCAAATTCGACCTGGCCCGCTGCGGCGGCTTCCTGCACCGCAGCCGCCGTCCAGGTCTTGCTCACGGCCACCAGTTGCACGCTTGCCCGGTCGCGTCCGGCGGCGGCGCAGGCCGCCGCGATGCGCGCGTTCACGGCTTGCAGGTTGCTTTGGATTGTTGCCATAATTCCCGCACGAAAAGGCGCTATCATAAGGCGATTCCATGCAATGAAATCAGCCTGAAACCGGATTCCCGCAGCAGTAACGCAACATCAAGGCGGGCGACATCTAGCAGGGAACGGATGCCGTCCAATCCGTACCGAAGGCATCGTACCAAACGTCAGGATAAATATATATATGGATATCTCCGAGCTGCTCGCCTTCGTCGTCAAGAACAAGGCCTCCGACCTGCACCTGTCCTCGGGCCTGCCGCCGATGATCCGCGTGCACGGGGACATCAAGCGCATCAACCTGCCGCCGATGGACCACACCGACGTGCACGGCATGATTTACGACATAATGAACGACGGCCAGCGCAAGGCCTACGAGGAAAACCTCGAGTGCGACTTCTCGTTCGCGATACCCGGCCTCGCGCGCTTTCGCGTCAACGCCTTTGTGCAGAATCGCGGCGCCGCGGCGGTGATGCGGACCATCCCGTCAAAAATCCTTTCGCTCGAGGACCTCAAGGCGCCGAAGATTTTCGCCAACCTCGCCGACCAGCCGCGCGGCGTGGTGCTCGTCACCGGCCCGACCGGTTCGGGCAAGTCGACCACCCTCGCCGCGATGGTCAACCACAAGAACGAAAACGAAGAGGGCCACATCCTCACCATCGAGGACCCGATCGAGTTCGTGCACGAATCAAAGAAGTGCCTGATCAACCAGCGCGAGGTCGGCCCTCACACGCTGTCGTTCTCCAACGCGCTGCGCTCGGCGCTGCGCCAGGACCCCGACGTCATCCTGGTCGGCGAGATGCGCGACCTTGAAACCATCCGCCTCGCACTCTCCGGCGCCGAAACCGGCCACCTGGTCTTCGGCACGCTGCACACCTCCTCGGCGGCAAAGACCATCGATCGTATCGTTGACGTGTTCCCGGCGGCGGAAAAGGAAATGATCCGCGCGATGATCTCCGAGTCCATTCGCGCCATCATTTCGCAGACGCTGTGCAAGACCAAGGACGGCAGCGGCCGCGCCGCCGCGCACGAAATCATGGTCGGCACGCCGGCCATCCGCAACCTGATCCGCGAGAACAAGATCGCCCAGATGTACTCGGCCATCCAGACCGGCGCGCAGTTCGGCATGCAGACGCTGGACCAGAATCTGCAGGATCTGATCAAGCGCAACATCATTTCGGTCGCCGAGGCGCGTGGCAAGGCGGCCAACAAGGACAACTTCGCCGGCTAAGTCAGCGGCAACGGGCGGCACGCGTTACAACAGTATCGGGAGCGAGCACCATGGAAAAAGAACAGGCAACCAAATTCATGTACGACCTGCTGCGGCTGTTGCTGCAGAAAAAGGGTTCCGACCTGTTCATCACGGTGGGCTTTCCGCCGGCTTTCAAGATTGACGGCAAGATGACGCCGGTGTCCAACCAGGCGCTGACCGGCCAGCACACCGCGGAGTTGTGCCGCGCCATCATGAACGACAAGCAGGCGGCCGAATTCGAGGGCACCAAGGAGTGCAACTTCGCCATCGCGCCGGCCGGCATCGGGCGCTTCCGCGTCAACGCCTTCGTGCAGCAAAGTCACATGGGCATGGTGTTGCGTGTCATCACCACCAGCATCCCGAAGTTCGAGGACCTGAAGATTCCACCGGTGTTGAAGGACGTCATCATGTCCAAGCGTGGCCTGGTCATCATGGTCGGCGGCACCGGCTCGGGCAAATCGACCACGCTTGCGGCGATGATCGGCTACCGCAACGAAAATCATTACGGCCACATCATCACCATCGAAGACCCGATCGAATACACCCACCCGCACATCAATTCGCTGATCACCCAGCGCGAGGTCGGCGTGGACACGCTCTCCTGGGAATCGGCGCTGCACAACACCCTGCGCCAGGCGCCGGACGTCATCCTGATCGGTGAGATCCGTGCGCGCGAGACCATGGAACACGCCGTGGCCTTCGCCGAAACCGGTCACCTTGCCATCGGCACGCTGCACGCCAACAGCGCCAACCAGGCGCTGGACCGCATCATCAACTTCTTCCCCG
>CAYLPI010000276.1:0-1792 GCA_964385505.1 uncultured Bordetella sp.
TGATTGCCGCGGCAGGGGTGAAGGCCGAATAGCGGGTTTGCGAGGGCATCGGCTGCACGGCAAGGCGCATGCCCGTGGCCTTGAGCACGGCCGTCAGACTGCGCAGTTCCGGATTGCCCCGGCCGACAGCGTGCGATAAAGCTGCGCGGCGTTGAGCTTCGCTTTTTCGGCAACCGCGGGTACGCCGCCAAACGCCTGCGCCACCTGGCGCAGCGCGACCATGAGGTCGGCCTGGTTGCCCTCTTCGCGCACGTTGTTAAGGTAATGCGTGGCGAAGGCCGGGTCCTCGCGGAAGAGGTCGGCCATGGATTCGTCGTGTGCGCGGTCTTTCATGTCATGTCCTCCGTTGCCAGTCCTACCAGTGCCGTAGCGCGCGTTCGATGTCCGTGTCCTGCGATTTTTTGTCGCCACCCGCCAGCAACAGCACGAGCTGGGTCCGGGCTTGCGCGTAAAAGACGCGCTAACCGGCGCCAACATCGGTGCAGTTCCCATACGCCATCGCGGCAGAATTTGTGATCGCCGAAGTTGCCCTGCTCGACGCGGTTCACGCGCTTCACAATCTGCGGCTTCGCCACCGGGTCGCGCACCCGCCGCAGCCGACACAGTAAGACTAGGCGATACGCCGTGATTTGCGTTTTATTTTCTCTTCCGGCGCCAGGCCGCGCACCTGCAGTTCGAGCACGCGCTGCAGGTCGGCGAGCCCGGCCTTGACCCTGGGCTGCGGGCCGGCGATCCACCAGCGGATCGCCGCCGAATAACTGAAAAACAGGCTGCGCGCGATGAATCGCGCGTCTTCCTGATCGCTGATTTCGCCGCTGCGCTGGGCATCGGCGACGATCGTCCCGATGCCCGATATCAGCGTGCGCCGCGTCTGCAAAAACGCCTCGGACTGTTTGCCCGATGAATAAAACGTCAACTCCTGCAGCAGGATGCGCGAGAGCTCCGGTCGCGCGCCGAAATAGTCGTAGTGCCGGCGGTAGATTGCCATCAGTTGCCCGATCAGGCCGCCGCTGCGCGGGGCGGACAGCGCCGATGCCGTCAATTCGCCCAGTTCTTCGTTGAAAATCAGGAAAATCAGGTCGCGCTTGTCTGCGGCGTAGTTGAACAGCGTGCCGAGGCCGACATGGGCGCGGCGCGCGATCTGGCGCAGCGTTGCCGGCCCGTAACCATGCGTCTCGAACAGGCTGCTCGCTGCGGCGCGAATGCGTTCGGCCTTGTCGAGCTTGTTCTGTTCGCGTCGGCCCAACTCCGGCGCGGGGGCCTCCTGTCGCGGCTTACGCGTGGTCTTCATGCCTCAGTCAAGTTCGAAAATCCGTTGCGGAAACTGGTGCAGACGCTCGGTCACGCCGCCGGCGCCAAGCAGAAAATTGTCGCAACACCAGTTGTAGGTGCGCTCAGTCACATAAGTCGGGTGGGCCGACAACACCATGTTGGCGGCGAGCGGCATGGTTTCGTCAAAACGCAGCAACGGTCGCTCAACCATGTCGTAGCCCTGGCCGTGGCAGTGCAGGCGCTTTTCCCCGGGCCGGCCGTGTTCGCGCATGTACTGGTTGCAGGCCTCCCAGACTTCTCTGGGCGCCGCGCCGGGTTTGAGCAGGCTGGTGGTGAATTGCTGCGCCTGGATGACGAAATCGAATTCGTCGCGCATTTCCTGGGAGGCCTTGCCCAATACGCAGGTGCGGCCGATTTCGGTGTAAAAGCCGCCCGGCCCGTTGTTCTCGATCAGCAGCGTGAACTGGTCGCCGGCTTCAATGACGCGGTTTTGCAGGTGGCGGTTGGCGAACACCGGCAC
>CAYLPI010000276.1:1802-3296 GCA_964385505.1 uncultured Bordetella sp.
GTGCCGACCGGGCCCGAGACGCACATGAACAAGCCTTGCTCGCTGCCGAAACCGTGTCCGGTCTGTTCGGCAATGGCGGCTTCGGATACCGGCGCGCCGGCGGGCACCGCGTCGGCCATCATCGGGCCGAAGGTGGCGAGAATCTCGGCCTCGGCGATAAAGGGCGCTACGCGACTGTGGTGGTCCGCGACCTGCACATCGAGAGCGGGAAACGCGGCACGAATGCCGTCGCGGTACTGCTGGCGTATTTTTTCCGGCAGGGTGAGCAGGATGAGCAGCTTGGTCATGGCATGGAAGTTGGTGTCGCCGCGCTGCGGCGGGCCGGGTCGGGTGCTCCGGGTTGGACGCTTGGCGTCGCCTGTTTTCGAACAAGTTCATCTTCATTTGCCGCGGGTGGATTGTCAAGGCGTGCTGCCTGCTTTGCCGCGATGCGATGGCGTGTAATGAAACGCGCGGCAAGCCGTCGAAGCGGGGCATGGCTGCAAAAAATACGGTACGATGCGCCGCGGCCGTAGCCGGGGTGCCGGCAGCGCAAACCCGAATAACTATCGGACCCAATCGAACACAATGAAGCCCCGGCCAACCGGCGCGCTGAAGGAGGAAGGTCTCATGGCCCCAGCACAGGTCGAGTCGAACATCACGCGTCTTGCCGATGACTTTCGCTGGCCAGGCGGCAAGCGTGTCGCGGTGATATTCAATATCGCCTATGAGGCGTGGTCGGACGGCGAGGCGCCCGGCATCGGGCCGATGGGCAATGTGTTGAAGCCGGGCTTCTTTGACACCAATGCACACTCCTGGGCAAGTTTTGGCGCGGTGCGCGGCATCAAGCGTCTGCTCGACATCGCCGACCGGCAGGGCATCAAGGCCAGCGTCATGCTCAACGGCGTGCTGGCCGAGCGCTACCCCGAATCGGTCGCCGACGTGATGCGTCGCGGGCACGAGGTCATCGCCCATTCCTGGGGCATGGATGTCATTCCGGCCTACTTCAACGAGGAAGACGAGATCAAGAACATCCAGCGCAACCAGGACGCGCTGAAAAAAGCCACTGGCGCGGGTTCGCAGGGCTGGATCAGTCCACGCGGTACCGGCAGCCTCGCCACGCCGCGGCTGCTGGCAGAGGCCGGTTTTGTCCACCACGGCGACTGCAATGACGACGACCGGCCCTATGTCAGCAGCTTCGGTGAGCGGCGCATTGTCGGTATTCCGCTGACCATGGACGTCAACGACCTGCCGTTTTGCATTCGCTACGGCCGCTCGCCGGGCGAATTGCTGCAGACCTTCGACGATATCTTCAAGGCCTATCGCGAACACGAGACAGTGCCGCTGATGCTGGACGTGACGGCGCACACCCACGTCTTCGGCCGGCCCTCGGGCGCCTGGGTCTATGAGGCCATCATCGAGCGCGCCAAGCAGCACGACGACGTGTGGATTTGCACGCGCATGGACATGGCGCGGCATGTGCTGGCGTCGGTCTGAGCCCGGAACGCGCCAATA
>CAYLPI010000277.1:0-3296 GCA_964385505.1 uncultured Bordetella sp.
GCCGGTGGACGTCTCACCCTGAACCAGGCGGCGTACAAGGCCGGCAGGAACAGCAGCGTCAGCGCGGTCGCCACCACGAGGCCGCCCATGATGGCCACCGCCATCGGTCCGAAGAAGGCGCTACGCGTCAGCGGAATCATCGCCAGCACCGCCGCTGCCGCGGTCAGCACGATGGGGCGAAAGCGCCGCACCGTCGATTCGACGATGGCGGTCCAGGGCGGGTGGCCGGCGGCGATGTCCTGCTCGATCTGATCGACCAGGATGACCGAGTTGCGCATGATCATGCCCGAGAGGGCGATGGTGCCCAGCATGGCGACAAAACCGAAAGGCACGTTGAACACCAGCAGCGCCAGCGTGACACCGATCAGCCCCAGCGGCGCGGTCAGCACCACCAGCAGCACGCGCTGGAAACTTTGCAACTGCACCATCAGCACGGTAAAGACCACGACGAGGAACAGCGGCACGCCTGCGGCGACCGACTTGCTGCCCTTGGCGCTGTCCTCGACCGCGCCGCCGGTCTCGAGCAAATACCCGGCCGGCAGCGCGGCGCGAACGCCCTCGAGCCTGGGCTCAACCTGGGCGGTGACAGCCGGCGCCTGGATGGCGCCGTATACATTGGCCCTGACGGTGACCGTGGGCAGGCGGTTGCGCCGCCAGATGATGCCCTCCTCGAAGCCGTAGCGGATGGTGGCGATCTGCGACAGCGGCACGGCTTTGCCCGAGGGCGTGGGGATGGCGAGGTTGCCCAGCATGGAGAGCTTTGCGCGTTCCTGTTCGGCGCCACGCAGCAGAACCTCGACCAGTCTGTCGCGTTCGCGAAAATAGGTGACGCTGTAGCCCTTGAGCGAGGTGTTGATGAAGCTCGACAGCTCCTGCGACGAGATACCGAGCAGGCGCGCCTTGTTCTGGTCGATGTCGAGCTTGATCACCTTGGACGGTTCGTCCCAGTCGTACTGCACGTTCTGCAGATTGGGGTTCGCGCGCATGATCGCGGCCACCTGCGCCGCGTGCGTGCGCACTGTCGCGATGTCTTCGCCGGAGACGCGGAACTGCACCGGGAAACCGACCGGCGGACCGTTCTCGAGCCGGTTGACGGCCGCCCTGACCGCCGGGAAGTCATCCTCGAACAGCCGGATCAGCTTGCTGCGCAGCGCCTCGCGCTCGGACTGCCCCTTGGTCAGGATCACGAACTGCGCGAAATTGGTATTGGCCAGTTGCTGGTCGAGCGGCAGGTAAAAGCGCGGACTGCCGTTGCCAACGTAGCTGACGTAGTTGTCTATGCCCTCCTCCCTGGAGAGGATGCGCTCGAGCTTTTTCGCCTCGGCCTCGGTGGCGGCGTAAGACGATCCCTCGGCAAGGCGCAGGTCCACCACCAGTTCGAGCCGCGTCGAGTCGGGGAAGAACTGCTGCTGCACCATGCCGAAGCCGGCCACTGACAGCCCGAACAGCAACAGCGTGAAGGCAATGACCGACTTGCGCCAGGCGACGCACCAGTCAACCAGGGCGCGAAAACGCCGGTAAAACGGTTTGTCGTAAAGCGCGCGCCCGGCTGCGCCCGGATCGGCATGTTCGCCGCGCTTGAAATCGGGCAGCAGCTTGTAGCCGAGGTAGGGAATGAACACCACCGCCGCCACCCAGGACACCAGCAGCGCGATCACCGTAACCTGAAAAATCGAACGGGTGTATTCACCGGTGGCGGAGGCCGCCGTGGCGATGGGCAGGAAGCCCGCCGCGGTCACCAGCGTGCCGGTCAGCATGGGCATCGCCGTCGAGGTGTAGGCGAAACTTGCCGCACGCACGCGGTCCCAGCCCTCTTCCATTTTGCGCGCCATCATTTCGACGGCGATGATGGCGTCATCTACCAGCAGTCCGAGCGCGAGGATCAACGCGCCCAGGGAAATCTTGTGCAGGCCGACATCGAGGATGCTCATGAACAAAAAGGTGATGGCTAGCACCAGCGGGATGGACAGAGCAACCACGAAACCGGTGCGCAGCCCGAGCGACAACAGGCTCACCGCGAGCACGATGACCACCGCCTCGGCGAGGGTGCGCAGGAATTCGCGAATCGAGCGCTTGACCGAGTCGGGCTGGTTGGACACCTGGTGCAGCTCCACTCCCACCGGCAGGGCCGTCTGGATGCGCCTGGTTTCACGCTCAAGCAGGCGTCCCAGTTCAAGAATGTCGCCGCCCCTCGCCATGGAAACGCCGATACCGAAGGCCTCCTCACCGCGAAAGCGCATCTTCGACACCGGCGGGTCGGCATAGCCGCGGGTGATGCGCGCGATGTCGCCAAGGCGGATCAGGCGGCCGTTGGCGCGCAGCGACACCTCGCCAATCGCCTCGGGCGAGCGAAACTCGCCCGACACGCGCAGGAACACGCGGTCGCTTGCGGTCTCGAAGGAGCCCGAGGGCGCGAGCGCGTTCTCCTTTTGCAGCGTGGCGAAAATGGTCTGCGGATCGATGCCGAGGTTGGCGAGTTTGGCGTTGGATATTTCGATGAAGATTTTTTCTTCCTGCTCGCCGAAGAACTCGACCTTGGCAACGCCGGGCAGTCGCAACAGTTCCGAGCGCACATGGTCGGCGTGCTTTTTCAGGCTGGCATAGTCGAAACCGTCGCCGGTCAGCGCGTAGATGTTGCCGAAGGTGTCGCCGAACTCATCGTTGAAAAACGGCCCCTGCACGCCGGCGGGCAGGGTCTGCGTGATGTCGCCGACTTTCTTTCGCACCTGGTACCAGAGGTCGGGCACCTCGGCCGGCGGGGTCGAGTCCTTGGCGAGAAAAAACACCAGCGATTCGCCCGGCTTGGAGTAGCTGCGAATCACATCGACATACGGCGCTTCCTGCAGCTTTTTTTCGATTCGCCCGGTGACCTGCTCGGCGACTTCGCGCGCCGTGGCTCCCGGCCACAGCGTGCGCACCACCATCACCTTGAAGGTGAAGGGCGGGTCCTCGGACTGGCCGAGGCGGTCATAGGAGAACACGCCCATGACCGCCAGCGCGAGCATGAAATACAGCACCAGGCCGCGGTGGCCCAGCGCCCATTCGGAGAGATTGAAATGCCCCAAGGCGAGCCGCGCCTGCCTGCGCCTATTTCGCCGCGGTCGCCGGCGCCGCGGCGGCCGGCGCCGTGCTGGCCACAGCGGCGGGCCTGACCACCTGCCCCGCCACCAGTTTGTGCACGCCCGCGCTCACCACCAGCTCGCCGCCGGCGAGGCCGGAGGTGATGGTCACCGCGCCCTCGCGGTATTCGCCGACCTTGACCGCGCGCAGCGCCACCCTGCCCTGTTGTGCGCCGG
>CAYLPI010000278.1:0-3268 GCA_964385505.1 uncultured Bordetella sp.
CAGCTCCACCCCGACATCGCCAGCGCGCGCTGCAAAACGCCTCCGGACGCTTACGAACCACCAACGACCCGTGAACGGGTACGCCGCATGAACCGCTTCGCCGAAACGGGCGCTTGCACCACGGGCTGCTAAGGCGCCGTGTACATGCTCTCGAGCGTGAGCACTGCGAGCGCTGTAGTGTAGATTGGCCCTGAATGGCCATGCCCCCAGCGGTCGAGGGTGATCCAGCCGCCATTTGTGCACGAACGGTCGGTGCGGTCTTGAAGCGCGAGGAGCGCCTCGCGTGTCGGCGCGCTCCAAGGCGCCCAGCATTTCTCCATGACTCGGCGTGCCTTGGGGTTCGCAAGAGCGCGCAACGCTCTTGTCGCATTGTACCAATAGTAGTAATCGACCGAGAGTTTGTCCCTGCTGACACTCGGGAGGTCCTTGACGACTTGGTTAGCCGCTGCGAGAAGAAAAGCCTCGTCGATCGTGTTCGATGCAGCGTTCTGGATGCACACGGCGAGGGCCGACATCACTGCGGGGTGATAGATGTAGTCGTCGTGCGTCCCTGTGACCTTCGCACCAGCACCCTTAGCATCCAGGTAGCCGACAAGACCCGTGGGTAATCCATCTCCGCCGACTTGAGTGACGTGTCGCACGAAATCCAGCCCACCTTCGAGACTGCGCTGGTCAACTTTGAGTCCAGCGTCGGCCCCCGCCCTCAGCGCCGTGATGCACCAGGCCGTTACGGACGTATCCGCGTCGTAGAGCTCCCGCTGCGCGTCGGCGTCCTTCCCGCTTGGAGGCTGCAATTCCTGACGCGAGGCGTACCGCCAGCCCCAGAGTCGCTCCACGCCGTCGGGGTTGGGGTGCGGCCGCTGCGCAGCCTGAAGGTAGTCCAGCGCATTCTGCGCTGCATCGCGCCAGCGGTCGTCGCTCGCCGCCGCATGAGCCTCGACCAACGCCATCGCGGCTATGGCCTCGTTGTACATGAACGCCCTATCGGCCGTGAAGGACCCGTCGTCCTGTCTCTGCGCGATGAGAGATGCAAGGCCTTTGCGAACTATCTCACCGATAGAGTGCCGCCGCCCGATTGAGGTGTCAACGATTTCGGCCTTGGACTCGTCGCTTAAACCGAAACGCATGAAGGCGAGCAGCGCGAGCCCAGTCGAGCCGCTGTCGTACACATGCCGGTAGGCTTTCTTGGGCTTGTAGCTGGGGTTATCGCTCGCGCAACGATCCGCAAGTGTCGCGGCACTCCAAGAGCCGTCCTCATTCTGGTGGCGAACGAGCCAGCGAAGCCCGTCCTGGATCGCGCGTTGCACGTCCTGCGGCGCTGATTCGAGCCGTGCGAGCTTGGGGGCCTTGGTCGGGCGCGACTTTTCCAACTGGGCGGGGCGCAGCCGGAGCAAAGCCGACCCTCTCACACCTAGCTTCTCCTCCTTCCAGGAGCCGGTCAACTCGGCCACCGGTGCGCGTGAGGTGGGGAGCTGGAATGAGTACTCGTTGTTGAGTCCCGCAGTTCCCTCCACGACCACCGCGGTCTCCTTAAATGACAGCAACACGGGGCTCGATGTGAGTCCCAGCCTACCCTCGATCGTGTGCGTTCCAGTCGCGTTCGAGGTCCAGGTGATCTGGCCCAGGATCCCTCCGTTCGTCGCGTCAATCGACATCAGCTTCAACTTGAAGTCGTAGCGAACCAACTTGCCTTGGATGCTCTCTTCGGCGTATCCCGAGTACATCACACCGATTTCGAACGGACTGACCTTGGGTACTGGAGGCGCCGTCACGGCCGGAAGTCCCGCCAGTACGGGTTCACTCTCGAGCGCGGCATCGATCTCCGCGAGGAGATTCTGGGCCTCTCTGACATCCAGGCCTTTCAACTCGGCAAGTGCCGCATTGCACCAGCGCTGCGCCCGCACGAGCGCCCGAACCTTGCTGGCCCCAGCGAGTGTGGTCGACAACTGTCGCCACTCGGCGCCCAGCTCCTTGCGCCCCTTCGCGTTGGGGCCCCCGGTCTTTTCCTTGGCAACGATCCCCAGAAGGAGCGGATCGTTGCAACGCTCTAGAATCGCGAGTCCCGCCTCGAACTTGCCCTGTGCGAGGCAGAGGTACAGCCCCACGGTGCGGAGTTCGTCCAGCATCGCAGCTTCCTTCTTGGTCTCGAGAGCGCTATGCGCGACGGAGTACAGGTCATGCTCCTCAATCAAGAGCCGTCCGCGGCGAAAGCGTGGAAGGAGATCGTTGCCCTTGATCTTAACGCGGTATTTCTCGGTCTCGCCGTACAGCTGTGCAGCCTTACTGTAACGGCCGGCTTCGATGTGGCCCTCGATGATCTCGACCACGGCGTCAACTGCTGCTGACTCATCCGGTGCAAGGTGCAACGTCGGCGCAGCCTGGCATGCGGCAGCGTGCTTCAGTGTTTCAGCATCGATATGGAAGTCCGAAGCGAGTCTGTCGACCGCATCAAACGCTCCAAGCAGATCCTGACCCTCGAGACAAGCCCACCGGGTCTGGTCGAGCACGACGTAGTACTGCGCGACGACCTCGGGATCACCGCTGTCTGGCCGGAGCTCATCACCTTCCGCAAATTGGAGCAGCTTCGCGGCTAGTGCACGCCGACCCTCCCGGTCCGTCCGCGAGTAGTCAGCCTTGAAGGTTTTCTGGAGTCGCTTGAGGATCGCTGTGCGCTCGGGCTCGGGGGGAGCCGCAGGCTTCTTCTGATCCTGCACTATCAAGGAACGAAGTGGAGACGCGCGGGACTGCGTGGAAAGCGTGGCCAAAGCGAGCAGCGCAAGGAGGACGGCCCCGCGGTATGCATGGGTCCCAACTCGCAGCACTCGACCGCCGTGACTGAGCGTGCGGAGCGGACGAAACGAACACAGTTCGGAGCGTGGGAAGTAGCACATGGGCGTGGATGTTCGGGGCGACTCAGGGGATAGGAACTCCAAGCGGATGACCCCCGACAGAGGGTAGCGGTTCGGGCCGATTCCCCGTAGGTCTCGAGCCCACGGACGAGTGGATCCGGTCCCTCGGACGCACGTCATGCTGTTCTGCGCAGCCTCGGGATCCGCCTCGAGCCGGCCGAAGGCGCTGGGCCTAGTGCCCTGGGCATGCCGCCGCGTAACCGTCACGGCACGCCCGCCTGGACACCTCGAATCTGAGCGCGACGACGCGTGCATGAATCGACGCGAAGAAATGGCGTGAGCGCCCGGGCCTGACGTTCAAGGCGAACGACGTGCCCGCCCAGCCTTCAATAGGGATTCGCATCTGCTAGACTCCGCGC
>CAYLPI010000279.1:0-3235 GCA_964385505.1 uncultured Bordetella sp.
TTGCGATGCGGCCGGCATCGCGCACGCGACGGGATTGATTCGCCGCGCCTGCAATGCCCTGCCGCTGTGCGCCGGCGCTTCAATCGCGCCTTTAATCACGCAATTCCCTGCCGGTGAGCTTGAGGAACACATCTTCGAGGTTGGCGGGGCGGTGCAGGTAACGCAGCGCCGGGTACGTGGCAAGGTCATCGAGCAGCGGCTGCGCGTCGCGCGCATAGCAGAACACCGTCTCGCCCGAAATTTCGACGCGCGATGCGAGCCTGCGGGCCACGCCGGCCCAGTCCTCGATGCCGTCGCCGTGTACCTCGACCACCTGCGATTCGATGTGTGCGGCGATCAGCTCGGCCGGACTGCCCTCGGTGACGATGCGGCCGTGGTCCATGATGGCGAGGCGCGTGCACAGGCGCTCGGCCTCTTCCATGAAGTGCGTCGATAGCAGCAGCGTCTTGCCCTGCGCCAGCAGCCGGCGCAGCCGCTCCCAGATGAGGTGGCGCGCCTGCGGGTCGAGGCCGGTGGTCGGCTCGTCCATGAACACCAGGTCGGGGTCGTTGACGAGGGCGCGGGCAAGGGTCAGGCGGCGCTTCATGCCGCCAGAGAGCGTGTTGATGTGGGCATCGCCGCGCGCACCGAGGCCGGCAAATTCGAGCAGGTCCGGAATGCGTGCGCGGATCGCCGCGTCGCTCATGCCGAAGTAACGGCCATAGACGAGCAGGTTCTCGGCCACGGTGAAATCCGGGTCGAGGTTATCCAGTTGCGGCACCACGCCGACCCGCAGCCGTGCGGCGCGTGCCTGTTGCGGCACCGGTCTGCCGACCAGGCTGATGCTGCCCGAGTCCGGTGCGCTCAGCCCGAGGCACAGGCGCATGGTGGTGGTCTTGCCCGCACCGTTGGGGCCGAGCAGGCCGTAACACTCGCCCGGGCGCAGCGCAAATGACAGCCCGGCGACGACTTCCTGCGCGCCGTAGGATTTGCGCAGATTGTCAACCTTCAGAATGGGGGCGAGCGCGCTTGCGGCGGTGATCACGCCGGCCACGCCGCTCTCAGCGCTCGCGCCGGGTGTGCGCGCGTTCAACGCCACTGGCCCTTGATGATGTTGCGGATGATGTGCAGGCGGCGGTGAAAAAAATGATCGGCGCCGGCAATCACCACCACCGGCAGGTCCTGCGGCTGCGCCCACGCCAGCACATTGGCGAGCGGCACCGTCCCGTCGTTTTCGCCGTGGATGATGATGGTGTCGGCCGGCACCGTGTCGAGCGCGTAGCTACGGCCGGCGGCGACAAGGCCCGCGGCGAGGCCGATCAGCACCATGCGCTCCGGCGTGACGCGCCTGGCGACATGGGTCTGCACAAAAGCGCCAAATGAAAACCCGGCCAGTGCGAGGGGCAGGTCACCGCAGCGGTCACGCACCTGTGTCACCACCGCCGCCATGTCGTCGGCCTCGCCGTTGCCGTGGTCATGTCCGCCGGCCGAGGCGCCGACGCCGCGAAAATTCGGCCGCACTGCGATATAGCCCAACTCGGTGAAGGTGCGCGACAGCGTCTGCGCCACCTTGTTGTCGAGATTGCCGCCAAACAGCGGATGCGGATGGGCGACAAGGGCGATGCCGCGCGGTCCGTGCGGTATTGGCGCGACGGCTTCATCAGGATGGTCGATGACCGTTTCTATGGGCCCGGCCGCTCCGTCGAGCAGCAGGCGTTCCTGCGCGGGCATTAAGCTGTCAACCGTTCAAGGAATAAAAGCTGTTCACCACAGAGGGCACAGAGAAAAGCGGAGTTTTCATCTTGGCGTCTTTCTAGGTTTTCTTGGTGTTCTTGGTGTTCTCTGTGGTGCGGGCTATTCGATTTTCTGCGGGTCACCCGGGCTACACCTTCAGGCGTTCGACCACGCGGCCGTTCTTGAGGTGCTCTTCGACGATTTCGTCGATATCGGCCGTGTCGACGTAGGTGTACCAGGTCTCGCCCGGGTAGACCACCATCACCGGCCCGAGTTCACAGCGATCAAGGCAACCGGCCTGGTTGATGCGCACCTTGCCCTCTCCCGAGAGCTTGAGCGCCTTGACCTTGTCTTTGGCGTAGGCGCGCATCTCGCTCGCCTTGTGGTCTTCGCAGCAGGCTTCGCCGTTGTTGCGCTGGTTACAGCAAAAAAACACGTGATGGGCGTAAAAACTCATGGAGATTGACCGTGACGACATGGTTTGGAATATCGCTATTTTAACTGCTGGCGCCGCTTTCAGGCCGGTTGGCCGCCGCCAGCAGCAGGTAGGCAAGGGCGGCAAACGGCCACAGGCTCGATACCAGGTGGGTGAGGCCGTTGAAATTGAGGAAATTGCCCTGCGGCCAGACCTGCAGTGATTGCGCCAGATACGGATTGGCCGGCGCCAGGTTGACGAGGGCGGTGGCCGCCATCAGCGCCATGCCGGCGAGCGCCAGCTTGAACGCGCGCGGCAGCGCAACTGCGATCATCGCGACGACCAGGCCGAGGGCGATACCGATCAGCGCGCCCGGCGTCAGCCAGGCGAGGGCCGAGGCTGGATTGAACAGCACACCAAAGGCAATGGCGCGCACCAGCAGCGCCAGCGCGAGCAGCGTCGCCAGCAGCGCACGCACCGGCCGGCCCGGCATCGCCAGCGCGGCGGCGAACAGCGCCGCCGCCACCAGGTTGCAGGCAGCCACCGCCGCCTCGATGCGAATGAACATGTCGGCCGGGTAGAGCAGCGAGGGTGATTCCTGAAACAGGTTGCGCAGGTCGCCGACGCCAAACAGCAGTGTCTCCGGGTCGAGCTGGGTAAACAGCCATAGCCCGAGCAGCGTCAGGCCGAGGTCGGTGCGGCGGCCGCCGACGAACCAGCGCTGGCGCAGCGCGAGCAAGGGGCTCTCGTGCAACAGGCGCGGTGCCATTAGTGCGCCGGCCAGCGCGCCGGCCAGCGCCCCGGCGCCGTTGGACAACACATCGAGGTTGGACGGAATGCGCGCCGGCAGATAGGTCTGCAGGGTTTCCATTGCCACCGATAGCAGGATGCCGGCGAGGGCCGCCAGCACCACCGCCAGTGCGCCGCGTGCGAGCGGGTAGAGCGCGAGCGCGGCGAGCAGGCCGAGTGGCGCATAGGCGAGCACATTGGCGGCGAGGTCGAAGGCGGTGACGTAACGCGGCCAGTGTGCCGACAGAAAGGCGAACGGCGCGGCGCCGCGATCCGCCCAGCCGGAGAACGGATGCAGGCTGCCGTAAATCACCAGCA
>CAYLPI010000280.1:0-3231 GCA_964385505.1 uncultured Bordetella sp.
AATCTGAACAAGATCGCCCTCGTCCGCAATACGCGCGCGCTGGGGATCCCCAGCGTCACCCGTGCCGCCCGTATCGCACTGGGCGCCGGTGCGCAGGGCATCACCATCCACCCGCGCCCTGACGGCAGGCATATGCGCTCGCACGATGTGGCGGAACTGGCGGCGGTCCTGCACGAATGGCCGGGCGCTGAGTTCAATATCGAGGGCAACCCTTTCCATGGTCTGCTCGAGTTTGCGCATCAAGTCCGGCCACAACAATGCACCCTGGTCCCGGATGAAACCGGCGCCTTTACCTCGGATCATGGCTGGGACCTTGCACGGGACGGCGAGCGCCTGCGTCCGGTTGTTGCCCAATTGCGAGCCCTCGGTGTGCGCGTCAGCCTGTTCATGGACCCTGATCCGGCGGCGATGGTGCAGGCGCACGCCGTTGGCGCAGATCGCGTCGAGCTCTATACCGAGCCTTATGCCGCCGCGTTCGGCGCGCCGGATGCATCGCGCGTACTGCAAACGTATGTCGACACTGCAATTGCCGCGGGCCGAACAGGGTTGGCCGTCAATGCGGGGCATGACCTCAATCGTGACAACCTGCCCGGATTTCTCGCGGCGGTACCGGGTGTGCTGGAGGTTTCGATAGGCCATGCGCTGATCGCCGATGCACTTGAGTTCGGCCTCGCACAAACCGTCCGCATGTACCTTGAGGCAATCCGCCAGGGCAATGCATGATCATCGGCATAGGTACCGACCTGGTTGAGATTCCCCGCATCGAGAACGCGCTCGCGCGTTTTGGCGATCGTTTTGCAAAACGCATTCTGGTCGAGCATGAACTGGAGCACTATCGCCGTCACAAGAAGCCGGCGGCCTGGCTGGCCAAGCGTTTCGCCGCCAAGGAAGCGTTCTCCAAGGCCATGGGAACCGGCATACGCTTCCCGGTCAACTGGCTTAACATCAGCGTCGAAAACGCCCCCTCGGGCAAACCGGTGCTGCGTTACTCGGACGCGCTGGCGCAACTGATGCAGGCGCGCGGCATCAGTCGCGCCCATGTCAGTCTGACCGATGAGCTGACTCTGGCCGGTGCCTTCGTGGTTCTTGAGGGTGATGAAAAAAATGAAGGGTGATGGCTGGAAATACCCGCCAGGCGGGCGTTTCCGGGTGATGCCCGTGCTTTTTACGGTGCCGAATGAGGCTTATGACACCGCGCTGACGGCGCGCTCGCAGGGAGATCGTGCATGAAGCAAATCGCGCTGGGGCCAATAATGCTGGACGTCGCCGGACACCAGTTGTCCGATGAGGAGCGGGCCATGCTCGCGCATCCGCTGGTCGGTGGCGTCATTCTTTTTTCACGCAACTTCGAATCACGACAGCAGATTACAGAACTCACCGCACAAATCAAGGCCGTCCGCCAGCCCTCGCTGCTGATTGCGGTTGATCATGAGGGGGGCAGGGTGCAGCGTTTCCGCGATGGATTCACGCGTTTGCCGCCGATGCGCCGCCTCGGCGATATCTGGCTGCGCGATCGGAATCTGGCTCTTGGCCTGGCAGAGGATATCGGTGTGATCCTTGCCGCAGAGTTGCTGGTGTTGGGCGTGGACCTGAGCTTTACGCCGGTGCTCGATGTCGATTTCGGTGAAAGCAGCGTCATCGGTGATCGGGCGTTCTCCGCCGACCCCGCAGCGATCGCCGAACTCGCGGGCGCGCTGATCACCGGCCTCACCAGGGCCGGCATGGGCAATGTCGGCAAACATTTTCCCGGACATGGTTTCGTGCAGGCAGATTCGCACGTTGCCGTTCCGGTGGATGGCAGGACATTGGAGGCGATAACCGCGACCGACCTTGTTCCCTACGAACGCCTGCACGAACTGACCGGCATCATGCCGGCGCACGTGATTTATCCGGCAGTGGACCCGAACCCGGCGGGGTTTTCACGCAAGTGGCTGCAGGACATCCTGCGCGGGCGTCTCGGATTTGACGGTTTGATTTTC
The DNA here is from genome assembly GCA_964385505.1 of uncultured Bordetella sp. Lineage (GTDB taxonomy): Bacteria > Pseudomonadota > Gammaproteobacteria > Burkholderiales > SG8-39 > CAITSH01. The sequence continues at coordinate 1,980 of CAYLPI010000280.1, forward strand.
AGCGACGACCTGTCGATGGAAGGGGCGAGCGTAGCCGGCGGCATTATTGATCGCGCCAATGCGGCGTTTGACGCCGGCTGCGACATGGTGCTGGTGTGCAACGCCCCTGAAGCGGCGCTCAATTTGCTGCAGGGGCTGGGGCCGGTGGCGATGAACGCCGGGCGGACAGAGCGCCTGCGCGGCCGACGGTGCGCCGACCTGGCGGGCAACGCCGCCTATCAAACGGCTCTGCAACGCTACAGGCAGACCTTCGATGCCGAAGGCAGTCTCATCGCGCCTGAGGCGCCGCCCCGGCGCACGGATTGACCTCGATCGAAATGTGGGCGAGTTCGTGGTGTTGCTGCAGTCGTTTGCGATAGACGTCCGCAAACAGCGGCTGGTCGGCGACCAGCGAGACGATGCAGGCGTAATGGTTGCGGCCAACGCGCCAGACATGCAGATCGGTGAGCTTGGCGTCACCGTCGGCCTCAATCGACTGCCGGATCTCGGCGACGACGTGATGATCCATTTCACGGTCGAGCAAGACGCAGGATGACTCACCGATCAGGCGGTAGGCCCAGACCAGTATGACCGCCGCCCCCACAACGCCCATGAGCGGGTCCAGCCATGACCATCCGGCGTATTTTCCGGCAAGCAGTGCAATGATGGCGAGGACGGACGTAAAGGCATCGGTAACCACGTGTACGTACGCGGCCTTGAGATTGAGATCATCGTGCCCGTGTCCGTGTCCGTGCGCATGGTCGTGGGCATGGCCGTGCCCGGACGGGGAGCTCAGCAACCAGGCCGATAGCACGTTGACCAGTAAACCGAGTATTGCCACCCAAAGCGCCTGGTCGAAACTGATACTGACCGGGTGCAGCAGCCTTGAGAACGACTCGAGCACCATTGCGATCGCCACGACGCCGAGCAAAAGCGCGCTGGTGAAACTGCTCAGAATTTCGATCTTCCAGGTGCCGAATGCAAATCGCTCGTCGTTGGCGAGCCGTCGCGATAAAAAATACGCCAGCCCGGTCAAGCCAATGGCAAGGGCATGGGTGCTCATATGCCAGCCATCGGCGAGCAGGGCCATGGAATTGAACATCCAGCCGGCGATGATTTCGCCGACCATCATAACGGCCGTCAACGCGGCGACGCGCCAGGTATTGCGCATCGCCAGTGCATTACCGCGATCAAAAACATGCCGGTGTTGCCAGGGCTTCAGATCGTGGACATGCATGGGTTTGTCACGGTGCAGGGCTGTGCGGGAATGAGG
>CAYLPI010000281.1:0-1866 GCA_964385505.1 uncultured Bordetella sp.
CTCGTTTCACCCGGGATGACAGGGTCTCATTTTTGCAACTGCCGCCAAGGCCTTGGCCTGAATGCGGCTTTCTCAGACCAGGTTTTTCTTGAAGAACGCCACGGTGCGTTCCCACGACAGCTTGGCCGCCGCTTCGCTGTAGCGCGGCGTCGAGTTGTTGTGAAAACCGTGCTGGGTGCCCGGGTAGATGTGCGCCTGATGTGCGACGCCGGCCGATTTCAGCGCGGCTTCATAGCCGGGCCACATGCCGTTGATGCCAGGATCGTTCTCGGCCATCTGGATCAGTAGTGGCGCCTTGATCTTGGGCACGCTCGCGGTCGGCGCGGCGGCGCCGTAATAGGGAACACCTGCGTGCAGGTCTGCGCCCATTTCCGCAGCCAGAAAATTGGTGGTGCCGCCACCCCAGCAAAAGCCGGTTGCGCCGAGCTTGCCGGTGGACAGCTTGTGCGTTTTCAGGAAGCGCGCGCTGTTGAGCATGTCGGTGCGCAGCTTGCCCGCATCAAGTCCCGCCTGCAGTGCACGGCCGTCGTCATCGTTGCCCGGATAACCGCCGGCCGGAAAGAGGCCGTCGGGCGCGAGGGCGACAAAGCCCTCGACGGCGGCGCGGCGCGCCACGTCTTCGACATAGGGGTTGAGGCCGCGGTTCTCGTGAATGACCAGCACCGCCGGAAAAGGCCCCGCCCCCGCCGGCTGCACCAGGTAGCCGCGCATCTGCCCCGAATTGCCACCGGGTGAGGGGTAGGTGACGTATTGCGCCTTGATGCGCGTATCGGTAAACGAAATGGTCTGCGCCTGGGCGTAACGCGGCAGCAGGGCCTGCGCCATGATGAGGCCGCCTGCGACCAGCGCCGCCGAGCGCGCGAGGAACTCGCGCCGGTCGATGCGGCCGTGGCAGTACTCGTCGTAAAGATCGAACACGCGCTGGTCGATCTGCAGCTGCGTCACCGGTTCGGCAATGCGCGCGGCGGTGGGCTCGGTCATGTTCATGGCGGTGCTGTCCTTTACGTTGGCTGGCGGTTGGCGGGTAATGCCGTGCAAGATTGTAAATCAGCGGCGGGGCGGCAATGGCACTGCGGCGCTGCTGGTAGTATGCGACCGATGATACCGACGCCGAAGCGTTTGCGTTTTTCTGGCCTGCTCGCGCTGCTGGCGCTGGTCGTCACAACCACCCTGCCCGTGACTTCAACATTTGCCGCCGACGCCGTCGAACCCTACCGCGAAGGCAAGGGCAGCATCGATGGTATCGGCAAGTTCTACATGGGTCGCGAGATATCGCATGTGATGGGCTGGCAGGGCGCGGCGTGGCTGGAGCGCAATGAGCGCGAGCAGGAGGAGCGCACCGACCTCTTGGTGGCCGAACTCGCGCTCAAACCCGGCATGGTGGTGGCCGACATCGGCGCCGGCACCGGGCATATCGCGCGGCGCATGGCCGGCCACGTCGGCAAAAGCGGCAGGATTTATGCGGTGGACGTACAGCCGCAAATGATCGGCATGATCGACAAGCTGAGCCAGCAAGGCGGACTGACGCAGATTCAAACGGTGCTGTGCAGCAAGACCGATGTCATGCTGCCGGCCGCCAGCGTTGATCTGGCCATCATGGTTGATGTCTATCACGAGTTCGAGTTCCCGCGCGAAATGCTGGCCAGCATCGTCAAGTCGCTCAAACCCGGCGGCCGCGTGGTGTTCGTCGAATACCGCGCTGAAGACAGCAAGGTGCCGATCAGGCCCCTGCACAAAATGAGCCAAGCACAGGTGCGCCTGGAGGCGGGCCGGCAATCGCTGTTATGGGAGCGCACGGCCAACGTGCTGCCGTGGCAACACATGGTGATATTCCGCAAAAAATAGCGGCGCCTGCCCGGCACCCTG
>CAYLPI010000281.1:1966-3224 GCA_964385505.1 uncultured Bordetella sp.
CACCCTGGCCATCAGCGCAGCAATATGGTCGGGCGCGGTGTCACCGCACCACACCACGTACTGGTCGGGGCGCACCAGCATCATCCTGCAGCCGTACTGCAGCCTGCCATCGGCGTAGCTGTCGCGCACCAGCTTTAAGGGCACGCCAAGCGCGCGCGCGGCATCATCAAAGCCGGCGACAACTTCGTCCCCGACGCCAAAGGCGAGCAGCGTGAAGCCGCTGCCCAGTTCCTCGAACACATTGCGTCCCGAGGACAGCAACTGCGGCGGCAGGTGATGGCCGGTGCGGGCGGTGAAGGTATGTTCGCCGTGGGCGCTGCACACCGCGCCCGCCGGGCCGGCGACCACCGATGAACCCGCGTAGTGCGGCTCATAGACCTGCGCCCGCGCGCTGGTCTTGGCCATGCGCTCGGCCCAGGCCTGCTCAAAGGCCGCGCGATCGCGCTCGGGGCTGAAGTTCTCGAGGAACACCCGGTCCTGCTCGATACGCGCGGCAATGAAGTCTTCGGCCGTTTCCTTGAAAATCGGCCGCCGCTCTTCGCCGTACGAGGCGAGCAGTGCCTCACCGCCCCAGCCCTCGAGTTTTGCCGCGAGCTTCCAGCCAAGATTGGCGGCGTCCTCCAGCCCGTTGTTGAGGCCGAAGCCGCCATAGGGCGGATGGCTGTGCGCAGCGTCGCCGGCGATGAAGATACGCCCGGCCTGGTACCGCTCGGCCACCGCCACGCGCAAGTCCCAGAAGCCGATGTGCTCGAACTCGCAGGCGAACTCAAAGCCCGCCGCCTGGTGCAGCAGGCCGAGAAAGTCGAAATTCTCGGTGGTGGTATCAAGCGGCACCGGTGCATGAAAAAACCAGCTCTCGCCGACGTCAATGCGGCCGAAGAACTGCCAGTAGCCCTTGAGATCGGGGTGCAGCACGGTGTAGGTCGATTTGACCGGGAAGCGCGCCAGACCCTCGTGCAGTTCGCGCGAACGGAATACCGCCAGCATCATTTTCTGGTCGAAGTCGGAGCCGCTGCGCTCAATGCCGGCCTGCTCGCGCACCACCGAGTGGCCGCCGTCGCAACCAACGACATAGTCGGCTTCGAGCAGCATGCGCGCGCTGCCACCACGCTCGGCAATGCCGACGCGCGCGCACCTGTCGTCCTGCTCCACCGTTTCGGCGCCCCAGCCAAAAAAGGTTTTCACCGAGGGCAGTGCCGCCATGCGCCGGCGCAGCGCGAACTGGTGCGCGACTATTATTTTCAGGACTACGAGCGCC
>CAYLPI010000282.1:0-3160 GCA_964385505.1 uncultured Bordetella sp.
GAGCGGGTGCGGGTTGTCCGGCCCCCAGCGCGGCTGCTGCGGTGGCACCGGGCTTCTGCCCGGTGTCTTGTCTTTGCCGTCATCGCCCGGTAGGGCGGTGCCACGCTCGGCGGGGGAGGGAGGGGGCGGCACCGCGCCATCATAAAGCTGCGCGGGTGCGTCCGGGCTGCTGCTTACTGCGCAAAGCGCTTTTCGTAGGTCTCGGTGGTCTTTTTGACAAAGCCGTCCTTGACCATGGCGGCCAGCGCGTCCGCGAGTTTTTTGACGTCGGCCTTGGCAGTACGCGGGCTGCACGCGAGGTAAAGGTCTTCTTCGCGCACGACGAACACCTGTTTGAGGTTCTTGACCTTGGCTGCGGCGGCGACGCTCTTGGCTGAGAACACGCCGGTGACCCACAGGTCGATGTGGTTGGGATCGTCTTTTTTCAGCATCAGTCTGGGCGGGATTTGCGCGTCGCTGGCGTAGAGCCTGAAGTTGGTGACGCCCTTGGTCATCAGGTATTCGACCTTGGCATCGGATTCGATGCCGCCGATTTTCAGCCGGCGCATGTCGGCAAAGCCCTTTACCGGGACGGCGAAATCGCTTTTGCCGAACATCGCCCAGCGGTTGCTGGCAAGCGGACCCACCCACTGGAACAGGCGCTCACGGTTTTCGAGGCGCGCGGTGGCGAAAAGGCAGGTGTCCTTGTCCGCCTGTGCGCTCTGGTATGCGCTCTCCCAGGTCTGCACCCGGGTCTGCAGCGGCACGGCGGCGCGTTTGGCCATTTCGTTGACGATGTCGGTGGCAATGCCGGTGAGTTTACCGCCCTCGGTGAAATTGAAGGGCGGGTTTTCCTCGGTCAGCAGCGTCAGCGCGTGCGCCGGCGCGGCGGCCACCAGACAGTTGACAAGCAGGCCGGTAAAAAGCAGTCTGGCGGCGCGGTTTGGCACTCGGGTCATTGTGGGACTCGCTATGTTGTCAGAGGCGGGGTCAAGAGGCGCACGATGGCGCGGGTTGTCAAAGCGAAAGCAGACATAACCTTAGCATAGGCCGCCCGGGTTGCCGCAACACAGGCGGTCGCCGACAACGAGTCGGTTAGAATGGCGCCTCACTAAAATACCAGACTGATACCGCCATGGCTCAATACGTTTTTACAATGCGCCGCGTGGGCAAGGTTGTGCCGCCCAAGCGCCAGATACTGAAGAATATTTCGCTGAATTTTTTTGCCGGTGCCAAGATCGGCGTGCTCGGCCTCAACGGCTCGGGCAAATCCAGCCTGCTGCGCATCATGGCCGGCGAGGACAACAACATCGACGGCGAGGTGGTGACCATGCCCAACCTCAACATCGGTTATCTCGAACAGGAGCCCAAACTCGACGCCGACAAGACGGTGCGTGAAATCGTCGAAGAGGGCATGGGTGCGGTGTTCAGCGCGAAAAAACGTCTTGACGGGGTCTATGCCGCCTACGCCGAACCGGACGCCGATTTTGACAAGCTCGCCTCCGAGCAGGCTGAACTGGAGGCCGTCATCGCCGCTGCGGCCGGCGACAACGTCGAGCACCAGCTCGAGATCGCCGCCGACGCGCTGCGCCTGCCGCCCTGGGACGCCAGAATCGGCCCGCTGTCAGGCGGCGAAAAGCGCCGCGTCGCGTTGTGCCGCCTGCTCCTGTCCAAGCCCGACCTGCTGCTGCTCGATGAGCCGACCAACCACCTCGACGCCGAGTCGGTGGAGTGGCTGGAGCAGTTCCTTCAAAAATTCCCCGGCACAGTGGTGGCGGTAACCCACGACAGGTACTTCCTTGACAACGCCGCGCAGTGGATTCTCGAACTCGACCGCGGTCACGGCATTCCTTGGGAGGGCAATTACAGCTCCTGGCTGGAGCAAAAAGACAAGCGTCTGGCGCAGGAAGAATCGACCGAGTCGGCGCGGCAAAAAACCATACGCCAGGAACTCGAGTGGGTGCGGCAAAACCCCAAGGGCCGCCAGGCCAAGAGCAAGGCGCGCCTGGCGCGCTTTGAAGAGTTGTCATCCTACGAATACCAGAAGCGTAACGAGACGCAGGAAATCTTTATTCCCGTCGCCGACCGCCTTGGTGATTCGGTCATCGAATTCAAGAACGTGTCCAAGGGCTATGGCGACCGCCTGCTCATAGACGACTTGTCTTTCATCATCCCGGCCGGCGCCATCGTCGGCGTCATCGGTCCCAACGGCGCCGGTAAATCGACGCTGTTTCGCATGATCACCGGCCGCGAAAAACCCGACAGCGGCGAAATCACCATCGGCGCGACGGTGAAAATGGCCTACGTCGACCAGTCTCGTGACGACTTGCAAGCCGACAAGACGGTGTTCGAATACATTTCCGACGGCGCCGACGTGCTCAACGTCGGCCGCTTCGAAATGCCCTCACGCGCCTACGCCGGCCGCTTCAACTTCAAGGGCACCGACCAGAGCAAGAAGGTCGGCAATCTTTCAGGCGGAGAGCGCGGGCGGCTGCATCTTGCCAAGACGCTGATCGCCGGCGGCAATGTGCTGCTACTCGACGAACCGTCGAACGACCTTGACGTCGAGACGCTGCGCGCGCTCGAGGATGCACTGCTCGAATTCGCCGGCAGCGTGCTCGTCATCAGCCACGATCGCTGGTTCCTTGATCGTATTGCGACGCACATCCTGGCGTTTGAAGGCGAGTCCAAGGCGACGTTCTTCAACGGCAACTATCAGGAGTACGAGGCGGACAAGATCAAACGCCTCGGCGAAGAGGGCGCGAAGCCGAAGCGGATTCGGTACAAGGCGCTGAAGTAAGCTTGTCCCGACCTGTGGCATAGGCTGGAGATGCCCGTCCCTAGGGCGTTTCCAGTTATCTTGATTGCTGCGATGGCTTGATATTGCGACTGCCGTGTTCTTCCCTTTGCCTTCGGTGGCGCTGCTTTTTAGTTGGGATGTTTCACCCCCTGCGGGGACGAGTCACTTCTTTTGCTTCGCCATCCCCTCCGGGGACTTCCTTTGGTCGAAAGAAGTAACCAAGAAAAGGCGACCCGGAGGTGCCGGCCCCCGGCATGGGACTTCGCGAAGAGGTTGTTGAGGTAGCGGGGGCTGCCCTGCGATGCTCGCATCCCCGGCCCGCTTTGCTGAGTAGCGCAGGGGACCCCGAAGGGGCGCCATCGGGGGTGTGCTTTCTTTGCT
>CAYLPI010000283.1:0-3151 GCA_964385505.1 uncultured Bordetella sp.
CGCTGCGACCGAAGCCGTCGGTGCCGAGGCAGGTATAGGGGCCGCTCACCCAGGCACGGAGCAGTTCGGGCAGCGCGCTGACGTAATCGCTGGCCGCCACCGTCGGCAGCGCCTCGTCGCCGAGGCATTGCGTAATCCAGCCGCCGCCGGCCAGGGCGTCGCGGCGCAATTCGGTGAAACTGGTGACGCTGAACACATCGGCGGCGATGCCGTGCTCGCGCTCGAGTACTTCGGCTGCGGCGAGGCATTCGCGCAACAGGGTGCCGGCACCGAGCAGGCGCACGCGCCGGCCTTTGCCTTTGACGTCAAGCGGCGAGGGCCGCAATGCGTACATGCCGCGGCGTATGCCCTCTTCGGCGCCCGCCGGCATTGCCGGCTGGGCGTAATTTTCGTTCATCACCGTGACGTAATAGAACACGTCCTCCTGCGCTTCGAGCATGCGGCGCATGCCCTCCTGCATGATCACCGCCAGCTCGTATCCAAAGCACGGGTCGTAGGCGACGCAGTTGGGAATGGTGCCGGCGATCAGGTGGCTGCTGCCGTCCTGGTGTTGCAGGCCCTCGCCCGACAACGTGGTGCGGCCGGCGGTGGCGCCGATCAAAAAGCCGCGCGCGCGCGAGTCAGCCGCGGCCCAGATCAAATCGCCGACGCGCTGGAAGCCGAATATCGAGTAGTAAGTGTAGAAGGGCAGCATGGTGATGCCGTGCGCGCTGTAACTGGTTGCCGCTGCGATCCACGATGACAAGGCACCCGCCTCGGTGATGCCCTCTTCCATGATCTGGCCGTTGCGCGCCTCGCGGTAATACAGCAACTCGTCGCGGTCCTCGGGCTCATAAAGCTGACCGACACGCGAGTAAATGCCGACACTGCGAAACAGGCTCGCCATGCCGAAGGTGCGCGCCTCGTCGGCGACGATGGGCACGATGCGCGGGCCGAGGGCCTCGTCCTTGAGCAGTTGCGACAGGATCTGCACGAATACCGTGGTGGTCGATTGCTCGCGCCCGCGCGACCCGGCAAGGGCCTTGTCAAAGGCTGCCAGCGGTGGCGCGGCGAGTGCCGGTGCGGTGCTCGAGCGTTGCGGCAAAAAGCCGCCCAGTTGCTGGCGTTGTGCCAGCAGGTGTTTCATTTCGGGCGCATCGGTCGCCGGCTTGTAAAAGCGCAGTTGCGTCGCGTCTTCGTCCGACAGCGGCAGCGAAAAGCGGTCGCGAAAGGCGAGCAGCGCCTCGTGCTCGAGCTTTTTGGCCTGGTGCGCGATCATGCGGCCCTCGCCCCAATGGCCCATGCCGTAACCTTTTTTGGTCTTGGCGAGAATCACCGTCGGCTGGCCGCTGTGGTGGGTCGCGGCGTGGTAGGCGGCGTAGATTTTCACCGGGTCGTGGCCGCCGCGGCGCAGCCGGTCGATGTCGGCGTCCGACATATGGGCGGTGAGCTCCCGCAGCTCGGGGTACTTGTTGAAAAAATGCTCGCGGTTGAAGTGGCCGTCGGTGGCGGCATAGGTCTGGAATTCGCCGTCCACGGTTTCGTTGAGACGCCTGAGCAGGATGTCGTCGTGGTCGCGCGCGAACAGCGGGTCCCAGTCGGCGCCCCACAACAGCTTGATGACGTTCCAGCCGGCGCCGGCGAACAGGCCTTCGAGTTCCTGCACGATGGAGCCGTTGCCGCGCACCGGTCCGTCGAGGCGTTGCAGGTTGCAGTTGACGACGAAAATCAGGTTGTCGAGGCCGTCGCGCGTGGCGAGCGACAGGCCGGCGATGGACTCGGGCTCGTCCATTTCACCGTCGCCGACAAAGGCCCAGACCTTGCGTCCGGCGGTGTCGGCGAGGCCGCGGTCGGCAAGGTATTTCATGTATCGCGCCTGGTACACCGCCTGTATCGGCCCGAGGCCCATGGAGCCGGTGGGAAACTGCCAGAAGTCGGGCATCAGCCAGGGGTGGGGGTAGGAGGACAGACCCTCGCCGCCGGTTTCGCGGCGGTAGTGATCGAGCCGGTTCTCCGACAGCCGGCCTTCGAGAAAGGCGCGCGCATAGACCCCCGGCGCCGAGTGCGGCTGGAAGTACACGAGGTCACCGCTCTGGCCGGCCTTGAAAAAATGATTGAAGCCGACTTCGAACAAGTCCGCAGCCGAGGCGTAGCTGGCGATATGGCCGCCCAGTTCGCCCGACACGCGATTGGCGCGCTCGACCATGGCAAGCGCGTTCCAGCGGATGATGGCCGAAATGCGCTGCTCGACTTCGAGGTTGCCGGGGAACTGCGGCTGCTGGTCGAGCGAGATGGTATTTTTGTACGGCGTGTTGAGCACCGGCGGCAGGCGCACGCGTTGTTTGCGCGCATGGTCGAACAGCCGCCGCAATACAAAGGTGGCGCGGTCGCGTCCCTCGGCCGCGACCAGCGCGTCAAAGGCATCCAGCCATTCGCGCGTTTCGATCTGGTCGGTGTCCTTGGGCAGCACGCGCCACAGCGGATGAAAATCGGAATTGAAATCGGAGATGTCGGTCATGGCCGGCCTGCTTCGGTGCAAGGGTGGAAGAGTGCAAGTCGCAATGATAGGCAGGGCGGCGCGGCAGGTGCTGTTTATTTGTGCCATTAATGCAGCTATTTTCGGGATAATTCACTGTCGAATAGAACAGGACAGCATAAAATGCCGGCAAATCTGGATGTCATCGACGGTCGCATCCTGCGCGCGCTGCAGCAGGACGGGCGCCTGAGCAACGTTGACCTGGCGCAAAAGGTCAACCTCTCACCTTCCCCCTGTCTCGCGCGCGTCAAAAAACTTGAGGCCGACGGCGTGATCAGCGCCTATGTCGCGCTGCTCGATCCGGTGGCCGTGGGCTTCGGTGTCAGCGTGTTCATACAGGTGCGGCTGGAGAAACAGGTCGAGCGCTCGCTCAATGCCTTTGAGCACGCCATCAGCCAGCGTCCCGAGGTGATGGAGTGCTACCTGATGACCGGGCAGTCGGACTACATGCTGCGCGTGGTGGTGTCCGACGTGCCGGCGCTGGAACGCTTTATCGTTGACTTCCTGTCGCGCGTGCCGGGCGTGGGCAACATCCAGTCGAGCTTTGCCTTGAAGCAGGTCAAGTACAAGACGGCACTACCCCTGCCGCAGGAGCAGGCCGTCGCCGCATCCCGGCCGGCGCGCGCACCGCGGCGC
>CAYLPI010000284.1:0-3146 GCA_964385505.1 uncultured Bordetella sp.
AGGTGCGCAACAAAACCAGTCGTTGGCATCTGGTCATTCAAACGGCGCAGAAGCTTGCCGCCCGCAACCCGGGCATGGCCGCGCTCGCCGAGGAATTGATCCGCAAATACGAAGGCAAGCTGATCGGGCATCACGGTTACGTCCGCGCGACGAGCATCGACCCGCCGGAAATCCTCAACTGGCGCTGGCGGGCGCGCTGAGCCGAGCGCATGAACGTTCTCGTCATCAACAGCGGCAGTGCGACGCTCAAATTGGATGTGCTGGAAATCTCGCCGTCCTGCGGTCGGCCGCAGCGCCTGGCCCAAGCGCGCGTGGAGCAATTCGGCTCGGCCGCGAGCCTCGGCTTCTCCGCGGCCAGCGGGCGGGCGCTGAAGGAGACGAGAGCCGTCCCCGATCACACCGCCGCGCTTCACTTGTTCCTCGATTGGCTCCGCCGCGAGAACGACGCGGCGCCGGACATCGCCGCCGTGGGCCATCGCGTGGTCCATGGCGGCGCGAAGTTCGGCGCGCCCACGCGGCTCACGCCGGAAGCGTTGACCGAGTTGGAGTCGCTGAACGCCCTCGCCCCGTTGCACAATCCGCCGGCGCTGGCCGGCATCCGCGCGGCCCGCGCCGTCCTCGGCCCGGACGTGCCGATGGTGGCCGTGTTCGACACCACGTTTCACCGCACGTTGCCCGCACACGCCGCCACTTACGCGTTGCCGCACGAACTCGTGCGCCGTCTCGGCCTCCGCCGCTATGGATTCCACGGCCTCGCGCACGAATCCATGCTGCGTCGCTACTCGGAGTTGGCCGGCGTGCCGATCGCCCAAGCCAATGTCATCACCGTGCAGCTGGGCAGCGGCTGTTCGGTCACGGCCATCCGCGAAGGCCGCTCGGTGGACACCTCGATGGGCTTCACTCCGCTCGAAGGATTGATGATGGCCACCCGCGCCGGAGACCTTGATCCCGGCGTGCTGCTGACGCTCTCACGCCGGGAAAATCTTTCGCCGTCGGCGCTGGACGATTTGCTGAATCGCCAATGCGGGCTGCTCGGCGTATCGGGCCGTTCCGCCGATATGCGCGAGTTGCTCGCCGTCGCGCCGCACGATCCCCGCGCGGCGCTGGCCGTGGAGATGTTTTGCCACCGCGTGGGCAAATACATCGGCGCATATCTCGCCGTGCTGGGCGGTGCGCAAGCCGTCGTCTTCGGCGGCGGCATCGGCGAGAACAGTCCCCAAATCCGCGCGCGCATTTGCGAGCGTCTGGAGTGGTTCGGCCTACACGTGGATGCGGCCAAAAACCTCGCCGCAGCCGGCACGGAAGCCCGCATCACGAACGATACCTCGCGTCTTCACGCTTGGGTCGTCGCCGTGGACGAGTCCGTGCTCGTGGCGAAGCAAACCGCAGGCTGCCTGAGTCACCCGGTTGCGGGGAATTCGTTTCCTCGGCCCGCTTCCTCAAGGATGCATCCATGACGCTGCAGCTTTTCCTGAATACGGCGGGCGGGCTTGCGCTGTTTTTGCCCGCCATGCTGATGACGACCGACGGTCTGAAGGTTTTGCCGGCGGCGTTTTGAAGCAGTTGGCCGGGCAATGGATCTCGTCTCCCTTTTACGGGGTTTGATCCGGGGACGTAGGTAGCGCAAAGCAACCGGGCCATGGGTTACACGTCAGACTGTTGCCCGGAACCAGGTAATCTTCATGGAAGAGAAGCAGCGCTGCGTCAGGCTTGCGGCCACGGGCCGCACTACGTTCTGCGAGTTTGCGCGGATTTCGGCGTGAGCCGTTAGACTGGCGGCAAGGGGCATGACAATCGTGGCGAGGCCGGGGCGTTGTTCATGGGGCTAACAAGAAATTCGCGGAAGGTTTGGCCGGGGCCACGAGACGATGCGTAGCTTGCGGCGAACCGGGCGGAGGCCAGCGGTCTGGCTTCTGACATCTGACCGCAGCCAGCGGTGACACCGGGGCTTGAGCTCTGCGCTTTTGGCGATGAAGCCGCGCTACCAGCAGATTTTCAGGCCGCTGGGAACGTAGGCGGGAAAGTCGGCGTCGCCCGAGACGAGGGAGAAATCGTCGTGTATGGCCGTCCAGACAAGCAGGCGGTCGAACGGATCGCGATGGTCGGGGTTGCGGCGCAGGCGTCCGGCGCTGGAGGCGAGACTTGGCGTGAGCAGCTGAACGATCCAACCGGCCTGGACGGCGAGCGCCGGGTAGTCCTCGGGGGACACGTTGGCGAAGCTGAGTTTGCCGAGCCCGGCTTTGACGCTGATTTCCCAGAAGGTGATCACGCTGACATGGACGGTGTGGGCGGGGGTTTGCAGCGCCTTGCGCGCAGGCGCGGAGAGCAGGCTGGGGTCGTGGAGTGCCCAGAGGAAAGAACAGGTATCGAGTAGGAGCTTCACGAGCCGAAGAGCTCCTCTTCAGTCATTTTCCAGTCAGGGGAGATGTGAACGGTGGCCTTGCCGACGAGCAGGCCGAGTTTGCGCCGAGGCGCGGGAGGTGGCGGCCCGAAGACGGCGACGGGGACCTTGTTGCGGCCGTAGGTCACCGTGACGGATTCGCCCTTTTCGACGAGGGCGAGGGCTTCGGGGAGGCGGGCTTTGAATTCGCCGATGGTGAGCGAGGTGGCCATGCGGGGAGGAAGCGCCCAACGGGACAAGTAGTCAAGTTGGGCGGGGCGTTGTTTATGGGGCTAACAAGAAATGCGCGGAAGGTTTGGTCGGGGCCACGAGACGATGCGTGGGTTTGAGGCGAGTCGGGCACAGGCCGGCCCGCCGCCATGAAAACCACCGTCTCGGATCGTATCCCGATCAACCCTCTGGTTTGTCACGGCGGGCCGGTGGTCACGGGCACGCGCGTGCCGGTCGGCAACGTGGGGGGCGCGCTGGCGAGCGGGCAGAGCGTGGCCGCGATCATGGAGGATTATCCCTCGCTGACGGAGACGGACGTGCAGGCCTGCCTCGCCTTTGCCGGCCGGCTCGCCCGGTTCGAGATGAGCGTGGCTTGACGCCAAGCCGTGAGGTTTTTTCCCGACGAAAATTTCCCGCGCGCCGCGGCGCTGCTGCTTGCGGCGGCCGGTCACGAATGATCGCGGGCGCCGGATTATTTCCCGCCGGGCGCGGCGGACGACGCGCTGTTCGCCAAGGCGCAGGCCCTCGGCGCCGT
>CAYLPI010000285.1:0-3134 GCA_964385505.1 uncultured Bordetella sp.
GGGAATGAGGATTGTAACCGTCCAGCACCAGTCTCGCGTGATAGCATCGGGGTAGGTTTTGCCATGAATAAATCCTTTGACGCCACCTGCCGCGCCTGTCCCAGGCTCGCGAGTTTTCTCGATGAGGTTCGCTCGCGCGAGGCCGGCTATTACGCCTTGCCGGTTCCGCCCTTTGGCGATACGTCCGCCGATTTGCTGGTTGTCGGGCTCGCACCGGGCATGCACGGCGCCAACCGCACTGGACGCCCGTTTACCGGTGACTACGCCGGCATCCTGCTCTACCAGACACTGCACAAGTTTGGTTACGCCAACCACGCCGGATCAGCCGACCCCAAGGATGGACTCGTGCTCAAAGGCTGTCGCATCACCAACGCGGTGAAATGCCTGCCGCCGCAGAATAAGCCGGTGCTGCAAGAAATCAGGCAATGCAACCCGTTTCTTGCGGCCGAGTTTGCGACGCAACCGCCGCGGGCCATTCTTGCACTGGGCACCATTGCGCACCAGGCCACGCTTGAAGCGCTCGGCTTGCGCGCGAAAGATCACGCATTCGGGCACGGTGCGCAACATGCAATACCCGGCGGCGCGGTACTCCCGTCGGGTGCACGGCTGTTCGATAGCTACCACTGCAGCCGATATAATACGAACACCAGACGGTTGACCGAACCGATGTTTCATCAGGTCTTTGCGGATATCGCACATTATCTCGGTCGCAGCTGAAGGACACGCGGTGGGTGAGCGACACGAAAAGGGTAGCAAGGCTCCGGCATTTGACAGCGCCACGCTCATCGGCGGGCTGCCCAATCTGCCCGGGGTCTATCGCATGCTCGGCGGCGGAGGCGACGTCCTCTACGTCGGCAAGGCGCGCGATCTGAAGAAACGCGTTTCGTCGTATTTTCAGAAGACCGCCCACAGTCCTCGCATCCAGATCATGCTGTCACAGGTGGCGTCCATGGAAACCACCGTGACCCGCACCGAGGCGGAGGCGCTGATCCTTGAAAACAATTTGATCAAGTCGCTGTCGCCCCGCTACAACATCCTGTTCCGGGACGACAAATCCTATCCCTACCTTATGATTTCCGGCGGGGAGTTTTCGCGACTAGGATTTCATCGCGGCGCACTGGACAAGTCGAACCGCTATTTCGGGCCATTCCCCGACAGCAATGCGGTGCGGGACAGCATACAGTTGCTGCAGAAGGTATTTCGCCTGCGAACGTGCGAGGATTCGGTGTTCGCCAATCGTTCGCGGCCCTGCCTGCTGCACCAGATCCGCCGTTGCTCGGCGCCGTGCGTGAACCTGATAGATGCCGACGCCTATGCTGCTGACACTGCGCGTGCGCAAATGCTCATGGACGGGCGCACCGACGACGTCATGGCGGAACTTGCGACGCGCATGAACGATGCCTCCGAAGCGTTGCGCTTCGAGCAGGCGGCGGTTTTTCGTGACCAGATCCAGTCTTTGGCGACGGTGAAATCGCGGCAGTATATCGACAGCGGCAAGGCGCTGGACGCGGACGTCATCGCCTGCGCAGTCCAACCCGGCTCGGCCTGCGTCAATCTGGTCATGTTGCGCGGCGGGCGGCAGGTCGGCGATAAAAGTTTTTTCCCGCAGAACGCCCAGGACCAGATCCAGGCCGACGTGGTGCTCGCCTTTCTCAACCAGCACTACCTTTTGCAGCCGATTCCGGGACTGGTGATCATTGGCGAGGAATCGCTCGATGCCGATGAACTGGCAGCGATGCTGTCCGAGCATGCCGGGCGTCGCGTGCAGGTGGTGCTTCGACCGCAAGGCGAGCGACGGGTGTGGACTGAGATGGCGCAGCAGAACGCCGAACTGGCATTGGCGCAAAAGCTGCGGGAGCAAAGCACCCAGGAAAAGCGCCTGCTCGCGCTGCGAGAGGCCTTGTCCCTGCCCGATAACGTGCATCGGATCGAATGTTTCGATATCAGTCACACGCAGGGCGAGGCGACGGTCGCCTCCTGCGTGGTCTATGACAGGATGGATTTGCGGCGTGGTGAGTACCGGCGCTACAACATCGAGGGCATCACACCGGGCGATGACTATGCCGCAATGCGCTCGGTCTTGACGCGTCGATATGAGAAGATATCGAGGGAGGAGGGCGTGATGCCCGATCTCGTCCTGCTCGATGGTGGCAAGGGGCAGGTGAGTGCGGGCAAGGCGATTCTTGCCGAACTCGGCTTGTCCGACCTTCACCTTGTCGGCGTCGCCAAGGGACCGGAGCGCAAGGCGGGCATGGAAGAATTGATCCTGGCGGACACGAACACGATTGTCACCCTTGCGGCAGACAACCCCGGATTGCATCTCATCCAGCAGATTCGCGACGAGGCCCACCGGTTTGCCATTACCGGGCACCGCGCACGGCGGGGCAAGGCCAGGGTTACCTCCAGTCTGGAGAGTATCGACGGTATCGGGGCAAAGCGGCGCAAGCAGTTGCTGGCCAGTTTCGGCGGGCTCAAGGGTGTCATCGACGCCAGCGTCGATGACCTCGCCAAGGTTGAGGGCATCAGCAAGAAGCTGGCTGAAAAAATTTACGGTGAACTGCACTGATGCTTACTCTGCCCAACCTGCTGACCTGGACGCGCATTCTGGCCATCCCCCTGTTCATCGGAATTTTTTATGTTCCCGAACACTGGCTCACTGCGCATGAAAAAAACCTGTGGGCGACGGTGGTGTTCACCGCCGCGGCAATCACCGACTGGCTCGACGGCTGGCTCGCTCGGCGGCTGAACCAGTTGTCAGCGTTCGGTGCTTTTCTCGATCCGGTGGCGGATAAATTGATGGTCGCGGCGGCGCTCATCGTGCTTGTGGAAATAGACCGGGCCAATGCGATCGTGGCGGTGATCATCATCGGCCGCGAAATCACCATTTCAGCGTTGCGGGAGTGGATGGCGCAGATCGGTGCGTCGAAAAGCGTGGCTGTGAATTTTCTGGGCAAGATAAAGACGGCGTTCCAGATGATCGCCATCCCGATGCTGCTCTACCACGATCCGCTCGGCATGTTCAATCCGCAGGTGGTCGGTACCTGGCTGATTTGGCTGGCGGCTGGACTCACGCTGCTGTCCATGGCGTATTACCTGAAGCTGGCCTTGCCGCAAGCCCTGGCACAGGATAGATC
>CAYLPI010000286.1:0-3115 GCA_964385505.1 uncultured Bordetella sp.
GTTGGCAAGGTTGCCAATGGGATCGTGACCGTCCACTTGGGAGTGTGCAAGGGAAGATACAAGACACTCGTCGATTGGGATCTGTTCCTTCCGGAGGACTGGTCCGAGGATCGTAAGCGTTGCAAACAAGCGGGTATTCCCGACGAGGTGGTCCACCGTCCCAAGTGGAAAATCGCTCTGGAACAGTTGGACCGCACGAAAACCAACGGACTGAAACTGGACTGGCTGACGTTCGACTCCGGTTACGGGGCGTCTGCGTTGTTCATGACGGGTCTGGATGAACGCAAGCAGTCGTTTGTGGGCGAGGTTCCCCGGATACTCTCTTGTCGATCCCTTCACCAGTCGGGGCAGTCCCCCGCCAAGGAGATGAAAGGGCAACCGGCTGAGGAGGTGGTGCGTAATGCCAGTCAGTTCCGGTCACAACAGTGGCGGGTGTTGCATTTGAAGCGTGAGACCGTGGAGGATCAAGTCTGGCGTGTGAAGGCGGGTCGTGTGTGGTTGTCGAGTTGTGAGGGTTGGTCGGCAGGCACATATTGGCTGGTGTGGGCAAGCAGTGACCAGACGGGTGAGGAGAAGTTTTTCGTCTCGAATGCGGCGGCCGAGGTGAGTGTGGAGGTTCTCATGCGTGTGGCGTTCCGCCGGGCAAACGTGGAGCATGCGTTTCGCGTGTGCAAATCGGAGTTGGGTTTGGGACACTTCGAGGGCCGCTTTTACAAGTCGTTGATGCGTCACATGTGTCTGTGCGTGACAGCAATGGGTTTTGTCGCCGAACACACGGAGCGACTTCGGGGGGAAAAACCCAGAGGTGACGATGGAGCAAGTGAGTCGGGCGTTGAAGTGCCTCATCCGCGATTGGATGTGTCGCGAGCGAGAAACCAGCGATCAGGAAAACCTGTTGGAGACCCTCGCGTATCACCAGAGCAGAAATCGCGTTGCACGGGAGTCCAAACAGAAAAGACGCATCGTTCCGCGGGCCAGCAAAAGACATCGACCACGCAGACGCAAACGCCCTAAAAAATCAACAGTTCGGTCAAAATAGTTCCAAAGTAGCGCTGTAGTGCTAGGCCGTGCGGAAGTTGTTCTTCTGGCTTGCGATCGTTCACTCCGTATTTGTTACGTTTTTCCCGCTCCCAAGAACTGCCGACGAAACCATTGCACCGAATGGCCCAGCACCCGGTTTGCCCAACCATCGACTTGCTTCTGCGGCGTCGATTCCAACGCGGCCCGAATCTCAGGCTCGGTACTCACGCCCACTATTGCTCCCATCGCCAACGACAACACCGTCAAACCATCTGCACTCTGCTGACCCTCGATCCGCTTCAACTTCCCAAAACTCGACTCCACAATTTCCGTACTCGCCACAAGACGCTCCCCTGCCGTCCGCGGTGCATACCGCGTCACATACGCCCGCAGACCATCCGCGATGCCGACTGTACTCGCCTGCGTGACGGCCTCGTCCCAAACCGACTTCAACTCCGAAGCCGTTCCTGGGTGCAGACCCTGTACGCGAACGTGATCCATCGTGACTTGCACCAGTTTGTGCTCACGAGTCCATGTCGTCAAATCGTCACAATACTCCTTCAGCCAGCCGTAATGCTCCACCGCTTTCACGCACGGCGACTCGCTCGCCAGATGGTTCAACACCCGCTGGGCGAATCGCAATTGGCAACTCACGTTCATAAAGCGAGCCTTCGACCGCATTCGCGGTGCCAGTAAAAATGCCGACTTCGTCTGCCGCAGTTTCGACGATGTGAGCTGAAGTTCCTCGAGGAACTTCAGCCAACGGGGCTGCTTGCTCCATGCCTGCTCCAACAGATTCGCACCCACATGCGCCACGTCCGGAACCCATGTCGTCTGCGGTCGGAACTCGCAATAGTCCGCGATGCCTTTCTTCAAATCCGACCCGGAATCCGAGACAATTTGACGCGGGACACCCGTGCGACGAGCCGCGTTCTCCAACTCGATTTCCACCCGGTCGCCGTTCGATTTCTCCATCGGTACCAAGGCGATCAGTTGCAGATCACTCAGTTGCAACGCCCGTTCGCCGAAGGGAACTTGGCTCATCGGACAGCCAAGAATCACGAGCAGTTTGAGGGAGCCGATTTGGATGGTGTGATCGACGAGCCAGACCCACGGTTGACTTTTGTCCAGTGGCCGCGTGAGGGCGTGATAACCGACGCGTAGCAGCCACGAACGGATGGTGCTGAACGCGGGCACGGCGAAGTCGGCCCAACCTTGCTGAACGAATATTGTCAGAGCGGCCGCAGTCCCGCGGAACGAACTCCCGGCTTGGAGTACGATTTGCAGTGACAAGGAAATGACCGAGACGGGGTATTGTCCACCGCGTGGGGGCGAGTCGAGCGGTGTGTCTACTTTTTTTCGAGCGTTTCGTTCGCGACGAGCGTGGCCTCGCGTTGGCGTTGTGCCTGTTGAAGTTGTTCGCGGAGTTGCCGGTTGTCGTCTGCGTATGTTTGGGCTCGTTGTCGCCAGAGTTCGCGGCTGGCGGTGAGATCGCGAATGGTGACTTTGGCCGATCGAAGTTGAGCTTTGCGTGTGTCGGACTTCGCTTTCCAGTGGTCGCGGCTTTTGAGGATTTTGGGGACGAGGATCCGCAAGGGCGTACGGAACGTGTTGCGAATCTCGGTCATTGTGCGTGTGCCGTCCATGGCGGAATCTCATGGGGAGAAACGAAACGGAAGAAGGAGGAGTGAAATCGTTCCTCAAACGGCAGTCAAGCCCAACTTCCGATCAGCCCACCCTACGGCACTGTTCCGTCGTAGTCGCCAACGTCGTACCCCACTTCCACATCTACAAGGAGATCGACCGTGCCCAAGAAAGGCGACTCGAAGCCCCGCCACCCGATCGGCGATTCATCCGACCCGCAGGGGATGGCCTGCCTGTGCGCCCAGTACCTGACGTGGCTCAAGGTGAAGAACTACTCCACGACCACCGTGGACCGCCGCCTCGACCTCTTGAACAGCTTCCTGAAGTGGTCGGCCGAGCGGGGCTTGATTAAGCCGTCGGAAGTGACCAAGCCTATCCTCGAACGCTACCAGCGGTGGTAAGCGCTCACCGGGCAAATCGATACCGATGCTTGAACTCACGAAAGCAATGC
>CAYLPI010000287.1:0-3079 GCA_964385505.1 uncultured Bordetella sp.
CGCCTCGGCAACCTGCACCCGAACTACGTGCCCCATCAGCCGTTCAATACCGAGGACGGCAGCGTCATCCTCGCCTGCGGCAACGACAACCTGTTCCGCAAGTTCTGCGAGGTCGCCGGCTGCGTGCAATTGACCGAAGACCCGCGTTTTGCCACCAACGGCAAGCGCGTCGAGAACCGCGTCGAGGTGACGCGGCTGTTGCAGGGGATTTTCTCGACGCGAACGACGCGCGACTGGGTCGAGGCGCTGGAAGCGGCAGGCGTGCCCAACGGGCCGATCAACGACCTTGCCCAGGTATTCGAGGAGCCGCAGGTCAAGGCGCGCAACATCAGGATCGAACTCGACCATCCGGTGGCGGGCAAGATGCCGCTGGTTGCCAGCCCGATGCGCTTTTCCGCTACGCCGATCGAGCACAAGACTGCGCCGCCGACATTGGGCCAGCATACCGACGAGGTGTTGCGCGCCCTCGGCAAAAGCGACGCCGATATCGCCGGGCTGCGGGCGCACGGCATCGTCTGAACTGCCCCCCGGGGATCCGCACCGGGAGGCGGCGTTTTCTCAACTGATGCCGTACTTGCCCGGCGCGATGATGCCGTTGGGGTCGAGGGCCTTCTTGATCGCTGCGCAGGCCTGGCGGAACTCGGGCATCAGCATGCCCGCGTGCAGCTCCTGGTAATCGGTCGGTGCGCGTCCGACAGAAATGCCGCGCCTGGCGAATTCCAATACGAGTTTCTTGTAGCAGGCGTCGGCGCGGGCGTTCTCATCGGCATCGGCGCGGTTCCACACCATCACGTGCAAGCCGCGGGCAAACCGCGCACTCGCGACATGCATGACCATGAAGTCCATGCCGTGCTCGGCGTAAATCGCGCGCGCCAGCCGGTCGAGCTCGGCGGCCTTGGCACCCAGCATGGGCGTACCCGGCAAAAACCAGCTGTTGCCGCCGCCCGGGCGCCATTTGAGCAGACCGAGCTCGCCCGATGTCGGGCGGCCGGTCATTGCGTCGATGGCGGTCTTCAACGGGACGATTTTTTCGGCTTCGTCGTGCGCGATATAGCGGGCCTTCCCGGACGCGCCGAAATGCGCCTTCACGCGCTCGATCTGCGGCGCAATGGCCTGCGCGCTCGGACCATAAAACGCCCCCGACACGATCCAGGCGCCAAGGCCGTACTTCTTCTGCAGCGCGCGGCGCGCCTCGGGCGATACCGCGCGCTTGCCGCCGCCGGACGCATATTCGGGATTGGTCTCTTCTGAACCGATGACGTAGTTGTCATTGCAGACCCGGAACAGCGTGGGCACGAAATTGCTCATCTTGAGCGGCCGGCACAAATCGATGATGGCGCCGAAATCATCGTCGTCCGGAAAGACGAAATGAAAAGACTGCGCCGCCGGCGGGCGCGGCATCAACCAGACGCCGGCGCGGGTGACGATGCCGTAGTTGGACTGTGCGAACAGGCCGTCCAGCACCGGCCCGAAACTGTACTTCGACACATGCCAGTTAAGCAACTCGTCGCTCGCCAGGCTGCCGTCGCCGGTGCGGATGGTATCGCCCGAACCGAGCACGATTTCCATACCGCAAAGCATGCCGAAATGATCGAAATAGGGACCGTATCCGCCGCCCTTGTCGAGCGCATTGCCGAGCACGCCGCCCAGGGGCGGGCCCGAGGTGGCCGAGACCATCAACCTGTCGCCGCGACGAACGAGTTCATCCTGCAGGGCCTGGAAGCTGACGCCGGGCTCGACCACCGCGTAACCCAGTTCGTCGTTAACCTCAATGATGCGATTCATGCGCCGGCCCAGGTCCACCACGACCTGGCCCGGGGCCACGGGCGCACGCGAACCCAGACCGATATTCTGGCCGGTGCTGATCGGCCACAAGGGCACCTTATTGCGGTTCGCCGCCCGCACGATGGCCTGCACGTCGGTGGTGGAAGCCGGGAACAGCACGCCGGGCAGGTGACGGTCGCCCGCGGGCAGGGTGGTTTCGCCGTAACGCAGGCAGGTATCGTCGCTGCGATCCACCGCCTGTGCGCCGATTTCGTTTGCGACTTCGCTGAAGAATGCTTCGTTGCTCATCTTTTGTCTCCCTTGTTCATTGCCTCACCAGATTCCGCTTGCCGCCGCCGGTGCTTCAGGCGGCAATTCCTCAAGTTCGATCCCGGCCAGCACCCCAGGTCGCGGCCCGCCCGTCGCCCAGTCGAGCAGCTCCACGGTATGCAGCACCGGCAGGCCGGCATGGCGCCCGAGCTGCACCATGCAACCGATGTTGCCGGCCGCGAGCACCTGCGCGCCCGTGCTCTTTACATGCGCGGCCTTGCGTTCACCCAGTTGTCGCGCAATTTGCGGCTGCAACAGGTTGTAGGTGCCGGCCGAGCCGCAGCACAGTTGCGCCTCGGGCACATCGCGCACCAAAAAGCCGGCGGCGGCGAGCAGGCGGCGCGGTTGTTCGGTGACGCGCTGCGCGTTTTTGAGCGAGCAGGCGTCGTGATAGGCCACTGCGTGGCGGCGCAATGCGGCCGGCGGCCCGTCCATGTCGAGGCCGATGCGGTCGAAAAATTCACTGATGTCGAGCGTCAGCGCGGCGACGCGGCGCGCCTTGTCGCGATACGCGGCGTCGTGCTGCAGCAGGTGACCGTAATCCTTGACCGTGGTGCCGCAGCCCGAGGCATTGACGAGGACCGCATCGAGCCCGTCTGTTTCGATATGACCGATCCAGGCGTCGATGTTGCGCCGCGCCGCCGCGAGCGCCTCCTGTTCGCGGCCCATGTGCAGGGTCAGCGAACCGCAGCAGCCGGCCTGCGGCGCGACCACCACTTCGCAACCGTGACGAACGAGCAGTCGCAGCGTCGCTGCATTGATCTGCGGCGCCAGCACGCGTTGGGCACAGCCGGCGAGGAGTGCCACGCGGTGGCGGCGCGGTCCCTCGGCAGCATGGACGCCTGGCACCAGATCCTCGCTCGCGGCGGGCAGGATATCCGGGCTCATCGCCATCAGGTTGCCGAGGCGCCCCGGCAGCAGCGGCGCCAGCGGCCGCGCCAAACGGGCCAGCTTTAGCGCGAAACGAAACAGGGCGGGCCGGGGC
>CAYLPI010000288.1:0-3048 GCA_964385505.1 uncultured Bordetella sp.
TAATTGCTGCGCGTTGCCGGAGCGCTGGCCGGCGCATTTTGCCCGGTGTAACGCTTGCCCGGTGTAACGCTTGCCCCGTGAAACGCTTGCCTTCTGGCCGATATCGGCTATAAATACGCTGTTGCAGTTCGCTCCGGGTGGCACTGATTTGCCGCGCGTTTTGCGGGTGCTGCTTCCACTCCATACATGTCAGCTTTGGCAGACCCAGACAGCCTTATTGCGCGCCGGTGATCCCAGATTCCTTCAAGCAGGACCTGCTCAATCGCGTCGATATCGTTGATGTGGTGGGTCGCTTCGTCCAGTTGAAAAAGGGCGGCGCCAATTTCATGGGCTTGTGCCCCTTCCATAACGAAAAATCGCCGTCGTTTACGGTCAGTCCGGCCAAGCAGTTTTACCATTGCTTTGGCTGTGGCGCGCATGGCAACGCCATCGGTTTTTTGATGGAATACTCGGCACTGGGTTATATCGAGGCGGTGAAGGACCTGGCCGAAAACGCCGGCATGAAAATGCCCGAGTACGAGCCGCGCGGCGGCGCCAAAGCGCTGCCCGAGGGCCCCGACCTCTACGCCATCATGCAGCAGGCGGCGCAGTTTTACCGCGACAAGCTCAAGGATTCGACGCGTGCCATCGATTACCTCAAGGGGCGGGGGCTGTCGGGGAAAATCGCCGCGCAGTACGGCCTTGGTTACGCCCCCGACGGCTGGCAGAACCTGCAGGCGAGCTTTCCGAAATACGACGACAAGAGCCTGAAAGACGTCGGGCTGGTGATCGAGAACGACGAGGGTCGCCGTTACGACCGTTTTCGCGACCGCATCATGTTCCCGATCATGAACCAGCGCGGCGTGGTGATCGGCTTTGGCGGCCGCATCCTGGATGCGGGCGAGCCCAAGTACCTCAATTCGCCGGAGACGCCGCTGTTTGAAAAGGGGCGCGAACTCTACGGACTGTCCCAGGCGAGGCAGGCGATCCGCGAGTCCGGCCGCGCCATCGTTGTCGAGGGCTACATGGATGTGATTGCGCTGGCACAGCACGATGTGGGCTACGCGGTCGCGGCGCTGGGCACCGCGACCTCCGCCGTGCATGTGCAGAAGCTGTTCCGCCAGACCGATGAAATCGTCTTTTGCTTTGACGGTGACAATGCCGGGCGCAAGGCGGCATGGCACGCGCTCGAGGTCAGCCTGCCCTGCCTCGCCGACCACAAGGCGGTGAAGTTCCTGTTCCTGCCGGCCGAAGACGATCCGGACACCTTTGTCCGCACCCACGGCAAGGCGCTGTTCGAGGAGAAGCTCGCCGAGTCGCGGCCCTTGTCCGATGTGCTGCTGACCGAGCTCAAGTCGCGCGTTGACATGAGCACGCTGGAGGGGCGTTCACGCATCCTGCATGAGGCCAAGCCGCTGCTGCAAAAAATCTCCGCACCGGCGCTGCAGTTGCAATTGGTCAAGCAACTTGCCGACTTGTGCGGCATGACGCCCTCGGAGGCGGCCGGACTGGTCGAGATCCGCGGTGTTTCCGGTTTCAACCGCGCGTACAAGCGGCCGGCGCCGGCGCGGGCGCCGCGGCGCACCACGCAAAGCCTGGAGCGGCGTTTTCTCAATTTTCTGATGGTCAAGCCAGAACTCGCCGGCGAGCTTCCGCTCGATTTGTTCGAGGGCGAGGGAGCCGAAACCGAGGGCCTGCTGACCATGGCCTCGTATGCACGCGAGCACGCCGGGCCGAATTTCGAGGCGCGCCTCATCGACCAGTTTCGCGCTACTGAGTTTGAAACCCTGTTCAAGCAGGTGTTGTCCGAATTGATGGATATCAACCTCACGGCGGAACAGGCGGAGGCTGAATTTCGCGACGCCTTGCCGCGGCTGCGCCGGCGGCGGGTCGAGGAGCGGCATGACGAACTGCTCGGCAAGGCCGCCGGCGCGGCGTTGACACAGGATGAAAAAGCGGAACTTAACCGCATCATCAAGGAGATAGCGGCGCTGGACAAGGCCAGTGTCGGCACCCCAGGGCAATCGCTGCAGCCATGATATAATTTAAAGCTTTTCCGCATTTATTTCCGACACCCAGTCCGACACTCAGTCTGAAACTGGGTCCGAAACTCAGGATACCGACCATGGCACAGCAAAAAGCGAAGCCCAAAGCGAAATCCAAGCCGCAGGCGAAGTCCTCCTCCAAGGCCAGCCTCAGGGGAAAGCTGAAAAAAGCCGTGCCCGCGTCCAAATCCGCGGTAAAAAGCGCCGCCGGTGCCAAGGCACCGGTGCGCAAGCCGTCCAAACCAGTCAATTCCTCGCGTCCGCTCGCCAAGACCAAGTTCAAGGCGTCTGCCGAGACGACTCATTCCAGAAAGCACTCCGCCAAGTTGTCAGCCAAGCCCGTAGCAAAGTCCGCAGCAAAGCCGTCCGCCAAGCCGACGCCCGCCAAACAAGGCAAACAGGCGTCGGTCGTCAAGGCCCTCGAAGTGAAACCGTCCGTCAAGGACGCCAAGGCTGCTGCCATTGCCGCGGCTGCGGCTGCGCCCAAAGACGCGCAGCCGGCAGTCGTCACGCCGGAAAAGCCCCTGGGCAAGGCCGCGCGCGCGCGAAAGGCGCGTGAAGCCGAAAAGCTGCTGCATGAGCGTATGGCATCGCGCCCCGAGGATGTCGAGGCGCGCCGCACCCGTCTGAAAACACTCATCGTTCTTGGCAAGGAACGCGGTTACCTGACTTACGCCGAGATCAACGACCACCTGCCCGATGACATGGTGGACGCCGAGCAGATCGAGGCGATCATCACCACCTTCAACGACATGGCGATCCAGGTGTTCGACGAGGCGCCGGACGCCGAGACGATGCTGATCTCCGAAACGGCGCCCGCTGCGGTGCCCGGGGAAGACGCCGAGGAAGAAGCCGAGGCGGCGCTCTCGACGGTGGACCCGGAATTCGGCCGCACCACCGACCCCGTGCGCATGTACATGCGCGAAATGGGCACCGTCGAACTGCTGACGCGCGAGGGCGAAATCGAAATCGCCAAGCGCATCGAGGAAGGCCTCAAGCACATGATCCAGGCGATCTCGGCCTG
>CAYLPI010000289.1:0-2977 GCA_964385505.1 uncultured Bordetella sp.
AGTGCTGGCGCACCAGGTGATCATTGAGTACATTGGCTGCTACAACACAGAGCGCAGGCACTCGTCCTTGGGGTACGTGCCGCCGGCGCAATTCGAGCGGCGCTGGCGCGCCGAGGTCGAAAAACAGACCGGGGCGCAATCGCAATGAGCACCACCGCGTTGTCCACCGACGGCCGGTTTCCAATTCGCCGCAAGCGACCGAACCGGCCGTCCGTGGACAACGCTTTGCGCAGTTCGTGGTGTCCGCACTTCGGGGTCCAGTTCACATTGTGCGCATCCTCGGTAAAGGACAGATCAGCGAGCTTGGTGATCAGGGCCTTATCGACCGGGGATGCCGCGAAGTCAAAGCCCGCCAATATCCCGATGCAAGAGGAATCGTGCCGACTTCTTTTGGTGCGAGATGGACCGCATCCACCGGTTGGTGTCTTAGTGGCAGGCATGGGGCAAAGCTCATAACCAACTCGCCCGATTACTTGTATGCGCAATACACCACCCCGCGAATGAAATATGTTGACGATGTAGAGGTTTGGTTTGACCCCAAAAACAACGCCATTCAAGTGCGCTCATCCTCACGGTTGGGAGAAGGCGACCTTGGCGTCAATCGCAAACGTTTTGAAGTAGTGTGTGCGGCTTTGGCTGTAGTGCCATAAGCCAAGGGTTCGGGGCTTGCTCAAAGACGCACACCCCAGAGACTCTGAAGACCCGCGCCAGAAGGCTCGCTCCAGTCATCACCTCAATGCAGCTTCACCCGCGGCTCGCTGCCGCGCTTGAGTGTGCGCGCCAGCAAGTCGAGCAGCACGCCCATCGCACCCTTACAGCGCGTACTTGTGCATCTTGTACAGCGACAGGTACATCATGCGTGCGAACAGGCCTTCCACGCGCATGCTGCGGCCGGACAAAAATCCCATCAGCGAGCCGACGGTGCTGTAATCACCGAGCGACACCAGCGAACCGAAATCCTTGTAGAGGAAGGGGTGCTGCGACTTGCCTTGCAGGCGGCGTTCGATGGTCCTGCGCAAGGGCGAGGCCTGCCGGTGGGCGGCCTGCGCGGCGGGCGGGACCCAGCGTGCGCCGGACCGGTGTTTGCGCCGTCACGCGGGCAGGCGGCGCAATCGCCGAGCGCAAATACGTCGCGGTCGCGCGTGGCCTGCAGGCTTGGCAACACCACGATCTAATTGATGCGGTTGGACGAATGGATATACGAGAAGAGCACCGTTCGAGTCATTGACGTACTTGTCGATGAACTGGACTTGAAGAATCTGGGCTTTAGTCGTGCTGACCCCGTCCCGACCGGCCGGCCGGCTTACCACCCGGCGACGATAGTTCCAGTAATTCACCCCGACTCAGCGCTGCCGCCAACTCGGTGTCCGTCATGGCTTTAGGCCTGGGCCAGCTTCCTGAACTAAGCCAGTTAAACACCATCGATATTGGCTAGATCCTTCTTGGCAAACAGACAGGCAAAGATCCAAACAGCGCCCGCCTTTTGCCGGCACGATCGAGCGGTGGATGTTTTTTTTCAAACGCTTCTTGAACACACCTCCACCCAGATCGTCTGCCTGCCCCTCCATCGAGAGCACACTCACGCAGTCATCTTGGCTGTCCGCGACAGTGCCAATCTGCACTTGCCTTGGATCGGATCAAATGGCGGAAAAAAAGCGGGTCCTTGATGCCTCAGCGATGGCGACGACGCAGGGGTGCGTTACGCGGCGCTCGACAGAAATCGCGAAAAATTCATCAGTGATCTCTTTCGTTCGGCCAATCGCTTTCACACCATACTGCGTTTCAATTTCCGATTCGATGACAGTAGGACCGATGAACACCCCCAGTTCGCGCTGACCGAACGCCTTCATTAATGCGCTATCGTCGAACTCTCCGACCACGCGTGGATGGAGTTTGTGATTCTCGCACCATCGATCCAGGCGGGGTCTTATCGCTACGTCCACGGAGGGAACCAACATCGGGGCGCCGTTCAGGCAGGCTGGAAACTTCCCCTTCAGGCCCTTGAGGAGTCGGCCGCCCGCGAAAAAACTTGTTCCGGATTCGCCCAGCCGGTGGTTATACGCGCGCACGCTCACCGAGGACGGGATCGGAGCACCCGCGATCACCAGGTCCAACCGATGGGCGGCCAGGTCCGCCAGCAGGCTTTCGAGCTTCGATTCACGGCAGACGATGCGCACCGACTCGGGCAGGCGTGTTGCCGGTTCGATCAGACGACAAGCGATCGTCTTCGGAACCGCGTCCGCCACGCCGACACGGAACTCAATCGGACGTCCACCCGCCCGGTAGTTCCGCACGGATTCCTCGAGTTCGGAGCCGAGCGCGAAGATGTCCTGCGCGTAGCCGAAGGCGAGTTTCCCCGCGTCGGTCAATTCAATGTTGCGGCCACGCTTGGCATATAACGGGGTTCCAAGGTCATCCTCCAGGATCCCGATCTGCCCGCTGATGGTGTGTGGCGTCACGTGCAGTTGCTCGCCCGCCTTTACTACACCACCGGCCTTGGCGACCCACCAAAAATAGTAAAGATGCTTGTAGTTCATCACATCAACCCTTCGGTTTATTCGATTATTTCTATATTATAAATCGATTTTACATAATATCGTGGCGGCTCTAGACTGCGCACACATTGTAATAATCAACCACTTGGAGAACGACAATGACCTTCCTGATGTTGCTCGCTGTATGCACCCTTTTGTACGGCACATCACGCCTTTTGACAAAGAGCGCTCTCGTGCATTCCATGGCGCGCGCCCCACAGTCGCGGGTGACGCGACCCGGGCGCCGGCGATCATTCGAAACCTGAGACAGGATTGGCAGACCCATGGCTCGTCGCTTTGTGCGTCGTTGGCTCCCTGATCCAGCGTCCCTGCGCACCCAACGCAGTTTGCGCTGGATGGGTCCGCTGCTCGACCGCCCGTGGCTATGGCACGTGAACCGCAGTTCCATTTCCAAAGGACTGGCGATCGGCATGTTCTTCGGG
>CAYLPI010000290.1:0-2944 GCA_964385505.1 uncultured Bordetella sp.
GAGTGGATGGTCATGGAGGTGCTTCCGGTGCTGCCGCCGTCGAGCGGCACCAGCGGACGCAACTCCGGCGGCAGCACCGGAAGCACCTCCATGACCATCCACTCGGGCTTGATACCCGACTTCTGGAAACCCTCAAGCACCTTGAGGCGCTTGGCGATTTTCTTGATCTTCGTGTCCGACGTTGCCGTCTCGAGCTCCTTGCGCAGGCTCTCGATTTCATGGTCCACATCAATCGAACGCAGCAGTTCGCGAATACCTTCCGCTCCCATCGACGCGGAGAAATCGTCGCCAAACTCCTCGACTTTGGCGAGGTAATCGTCCTCGGTCAGCAACTGGCAGCGCTTGAGCGGGGTCATGCCCGGGTCGATCACGACATAGGCTTCAAAATACAGCACGCGCTCGATGTCCCGCAGCGTCATGTCCAGGACCAGCCCCAGGCGCGACGGCAGCGACTTCAGGAACCAGATGTGCGCGGTCGGGCTGGCCAGTTCGATGTGGCCCATGCGCTCACGGCGCACCTTGGCCAGCGTGACTTCGACGCCGCATTTCTCGCAAATGACACCTCGGTGCTTGAGTCGCTTGTACTTGCCGCAAAGGCATTCGTAATCCTTGATCGGGCCAAAAATCTTGGCGCAGAACAGGCCGTCCCGCTCCGGCTTGAAGGTGCGGTAGTTGATGGTTTCCGGCTTCTTGATCTCGCCGAACGACCACGACCGGATCTTTTCGGGCGAGGCGAGCCCGATCTTGATGGCGTCGAATTCTTCTTCTTGCGTTACCTGCCTGAACAAATCAAGTAGTGCTTTCATCTTTCACTCCAAAGTGGCGTGATGCACGTACAAATTTCCAACCGGAACTTCGCGAAGGCGCGACGCCCCGTCTTCAAACTAAAATCTTTCGAGATCGATGTCGATGCCAAGAGAGCGGATTTCCTTGACCAGCACGTTGAACGATTCAGGCATGCCAGCTTCGATCTTGTGATCGCCCTTGACGATGCTCTCGTACACCTTGGTGCGGCCCGAGATATCGTCTGACTTGACAGTCAGCATCTCCTGCAGCGTGTACGCTGCGCCATAGGCCTCCAGTGCCCACACCTCCATCTCGCCGAATCGCTGGCCGCCGAACTGCGCCTTGCCGCCCAGGGGCTGCTGCGTGACCAGGCTGTAAGGTCCGGTCGAACGCGCATGCATCTTGTCGTCCACGAGGTGGTGCAGCTTGAGAACGTGCATGTAGCCGA
Source organism: uncultured Bordetella sp. (assembly GCA_964385505.1). Classification (GTDB taxonomy): domain Bacteria; phylum Pseudomonadota; class Gammaproteobacteria; order Burkholderiales; family SG8-39; genus CAITSH01. The sequence goes on from CAYLPI010000290.1 coordinate 1,235, forward strand.
CGGTCACCAGCCGGTCGAACTGCTCCCCGGTATGGCCGTTGTACAGGGTCACTTGCGTCTTGCCGGGATTGAAACCCAACTGCTTGGTACGGAAGTCATCGTCGGGGAAGGCGAGATCGAGCATCGCCCTGATTTCGCCTTCGTTAGCACCGTCAAACACCGGCGTTGCGAAGGGAACGCCACCCTTCAGGTTACCCGCCAGCTCAATCACCTCGTCATCAGACAGGCTGGCGATATCTTCGGGCTTGCCGCTATCATTGTAGATTTTAGTCAGGAACTTGCGCACATCCGCAGTCTTAGAATGCTCCTTGAGCATTTCGCCGATCTTGATGCCAAGACCCTTGGCAGCCCAGCCCAGGTGCGTTTCCAGAATCTGCCCGACGTTCATGCGCGAAGGCACCCCCAGCGGATTGAGCACCACGTCCACCGGCGTACCGTCGGCCATGTACGGCATGTCCTCTACCGGCACGATCTTGGAGATAACGCCCTTGTTGCCGTGACGACCGGCCATCTTGTCACCGGGCTGCAGGCGACGCTTGACTGCGACATAAACCTTGACCATCTTCTGCACGCCCGGAGGAAGCTCATCGCCCTGCGTCAGTTTCTTCTTCTTCGCTTCGAACGCGACATCAAAGTCCACGCGCTTTTGCTCGAGACTGGCGCGCAGCGACTCGAGTTGCGCCGCCGACTCATCGCTGGTCAGGCGAATGTCAAACCAGTGATAGCGTTCGTTGTCGTCCAGGTAGCTCTTGGTGATCTTCGAGCCCTTGGCAAGCTTCTTCGGACCGCCGTTCGCCGCCTTGCCGACGAGCAGGCGCTCGATACGGCCGAAGGTGTCGCCCTCGACGATGCGCATCTGGTCGGCAAGGTCTTTCTTGTAACGCTTCAGTTCGTCATCAATGATCTGTGCCGCACGCTTGTCGCGATCGATGCCTTCGCGCGTGAACACCTGCACGTCAATGACCGTACCGGAAATGCCGGAGGGCACGCGCAGCGAAGTGTCCTTAACATCCGAGGCCTTTTCGCCAAAGATCGCACGCAACAGCTTTTCTTCCGGGGTCAGCTGCGTCTCGCCCTTGGGCGTTACCTTGCCGACCAGCACGTCACCGGCTTCTACTTCCGCGCCGATGTAAACGATGCCCGCCTCGTCCAGCCTTGCGAGCTGGCCTTCCGACAGGTTGGAGATATCACGGGTGATTTCCTCCGGTCCGAGCTTGGTATCGCGCGCGACAACCGTGAGTTCCTCGATGTGGATCGACGTGTAGCGGTCTTCGGCGACAACGCGCTCCGAAATCAGGATCGAGTCCTCGAAGTTGTAACCATTCCAAGGCATGAAGGCGACGAGCATGTTCTGCCCGAGCGCCAGTTCGCCCATGTCGGTCGAAGCGCCGTCCGCAACCACATCACCCTTTGCGATGGTCTCGCCGACCTTCACCAGCGGCCGCTGGTTGATGTTGGTGTTCTGGTTGGAACGGGTGTACTTCATCAGGTTGTAAATGTCGACGCCGACATCGCCGGCCACCGTCTCGTCGTCATTGACACGGACGACGATACGGCTGGCATCGACGTAGTCGACCTTGCCGCCGCGAAGGGTTTGCACTGCGGTGCCCGAGTCGACGGCGACGGTGCGCTCGATACCGGTGCCGACCAGCGCCTTTTCGGGGCGCAGGCAGGGAACGGCCTGGCGCTGCATGTTCGAGCCCATCAGCG
>CAYLPI010000291.1:0-2933 GCA_964385505.1 uncultured Bordetella sp.
CAGCCCGAGGTGCATCTTCGAGCGGTAGATGACGCTGCCGGTGGCCGCGTCGTAGCTCATCTTCGCAAGGGACATCGGCGCGCGCAGCATGTACCCGGCGAGCTTTTTTCTGCTCTCGGCATCCTCTAAATGGGAAACCGGGTCAGTGTGACACTATCGTAGCGATGCCGCCGCCAAGATACAATGAGCGCAACGCTTTCACCGACATCGGCGTGTAGCTCAATGATCCCTATTACAAGCTGCCCTGCCCCGTCTGAACTCTGCGGCGCAAAAACCGGCGCGCTTGGGCCAGTGGATCGCTGAATTAATACGTCATTCCCGCGAATCCCGCTCCGGGGACGCCGAGTCTGACTCAGCGGTTTCCCGTCGTAGTGCGCAGAAACGGCAGACTACTTTGCGAACGAGTCCGAAAGGGCGAGCACCGCCTTGACGCAGCAGTCCATTCCCATTTCGTTGAGCGAAGATAACGCCATCGTCACGCAGGGAGCAGGCCATGAGTCGCTGGAAGCACTACCTACCGTATGCCCCAATGCTGGTGATCGCCGCTGCCATGCTGGCGCACGGGCCGATCGCACAACCCGATAACTACCACGCCTTCGCCGACGCGCGCGAATGCTTCCACCTGCCGAATGCGGCGGACGTCGCCTCAAACATTGGATTTCTGATCGTTGGGGTCTGGGGCTTATGGGCATTTCGTCGTCCCGCAAGTCGCTCAGCGCTGGGGGCCGCATGGCCGGGATATGCGACCTTCTTTATCGGCGTCGCGCTGATCGCTATCGGATCCGGCTACTACCACCTCGAGCCGGACAACGCGCGGCTGTTTTGGGATCGTCTGGCGATTGCAATCGCCTGCAGCGGCCTACTCGCCGCGGCTGCCGCCACCTACGACGACGCGATCCAGCACATCGCCAAGCCGGCATTGGCTGCGCTCGTCAGCGCCTCGGCGTTGAGCGTGCTCTGGTGGTCGCTGACCGACGCCGCCGGGGTTGGCGACCTGCGCCCGTATCTGCTGATTCAGGTTGCACCGCTGGTGATGATCCCAATATGGCAATGGGCGGCTGGTGCGCCAAGACGTGATCGCGTTGCGTTTGGCGTCGCCATCTTGCTTTATGTCCTCGCCAAGGTATTTGAATTGCAGGACCACGAAGTCTTCAATGGTTTGGGTATCCTCAGCGGTCACACGATCAAACATTTATTGGCGGTTGCGGCAGCCGCCGTATTGACAGTCAATATTGTGACACGCGTCAGGCCGACGGACTGAGCACGGTAACTTGCCGGCGCCCCAACAATTTTTTGAAGTCTCGATCGAACGTGACAAGATGCTCGCCCAACTGAATGACGGCTGACGCAAGCCATGCGTCTGGAATCTGGTTGGCGGCAAGTTTCTTGTCCGTGCAAAGCTGAGTAAAAATTGCCCACTCGCTGCCGAGCGCAACGACCTCGACGCCGCTAACGCTCAGGAGCGCGTCGATAAAGTCCACGGCCCGCTGGACCGGCGTTACCTCAACAAATACCCCGGGGTTTGTGACGAGCCGTAGAAAACTCGCCGACACCATCGGCATAAGGCGCAGCCGTTCGCCGTTGGCGCACGCCGCCAAGGCGCCGGTCAGCCAAGTGAGCGCGACATGGTGCTGTGGATGGTCGGATCGGAACGCGGCTACCAAGACGTTAACGTCAGGTGTCATTATCTGCCGCATCGAGCATGGCTTTGTTACTCAACGCATTGACGCCCAACACCAGCCCACCGCGCCCCTTGAATACGGGCAAACGTACGGTGCTTTTCTTTGTGCCGGTCGCGGACGCGCGCAAACGCAGTTGCAGCCCCTCTTCGATGAGGCGCGTCAAGCTGGTCTGCTGACGGGCCGCCAGCGCCTTTGCCTCGGCGAGCAGCGCGTCGTTAAGATCAAGCGTCGTCTTCATGCCATAACGATACAGATTTCTGTACGAATTACAATCGCTACCGAGCTCTCGCGATTTCGGCGCGTTTTGCAGCGATAAGAACAACAATCCCGTTCCTTTCCCTGGCGAAAGCACCCAACGCGGCTTGCACTTGCTCGCGGCGGCTGGTTTTGGTATCTGGGGATGGCATGTCTTCGGTTTCCGTTCAGGCGCGGCTAAGCCACACAGCCGGGGTGTATGCCGCGACGCCGGTCGGTGTGCGTTTCAGCATTTCGCGGTCGAGGGTGACAAGTACGCCGTCTGTTTGCGCTGCCAGCGCGACATAGACAGCATCGGCACCGCGCAGGCGCTGCTCGATGGCTATTTCTGTAGCGCCGCGCGTAAGCGGCTTGTCAATCAGCACGAATTCCAGCCATGTTTGCTTGCCAAGAAAGGCAACTGCGGCTACGGCCAATTCGTTGTTGCCAGTCCGTCTGGCAATTGCGCCAGCAATCTCAGGCAAGGCCAATACGGGTGCGGCGGTTTGTCGCTTACGCTGCACCAGTAAGCGTAATACTGCAGCGCTCGCATCGTGGTTGGCATCGTTTGTCAGAAAGGCGGCTACCCAAACCGAGGCATCAATGATCATCGTTGCCAAGCTCGCGACGTTGCTCTCGTATGGCTGCCACGGCATCTTGCGGGCCTTGCCATGCTGCCGATACTTGCGCCGCTAGCGCATTGAGTTCCCGCATAAAGACATCAGCTTCGGCTTCCCGCCCCGTTTCTTTGCCTGATGCGGTTTCCCCGGGCATAGATTCAGCGCCAATTTCCCTGCGCAACAAATCCGTAAGCCATTGCTTCATGCTCATCCCACGCAGGGCGGCTACGGCTTTGGCTTTGCGAAACAGCTCGTCAGGCATTTCAATGGTAGTCTTCATTTCTATCTCCATAAATATGGGAACCCATATTTATGCTACCGCATTCACTGCATGGATTCAAGCTGTGCCGCCCGATTGGCAATCGCGTCGATCCCCAAACCCCGCACTCGGGCTCGA
>CAYLPI010000292.1:0-2882 GCA_964385505.1 uncultured Bordetella sp.
GCATCGCCGGCAGGATGTAGGCGTTGACCACGGTGGTGCTGGTGCGTTCGTATTCCTTCATTTCCGGCAGCACTTCGCAGGATGCGGTTACCAGCAACTGCGGAAACTCGGCTTCGAGGATCAGCTTGGCGGCGAGTTCGTGCACCGGATTGGCATAGCTGTTGAGAAAGCAGATCGCCACCGCCTGCACGCCCTCGGCGACAAAAAACGCCGCGACCTCGCGCAGTTGCTGCGGGTCGAGGGCCCGCACCACCGAACCGTCGGCGGCGATGCGTTCGTCGACCTCGCAGCGGTAGCGCCGCGGCGACAGCGGCTCGGGCTTGGACCAGGACAGGTCGAACATGGTGGGTGTGCGGATGCGGCCGATTTCCAGCACGTCGCGAAAGCCGCGCGTGGTCAGCACGCCGGTGCGCGCGCCGACCTTTTGCAGGATGGTGTTGGAGGCGGTGGTGGTGCCGTGCACGATCTCGGTCACCGCCGAGGGCGCGACGCCGGTCGCCTGCAGCACCTCGCGGATGGCGTCGACGACGGCGCGACCCGGGTCGTCCGGCGTGGTCGAGGTCTTGTTGATGTACAACGTGCCGTCCGGCAGTTCGGCGACCACGTCCGTGAAAGTACCGCCGATGTCACAACCTATGCGCATTGCGAAAAGTCCGGTTAGCCGCCGCAGGTTAGCCGCCGTAAATGGGCTTCGTGTGGCTATTGTACTGACTGGTTAGTTGCCATCATCGGGCCAAAGCACCCTGCTTGTCAAAAATGCACGACGCACCACCAGCGGGCGTGTCGCGACTTGCCCCTTGTTCGGCGGCAGAATGGGCACCCGGGAATTGACTCAACCGAGCGTGCAATGAGCGGCATTCCAGGCTTCAAAGCAGGCTTGATAGCAGATTCGATGACGCTGCGCCTGTTGCGTTTCCTGCGCATCCTGTTGATCGGTTACACAGGCTCAACTCGATCGCATCGCCAGGCAGATGAATGACCGACCACGCCAGACCGATCACGCCAGACCCTGGACTGGCTCTCCCCTGACGAGGCGAGGCCGTTGCTAAACCGCCCGAGGATTCTGTTTGACGCGATTGCTCAGACCACCTCCTGGTTGCATTTTGCCTACTGGTCGGCACCGAAATAACCGGGGTCGACTTCGCCGGCATAACAGACCGGTGAGGCGAGCGGCGAGCTCGTCCCCACCGCAGGCGCGCCGAGAAATACCAGTTTGTTCCCGTCGCGCCGGTAAATGCCGCGTTCGGTGACGACGTAATCCATGGCGATGTCGTAGGGCTGCGGGTGAATCGATTCCAGCCTGCCTATTTCATGCACGACGCCGATGACCACAGGCCGCTTGCTCATGCCGGCCAGCGTGCGATCAAAAAAGCCGCCGCCATACCCGAGCCGGAAACCGGCCGCGTCAAAACCGACCATGGGTAACAACACCGTATCGGGCGTCATGGCGCGGCCGTTGGCCGGATACGGAATGCCCAGCGCGCCTTTGGCGAGCAGGGTGCCCGGATGCCATTGGCGAAAAATCAGCGGTGTTGCGGCGGCGACCACCACCGGCAACACCGTGCGCGCGCCCGCGGCGCGCGCCTTTGCGGCGACATGCCGCGCATCGTACTCGTTGCGATAAGGCCAGCAAAACGCCAGCACGCCGCGGGCGAGCCCGGGGAAGCCGCGTGTCAGGTGCAGGTCCATGGCCTGGCGCCAGGCGAGCAGGGTGGTCGCATCGACCGCCTGCCGCCGCGCGATCAGGTCTTTGCGCAGCGCTTTGCGCCAGGCTGCAATGTCAGCGGGAATCACGCTCATGCGTTGTATATGGGATCGGGGAAAACCCCGTCGAAATAATGATTTGCTGTGCTATTCTCAAAAGAATCATGAACATCCAACGCCATCGCGCGACTATAGCATTGTGCCTGACGCTGCTGCTGCCGGCCACGCTGTTCGCCGCGCCGCGCAATCCGACGCCGGACGAGGCCATGCTGCAGGCACGCGACGCGTTTCGCGCCGGCGATGCCGCGAGGCTGGGCAAGGCGGCGGCCCATGTCGGCAAGCACGTGCTCGCGCCCTGGGTCGAGTATTGGCAACTCAAGCTTCGCCTCGAGTCCGCAACACCCGAGGCGGCCGGCGCTTTTTTCCTCAAGCATTCCGGAACATTGCTGGCCGAGAACCTGCGCCGCGACTGGCTCAAGTTGCAGGGCCGGCGCGGACAGTGGGAGGCCTTTCAGGCGGAGTTTCCGCAACTGGTTAATGAAGATGCCGACACCAGTTGCTACGGCCTCGCCGCGCGCTGGCGCCAGCAGGACGCGAGCGCCCTCGCCGAAGTAAGGCGCTACTGGAATACTGCGAAGGAGTTACCCGAGGCCTGCGTCACGCTGGCCGAGGTGCAGCTCTCGAATGGCCGTTACACCGCCGGCGATGTGTGGTCGCGCATCCGCCTGCTGGTCGAAGCCGGGCAGATCGGCCAGGCGAGGCGCACCGCAGAGTATTTGCCGCGCGACGAAGCACTCGACGTGCGCCAGTTCGACGCCGCCACCCAGTCGCCGCAACGCCAGCTCGAAAAGCCGGGCAGCCTCGAGCGGCGTGCCGCACGCGAGCTGGTGATATTTGCGCTGATGCGCCTCGCCAAGAGCGACCCGCAAGCCGCAGCCGGCTACTGGGACCCCAAGCTGCGCGACAAATTCTCCGCCGAGGACCGCGCCTATGTCTGGGGCCAGCTGGCCTTTGCCGGCGCGCGCCGCCTGATGCCCGCAGCGCTGGCCTGGTATGGCGAAACGGCGGATACCGCGCTCTCGGCGGATCAACTTGCCTGGTACGTGCGCATCGCGCTGCGCCAGGGCCACTGGCCGGCGGTCATGGCGGCGATTCAACGCATGGACAGCCTGCAGCGC
>CAYLPI010000293.1:0-2882 GCA_964385505.1 uncultured Bordetella sp.
GTCGTAATCCCTTCTTCATCAGGGTGTCCTGCTCGGCCTACTTAAGGCGGACGTCGAACTTGCTGTTCAGTCGTAATCCCTTCTTCATCAGGGTGTCCTGCTCGGCTCCAGGCGCTGAAGGACTCGGCGGGAGCGAAAGGTCGTAATCCCTTCTTCATCAGGGTGTCCTGCTCGGCCGTCATCAACGCGACGACCAGTCGCATGATGGGTCGTAATCCCTTCTTCATCAGGGTGTCCTGCTCGGCCGCTGAGATGCGGCTGACCTGCGCGTTTAACTTGGTCGTAATCCCTTCTTCATCAGGGTGTCCTGCTCGGCCTCCATCATCAAAATACTTTCCTCGAAACAATCGTTTAAAGCGACCTTTGACGAATTTCTCAAACGACCCCCCATCGAACACCGCAACGTGTACACCAATCACCATTCTACGCTCCGCAGTTCGGCTGCGTCAGATGCGATAGGCCGGTGGTCCGGTCCGAGAACAGCAATCCGCTGAGAGGCAGGCTGCCGCGGCCGAATGTGTCGTATTTTAGATCGTGGGGCAACGGGTAGGCGCGGACATCGTCCTGCTTTACGTTGATATAGGTTTCAATCTCCCCGAGAAATCGACCCACCTGCGCGCTACTGCCTTCGAAATAGAAGACCGAATACTGCACCGGTACGGCCCGACTTTTGATGAAACGATGCAGACGCGAAAGGCGCCGTTTGTCGGCTATATCGTATGCGATTAGCCAGGCTTTGGGCTGGGTCAGCGCCATGCTTCGTTCTCGCGCGCGACGAAGCGATTGAGCTGGGCGAGGTGATCTGCGGTCCGGGCATGATGCAACCGGGTCCAGTTCTCGAAGAACAGCAAGCCTTCGCGCGTGCCACTCCCCCCTTTGACAAAGGCACCACCGGCCAGGTTGATTTCGGCCCAATGCAAACCGGCGATATCGCCGGCAAGATCGAGTGCGCTGGCGTCGTGGCCCCAGTAGCGCGCAGCCAAGCCCGTCTCGCGCATCCGCGCGAGCGTCCATGCGTAGCACCAAGCTTTGGCCTCAGCGTCGAAAACCGCGACAAACTCCCCTTGATAAACGTATTCGCGTTTGCGCTTTTCCCATTCTTGGGCGTTTGGGGCGATGTTCTCGCCCGAACAGGCGGCAGCCCATTCGACCAGCACGCTCATGCGCCGGTTGCGCAGCCAGTCGCGGTAGCGCGACTCCCAATCGGGGTGTTCGAGAAAGGCTTCGAGCCGTGTTTCCCGGTCCGCAGCAATGCACCGGGTGGATGCGCAATGACCGAGCACCTCGCCATGGCCGGATACCCAGGTGATCGTGACACCGGTTGCCATGCACAAGCTGAGCGCTTCACCGCTCCAGTCGGTCTGGCTGCCGCACACGATGCGGTCGATGCGAGCCAGCGGAAAACGTCTATCGCTTTTTTCCGCCTGCTGAATGACCAGGCTTGCGGCCTGCGCGATGATACGCAGCCGGATACCCGTGGCGAGGTATAAGGGTTTGCGCGCGGGCGTGCCCGCAGACACCGCGCCACGGGTCTGGACTAGGGCGGACAAGGTCAAAATGGCGCCTCTTCGTCCTGATCAAGCCAGGTACCACCCTCGGCGCGCAGCGTGCGCGCGAGGCGGGCCGAGCGCGTGCGTAACCAGCGCCGCGGTAGCCGGGCAAACTGCTCCCATTCGGCATAGAAGCACTCGCGCGCCGCTTTGCCCATGATGCATGCGCCCTTGTCATTGCTGAAATGATCTTCGCGCAGGGTGCGGCCTTGAAACAGCCGCCAGATCCATTCGTCGGCCAGCGGGCGCAACGGCTCGATCAGGTCGCTGGCGAGTGATTCTCGTCCGAACGCCGGCCGGTGGTAGAAGCCAAGGAGCGGGTCAAGCCCCGCGCGATGCGCGGCGCCGACCGCGTCGAAATGCAGCAGCGTGTAGGCGAGTGACAGGCACGCGTTGACCGGGTCGCGCGGCGGGCGGCGGTTACGGCCAGTGAACGCCAGTGAGGGCGGGAACAGCGCGCCCAGCCCCTGGAAGTAGGCGCGAGCGGCACTGCCCTCCAGGCCGCGCAGGCTGGCGCAATCGAGTGCCCCCCGGGTTGCCAGGGATTCGCCGATCCCCGCAAGGCTTGCGTCCGCGTCGAACAGGGCTTTGCGCGCGTCGGGACGCTCGGCCAGCGCCGTCTTGAGCAGGCGGCGCTGGCGAGACAGTTTCGCTCTGACCAGCTCGCGCGCGGTATGCGCGCAGTACTCGGGGTCCATGACGCGTTTCGCCTGCGCCAGGCGCACCGCAGCATCGTTGTGCATCGGGCCGAGCACGATAGCGACACGCCGGCTCTGACGCGAGCTCATCAGCAGCGTCGCGACGCCGGCTTCGGCCAGGCGCGTGAGCACGCTGGTGTCAAGTTTCGTTTTGGCACCCTGGATAATCACCCGATCGAGCAGCTTGATCGGGACGGTGCCGCGCCGCGTGCCGGACTCGTACAGGGCGAGCGCATCGCCATCGGTGCGGATTTCCAGCTCTGCGCGATCGAGTAGTAACGTCGCCATCGTCTCAGCCGATGTAGAAGTAGGATGGATCGGCGGGCGCGCTGCCGATGCCCAAGGCATGACAGCGGGCGCGCGGGTCGAGGCGCAACAGCAAAAAGCGGTCTTCGGCCTCCTCCAGGATCAGCGCGACGTCGTGCAGAAGTTGATGGCGTTCGCCTGCGGACAGAAAAATCTCATGCACCGACTTCTGGCCGCCGGTGGCGTAGCCGCGCACCAGGTCGAGCGCGGCGGCGAGCCGGCGGGGGGCCGAAACATCGTAGGCGGCAAGGTAAAAGTCCCGCTCGGACATGGACTGCGCTCCGGGAGTGCGATGAGCGAAGTGTGATTCAGGGCGGCGGGGGTGTCA
>CAYLPI010000294.1:0-2863 GCA_964385505.1 uncultured Bordetella sp.
GCGAGGCATTCGTGCGCGACTTCGTCTTCCCGATGTTCCGCGCCAACGCCGTCTATGAAGGCGAATACCTGCTCGGCACCTCCATCGCGCGCCCGCTGATCGCCAAGCAGCTCGTCGAAATCGCCCGCAAGACGGGCGCGGACGCCGTGTCGCACGGCGCCACCGGCAAGGGCAACGACCAGGTGCGCTTCGAGCTTGGCGCCTACGCGCTGATGCCCGGCGTCAGGGTCATCGCGCCGTGGCGCGAGTGGGACCTGCTGTCGCGTGACAAGCTGCTCGCCTACGCCGACCAGCACGGCATTCCGGTCGATTTCAAAAAGCGTGCCTTACCAGGGAAACGAAGCGGCGGCGCGCCCTACTCCATGGACGCCAACCTGCTGCACATCTCGTATGAGGGCGGCATCCTCGAAGATCCCAACTTCTCGCCGGAAGATTCGATGTGGCGTCTGACAGTGTCGCCGGAAAAGGCACCGAACAAGCCCGAGGTCATCGAACTTACCTATGTGCGCGGGGACATCACCGCCATCAACGGCAACAAGCTCTCGCCGGCCGAGGTGCTGACCGAACTCAACCGCCTGGGCGGCAAACACGGCATCGGCCGCCTCGACCTCGTCGAGAACCGCTATGTCGGCATGAAGTCGCGCGGCTGCTACGAAACGCCCGGCGGCACCATCATGTGGAAGGGCCACCGCGCCATGGAATCCATCACCATGGACCGCGAGGTGCTGGCGCTAAAAGACGACCTGATGCCGCGCTACGCCCGCCTCATCTACAACGGCTACTGGTTCAGCCCGGAGCGCAAACTGCTGCAGGTGCTGATCGACGAGTCGCAAAAGCCGGTCAACGGCAAGGTGCGCCTGAAGCTCTACAAGGGCACGCTCATGGTGGTCGGCCGCGAGTCAAAGAACGACTCGCTGTTCGACATGAAGATCTCGACCTTCGACGACGACGGCGGCGCCTACAACCAGGCCGATGCCGATGGCTTCATCAAGCTCAATGCGCTGCGCATGCGCATCGCCGCCAGGGCCGGCCGCAAGTAGTCCACCCCGACTTCGCGCCGTCATCCATAGGCTGGAAAGCCGCGCCTGGCGCGGCTTTCCAGCCTATTTCATTTCACCGGCGAGGCGTTTTCGGTCTTTGACAATCGCCTCGAACAGAAAGTCGAGCAGCGCGCGAATCCGCGCCACGCCGCGAATGTCCGGATGGGTACACAGCCACAGCGTTGTTGCCATCGCCTCAATCGGCGGTGTGATGCGCGCGAGTCCGGCATCGGCATCGCCGATGATGCAGGGAATGGCGGCGATGCCGGTGCCGGCGCGCGCCAGCTCGCGCATCGCCCACAGGCTGTTGCACGGGGTCACGGTGCTGGCACGCCTGCCGTGCTGGGCCAGCCACTTCGCGGTCGAATAAAACGACATCGAGGCGTCATAGCCGATGATGCGGTGGCCGGCGAGGTCCGGCTTCGCCGCGTCGGGCCGGCCCATCTCGCTCAGATAGGCTGGCGCAGCGTAGAGCGCATACGCCATCGCCGCCGCCTTGCGCCCGACCATGCCGCCGCTGAGGCGCTTGGCCGGGCGTAGCGCGATGTCAACTTCGCGCGCCGCAAGGTCGGACAACTGGTTCTGCACTATCAGTTCCACCGTAATCGCCGGATGACGGGCGCGAAAACGCGCTAGCAGCTCCGGGATATACCCCAGCCCCAGCCCGTCGGAACTGGTCAGGCGCACGGTACCGGACAAGGCCTTGTCGTGGTTGAGGACCAAGGCGTCGAAATCGCGCATCTCGTCACGTATGCGTGCCGCCGGCTCGAGCAGTGTGGCCCCGGCCGGCGTCGTTGCGTAGCCAGAGGGCAGGCGCTCGAACAGGCGCACGCCTATCTTGGCCTCCATGTCCTCGAGGCGGCGAAACGCGGTGGCGTGATGCACGCCGAGCGCGCGCGCCGAGGTGCCAAGGCTGCCGCTTTGCGCCAGGGCCAGCAGCAATTCAATGTCGATCCGGTCAAACGAACCCTTGGCCACGCAATTTCCTCAATTCTGCGGCAATTTGCATTCTTGCAAATGTGATTTGCATAGTCTTGCATTGAGCGTCGTCACGGTCAAGCCTAGAGTTCGTTCCAAGGCGCGGCGCGACGCGGCGCCCCGAACCCGAACCCGAACCCGAACCAAGACCCAGACCCAGACCCTAAGGAGACAACATGAAACAGAGCACCCTCGCAGTCCTCGCCGCTCTCGCCACCATGACCACCCTCACCACCGCCACCGCGCAGGCGCAGGTGCGCAGCGAAAAGAACATCAGCCTCGCGCTCGCGAGCGAAGCGGCGATGGCAGCCGTAGAGTCCTGCGCCAAGTCCGGCTACAACGTCGCCGCCGTGGTGGTCGATCGCGCCGGCCAGATCAAGGCCGGTGTGCGCGGCGACAACACCGGCCCGCACGCCTTTGACACCAGCCGGCGCAAGGCCTACACCTCACTCACCTTCCGCAACGAGAGCCTGAAGCTGATGGAAGCCTGGGCGAAAAACCCTGCGGCACAGAACCTGACGCAGGTGCAGGACGTGATTGCGCTCGGGGGCGGCGTGCCGATCCGTGCCGGCAATGAAGTCATCGGCGCTATCGGTGTCGGCGGCGCGCCAGGCGGCCACCTCGACGAACAATGCGCAGTGGCGGCAATTGATAAAATCAAGGATCGCCTTAACTAATATCGACAACGGGGGCCCGCTACGGCAACGCAGTGGCGGCCCCGCCAGACACCATGAACCGACGTCCATTCCTGCACTTGCTTGCCGTGACCGCCATCATGAGTTCAACTGCCTTTGCACAGTCCGGGGGCCAGGACCGCGCACTAATCGATGCCGCCGCGCGCGGCG
>CAYLPI010000295.1:0-584 GCA_964385505.1 uncultured Bordetella sp.
TGTGTTCTTTGTGTTCTTTGTGTTCTCTTTGTTCTCTTTGGTGCAAGATTTTTTCCATCACATTTTTCTCATCAAAAATTCTTCTGGAACCATTCGCGCATCCGTGACATGACCTGCTTGAACGATCCGCCCTGCCTCGAGACGATGCCGCGCTGTGTCTGCGTGACGCCTTCGAGCAACAAGCCGACAACGGTGGCGTAACGCGGGTTGCGCACCACATGCGCGAGCCCCCCTTGGTAGCGCGGCACGCCGAGGCGCACCGGCATGTGGAATATTTCCTCGCCCAGTTCAACCATGCCCAACATCGTTGACGAGCCGCCGGTCAGCACGATTCCCGAGGACAACAACTCGAGATAACCGGAGCGCTTCAACTCGTCGCGCACCAGCGAGTACAACTCCTCGACACGCGGCTCTATCACCTCGGCCAGGGTCTGGCGCGACAACTGGCGCGGTCCGCGGTCGCCCAGACCCGGCACCTCGACCATTTCGTTCGGATCGGCGAGCTGACGCAGCGCGCAGCCGTAGCGGATCTTGATGTCCTCGGCTTCGGGCGTGCGCCTTGAGGTGAAGGTGCACATCGTCAC
>CAYLPI010000295.1:594-1068 GCA_964385505.1 uncultured Bordetella sp.
GTCCTCGGCTTCGGGCGTCGGGGTGCGCAGCGCCATGGCGATGTCGCTGGTGATCTGGTCGCCGGCAATGGGCAGCACCGCGGTGTGGCGTATCGCGCCCTCGCGAAAAATCGCCAGGTCGGTGGTACCGCCGCCGATGTCAATGAGCAATACGCCCAGTTCTTTTTCATCCTCGGACAGCACCGCAAGGCTCGAGGCGAGCGGCTGCAGGATCAGGTCACTGACCTCAAGGCCGCAGCGGCGCACGCACTTCACGATATTTTGCGCCGCGCTGACCGCGCCGGTGACGATGTGCACCTTCACCTCAAGGCGCACGCCCGACATGCCCAGCGGCTCCTTGATGCCGTCCTGCCCATCGACGATGAACTCCTGCGTCAGGATGTGCAGCACCTGCTGGTCGGTGGGAATGGGCATCGCGCGCGCCGTCTCGATGACGCGGTTTACATCGAGCGAGGACACTTCCTTGTCCTTGAT
>CAYLPI010000295.1:1078-2857 GCA_964385505.1 uncultured Bordetella sp.
GCACCATGCCGTTGCCGTTAAAGCTCTTGATATGACTGCCGGCGATGCCGGTAAAAACGCGCTGGATGCGCACGCCGGCCATCAGCTCGGCCTCCTCGAGCGCGCGCTGGATTGCGTTCACCGTCGATTCGATGTTCACCACCACGCCTTTTTTCAGGCCCTTGGACTCGTGATTGCCCATGCCTATCACTTCGAGGCGGCCGTCCGGCAACAACTCGGCGACCACGGCGACCACCTTGGAGGTACCGATATCGAGGCCGACGATTAAGTTACGATTGTCTTTGGTCATGGTGGGGTTATTTTCAGGCGCGCTTGCGCGCGGCCTTTTTCTCGGAATCGGGATTCATGATTTCGGGCACGCGCAACGCGAAGCCGTTGGGATAGCGCAGGTCAACGTAATCGAGGCGGCGGCGCAGCTTGCCCAGCGTCTGCGGATAGACCGCGGCAAAGCGCGACAGCCGGTCGGTCACCGGCAGCGGCGCGGAACTCTGCGCCTGCCCTTGCGCCTGCCCCTGCGCCTGCCCCTTGACCCGGGCGGGCGCCGCTTCCACCCCGGTCTCACGCCCGAGCTCGAGCACCAGGCCGTTGGCAAGGCGCAGGCGCCAGGCATAGCGGCCCGAGAGCAGCACTTCGCGCGGCTCAAGGCCGGCGCCAAGCGGCGCAAGAATGCTTTTGAAGCTGCGATAGCGCGCCGTCACCTGGCGCTCGCTCGCCGCCGGGCCGGACAACTGCGGCAGTTCAAGCCGCCCGGGATCGGCGGCGGCACCGCCGTCAAACACTTCGCCCTGCACGTTCACCAGGCGGTCGGCGCCCCAGCGCGCCAGCACCACATGCTCTTCTATCACCACGTCGAGCCGGTCGGGCCAGGCGCGGCGCACCGCAACCTTGCGCACCCAGGGCAGCGTAGCCAGCGTGGCACGCACGCCGTCCAGGTCGAGGCCGAAAAAATTACCGCTGACCCGGCCGGCCAGCGCCTCGTCAAGCTGCGCCTGCGTCAGACGCGAAAGCTCGCCCTGCGCCGCCACCACGCGCACCACGCGCACCGGGAACAACTGCGACGTAACCAGCGAGTAATACACGCCCCAGGCAAGCAGCAGCCCGGCCACCGCCAGCAGGCCCGCGCTGATGCCATTCAACAGGCGCGGGTTATCCCACACGCGCGCTCTCCAGTATCGCCAGCACCAGGTCCTCGAAGGACAGGCCGGCCTCGCGCGCCGCCATCGGCACCAGGCTGTGCGCGGTCATGCCCGGCGAAGTGTTCATCTCCAGCAGCCAGGGCTTGCCGGCGGCATCGATCATCAGGTCGGCACGCCCCCAGCCGCGGCAGTCGAGCAGGCGGAAGGCCTCGAGCGATATCGACTGGATCTCCGACTCCAGCGCCGCCGGCAGCCCGGACGGGCAGTGGTATCGCGTGTCGTCGGAAAAATACTTGTTCTGGTAATCGTAGTTGCCGTCCGGCGCCTCGATGCGGATCACCGGCAGGGCCTTGTCACCGAGGATGGACGCCGTCACTTCGCTGCCGGCGATGAATTGCTCGGCCAGCACCAGCGGGTCGTGGCGCGCCGCGAGGGCGTAGGCGCCGGCGAGCTCTTCCACACGCGCAACCTTGCTGATGCCTATGGTCGAACCCTCGCGCGCCGGCTTGACGATCTGCGGCAGACCGAGGTCTTTGGCCACTGCGGCCCATTCGGCGCCGTCCGTCAACACGCGGTAGCGCGGCGTCGGCAGGCCGGCCTGCAACCACAGCATCTTGGTGCGCCACTTGTCCATCGCCAGCGC
>CAYLPI010000296.1:0-2829 GCA_964385505.1 uncultured Bordetella sp.
GGAAGAGGCGATCAAGCTTGCCGAGAAATTTCGCAAGGGCAAGGGCTTCGACCTCGAGGACTTCAAGGCGCAGATCGCGCAGATGCGCAAGATGGGCGGCCTGTCGTCGCTCATAGACAAGCTGCCGGCGCAACTGGCGCAGGCGGCACAGGCGCAATCTGCGGACGCCGGCGAAAAGCAGATGCGCCGCACCGAGGGCATCATCAACGCCATGACGCGGCTCGAGCGCACCAGGCCGGAACTGATCAAGGCCTCGCGCAAACGCCGCATCGCCACCGGCGCCGGCGTGTCGGTGCAGGAGGTCAACCGCCTGCTGACGCAGTTCGAGCAGATGCAGAAAATGATGAAGCAGATGCAAAAAGGCGGCATGCAGAAAATGATGCGCAGCATGAAGGGCTTGATGCCGGGTATGCGCTAGCGCACGGCAACCGGCCCTGCTCCGGATGATGGCCGGGCTAATTCAGAATATTGCTGAATTCAAAGAAAAAAGTGCCTGGCGGCTGGGCTTTTTGCCCGCCCCACCAGCGCGGCGCGGCCAAATTTGCCAAAAGTGCATAAAACCGCGTAAAATCACGGGCTTTTCCCCGTTCCGGCCAAGTGGCTGGAATAAAACCTCCGCATCGGAGAAATTGAAATGGTTGTTATTCGTTTAGCCCGTGGTGGCGCCAAGCACCGTCCTTTCTACAACATCGTTGCCGCCGACTCCAAGTTTCGTACGCAGGGCCGCTTTCTTGAGCGCGTCGGGTTCTATGACCCGAAAGCCCCCGAAGGCCGCGAGTCGCTGCGTATTTCGATGGAGCGACTGACGTTCTGGAAGAACAACGGCGCCCAGATGTCGCCCACCGTGGCACGCTTGGCCAAGACCTTCAGCAAGGCCGCCGGAGCTGCGGCAGCAAAATAATTTCCCTGGCGCCTGCAGTGGCAACAAAGGTGCCCGGTACAGGGGGAAACGGATCAGCGGCGCGGTCGACTGCAGAGCCGCAACCCGCCAGGGAGTCGCAACAGCTGGTCACGATGGCCCGGATCATCGGGCCGTGGGGCGTCAAAGGCTGGGTCAAGCTGCTGCCCCACACCGACGAGATCGACATGTTGTGCGGCCACGCCAAATGGTGGCTGGGACGCAACGGTGACTGGCGCGAAGTGAACATCGCCGGTATCGAACAAAAAGGCCGGCACCTCGTAGCGCAAATCGACGGGATTGTGGTTCCCGAAGAGGCGGTCAAGCTCAAAGGTCTCGACGTTGCGCTGCCCCGTGCCGTTCTGCCGGCAAGCGCCGAGGGCGAGTTTTACAAGGTTGATCTGGTCGGCCTTGAGGTGCTGAACGAAGACGGCAATGCGCTGGGTCGCGTTGCCGAGTTGTACACCAACGGCGCGCACGACGTATTGCGCGTGGTTACGGCGGAGGGGGAGCAGAAAGAGCGCCTGATTCCTTTTGTTCCCGCGGTGGTGCGCCAGGTCGACATGGCCGCCGGCGCGATACATGTGGAATGGGGGCTGGATTGGTGAATGTCCGGCAGCAGGCTGACAATGCAGTTTGACTGCGTCACGCTGTTCCCCGAGATGTTCGCGGCCGTTGCCGGTTCGGGCGTTACGCGGCGCGCGAAAGAGCAGGGCCGGTTTGGATTGAGGATGTGGAATCCGCGCGATTTCACCACGGATAATCACCGTACGGTCGATGACAGGCCATACGGGGGCGGGCCGGGCATGGTGATGCTGGCCGACCCGCTGGAAAAAGCGGTGAACGCGGCGCAGGCGGCGGGCGGGGGTCGGGCGAAGGTGATTTACCTGTCGCCGCAGGGACCGGTGCTGGATCACAAAAAAGTGATCGCGCTGTCCGCCGAGTCGAGGCTGGTATTGCTGTGCGGGCGTTACGAAGGCATAGACGAGAGGCTGTTTGCGCGGGTGGTCGATGAGGAGTTGTCCATCGGCGACTACGTGCTCTCAGGCGGCGAACTGGCCGCGATGGTATTGATCGACGCCTGCGTGCGGCAGTTGCCCGGGGTGTTGAACGATGAAGGTTCGGCGGCGCAGGATTCGTTTTCCGCCGGATTGCTGGAAGGGCCGCAGTACACGCGGCCCGAGGTGTACCAGGGTGAGGCTGTGCCGCCGGTGCTGCTGTCGGGCAACCATGCGGACATCACGCGCTGGCGTTTGAAACAGGCTGTAGGCAGAACATGGCTGCGACGCCCCGAGCTTCTTGAAGGCCGGGGCCTCTCACAGACCGAAAAGAGCCTGCTGGAAGAATTCCGGCGGGACCAAAACGAGCAGGGCAAGTCCTGAAAAACAGGCTGTTCTGGGTCGAAACGATGAAGGGAAATGAGCATGAATCTGATAGAGCAACTCGAGCAGGAAGAAATCGCGCGCCTCGGCAAGACCATCCCGGTATTCGCCCCCGGAGACACGGTGATCGTCAACGTCAACGTCAAGGAAGGCGAGCGCAAGCGCGTCCAGGCCTATGAAGGCGTGGTCATCGCCAAGCGCAACCGCGGCCTCAACTCCGCGTTCACCGTGCGCAAGATCTCCTCGGGTGAGGGCGTGGAGCGTACCTTCCAGACCTACTCGCCGCTGATCGCGTCGATCGAAGTCAAACGCAAGGGCGACGTGCGCCGCGCCAAGCTGTACTACCTGCGCGACCGTTCGGGCAAGTCGGCGCGTATCCGCGAAAAGCTCACGGCGCGCATTCCCGGCGCCAAGACTGCAGCGGCGCCCGCTGCCGCACCTGCCACGCCTGCCACGCCTGCCGCCGCAAGCGATTCGCAATAAGCCGCCATCCATGCCGCCCCGGCTCGGCGGGCGGTATTAAAGAACGAGGGACGCCGCGGCGTCCCT
>CAYLPI010000297.1:0-2809 GCA_964385505.1 uncultured Bordetella sp.
AGATCGCGCTGCTGCGCCGCGCCGCATTATCGTCATCGCGTTACTGATTCTCGCCATCGTCGCCGCGCTCGCCTACGGCATGCGCAACCGCGTTCTCGGCGTGCCGGTCCAGGCGGTCACGGCGCAGCAGCGCGATCTGGTGCAGACCGTGGTCGCCAGCGGCCATATCGTCAGTCCGCAACGCGTGTCCATCGGCGCCGCCATTACCGAGCGCGTGGCGCGCATCCCGGTGAAGGAGGGGCAGGTGGTCGGGCAGGGCGAGGTGCTGATCGAACTCGCCGACGAGGACGAGCGCGCAAGCTTGTCGCAGGCGCGTGCCGGCATCGCCCAGGCCGAGGCCAAACTGCGCCAGTTACGCGAGGTGGGGCTGCCCGCTTCAGAGCAAAGCCTGGCCCAGACCCAGGCCAATGCACAGCAGGCGCGCCAGTCGTTCGAGCGCAACAAGGCGCTGAAGGACAAGGGCTTTGTCGGGCAGGCGGCGCTCGATGAATCAAAGCGCCTGGTCGATGTCGCCGACAGCCAGTTGCGCGCCGCGCAAGTGCAGGTACGTTCCAACACCGCCGGCGGCAGCGAGACAGCGGTCGCGCAGGCGGCGCTGGAACAGGCGCGCGCGACGCAGCGCGCCGCCCAGGCCAAGCTCGACCAGATGGTGATTCGTGCGCCGGTCGGCGGCGTGCTGATCGCACGCAACGTCGAGCCGGGCAATATCGTGCAGGCGGGCAAGGAATTGATGGCGCTCGCCCCCGCCGGTGAAACGCAAATCGTGGTGCAGATGGATGAGCGCCACCTGGCGCAGATCGCCGTGGGCCAGAAGGCGCTGGCTTCGGCCGATGCGTTTCCGGGCGAGCGTTTTGCGGCCGAACTGGTGTTTATCAATCCCGGTGTCGATGCGACGCGCGGCTCGGTCGAGGTCAAGCTGCGCGTGCCCGATCCGCCCAGATACCTGCGCCAGGACATGACGGTTTCAGTCGATATCGCCGTGGCGAGCCGCGCCGCGGCGCAGGCCGTGCCGAGCGATACCGTGCGCGATGCGTCCGGCAAGCAGCCCTGGGTGCTGGCCATACGCGACGGCCGTGCCGTGCGCCTGCCGGTAAAAACCGGCCTTCGCGGCGACGGCTTCACCGAAATAGCCGGCGGCATCGCAGCCGGGGAGGCCTTGATTCCGTCCGGCAACCTGCAGGTGCAGGAGGGCAATCGCGTGCGCGCAGCCGGGCCGGCGGTGCCCGTCCCCAACACCAATGAGGCCGGCAAAACTGCGGCCGGCAAATAATGCCCGGCGTTCGCCTGGCAGGACTGCTGCCCTTTGAGTGGATCGTCGCCTTTCGCTTCATGCGCGAGGGCTTGTCGCAGACGCTGTTGATCGTGTCCGGCGTGGCGCTGGGCGTGGCGGTGATTGTCTTCATGTCGGCGCTGCTCTCCGGCCTGCAGTCGAACATCGTGCGCCGCACGCTCAACTCGCAGGCGCCGATCGTGGTGCTGCCGCCGGAGCAACTGGCGCGCCCGCTGCGTAGCGGGGACACGGCGGTGACGGTACAGCCGCGTTCGCAGCGCTTGCGTTCCATTGACCAGTGGCAGACCGTCCGCGCGCTCATCGAAGCCCTGCCGGAGGTGACTGCGGTGACGCCGGTGGTGGCCGGCCCCGGCTTTGCGTTGCGCGGCGACGCCACCAAGGCCATCACGCTGACCGGGATAGAGCCGGAGAGTTATCTCGTAGTCATCGCAATCGAGGAAAAAATCGTCGAGGGTGGCATGGCCCTCAGCAGCAGCGACATCGTCATCGGCACCGAACTGGCAAAGGACCTTGGCGCGGGCCTTGGCGACAAGCTGCGCGTGTCCACCGCATCGGGCGTGGTCGAGACGCTGCGCATCAGCGGCATTTTCGATTTTGGCAACAAGGCGGTGAACGGGCGCAATGTCTTTGTCAGCCTGCGCACCGCGCAAAGCCTGCTCAACCTGGTCGGCGGGGTGTCCAGCCTCGAGATCAAGATCCGCGACCCGTTTGCCGCCGAGACCATCGCGCAGGCGATTCTGGCCGAAACCGGCCTGCAGGCGGACAGTTGGATCAAGACCAACGCGCAGTTCTTTACCGCAATCGCCGCGCAATCGCTGTCGAACACGGTGATACGGTTTTTTGTCGGCCTCACCGCGGCGCTGGGCATAGCGAGCGTGCTGGTGGTGTCGGTGGTGCAAAAATCCAAGGAAATCGGCATCCTGCGCGCCATGGGCACCTCGCGCGGCCAGGTGCTGCGTTTGTTCCTGCTGCAAGGCGGCGTCATGGGCACCGCCGGCTCGCTGCTCGGCTCGGCGCTTGCGTGGTTGTTTGTGTTGGTGTGGCAGGGCGTTGCGCGCAACCCCGATGGCACGCAGTTATTCCTCATTGAGATCCAGCCGTCGCTGTTTTTAATGGCGACGGTGGGCGCAATGCTCGTCGGCATCCTGTCGGCGGTTCCAGGGCCGGATGCCGACACGCTGCGCCTCACGGCGGTGCATAAATCCTACGGTGTCGGCACGACGGTGGAAACCGAGGTGCTGCACGGCATTGACATGGTGCTGCGCCCGGGTGAGTTTGCCGCGCTGATCGGGCCCTCGGGTGGCGGTAAAAGTACGCTGCTCAACCTGATCGGACTGCTTGACAAGCCGACATCGGGCACGCTCCACCTCATGGGCCAGAACACGGGCGAGCTTGCCGACGGCCCGCTGACGCGGCTGCGTGGCAGCGCCATCGGCTTTGTCTTCCAGTATCACCATCTGCTGCCGGCGTTCACGGCGCTAGAGAATGTGATGATGCCGCTGCTGGCCGCGCGCGGCC
>CAYLPI010000298.1:0-2801 GCA_964385505.1 uncultured Bordetella sp.
GCCTTTACCGGCGGCACCACCACCGGCCGCCGGTAAAGGCGACGCGGCGCACCAGCGGGTGGCGGATGATGGCCTCGCCGATGACCGAACCCTTGCCCGGCAGCACGCTGACCACGCCCCCGGGCACACCGGCGAGTTCACATATTTTTGCCAGCTCCAGTGCGGCGAGCGGTGTCACCTCCGCCGGCTTGAGTATCACGGCGCAACCTGCCGCAAGCGCCGGTGCGAGCTTTTGCGCCTCGCTGGCGATGGGCGAATTCCACGGCGTGATGGCGGCAATCACACCCAGCGGCTCGTGCACGCTCATGGTCAGGTAGTCACCGCGCGACGGGGTGATGGCCTCCTCCAGCGTCTCGCAGGCCGAGGCGAAAAACTGGAAGGTGGCGGCGGCGCTGGCCACCAGCGCGCGCGTTTCGCTGATCGGCTTACCGTTGTCGCGGCGCTGCAACTGCGCCAGCGCTTCGCTGCGTTCGCGGATCAGTGCGCCAATGCGGTAAAGGATGGCGGCGCGCGCATGCGGTTTGATGTCGCGCCAGTCCGGCTTTTGCCAGGCGACATGCGCGGCTTCGATTGCGGCGTTGACGTCTTCGAGACTCGCCGCCGCAAGCTCGGCGGTGACGCTGCCATCGGCCGGATAATGCGAGGCATAGACTTCGCCGCCGCCACGGCGCCATTCGCCGGCGATATAAATCGGTTCGATTGCGCCCATCTGCGCAGCTCCTGTGTTAAATCAACAGTGTTAAATCACCTGCGTTAAATCACCAGCGGTGCGACACGGTTGCGTATCGCGCGCACCGCGCTGTAGGCGGTCAGCGCCGAGGTCTTGGGATTGTCCGGCAGCGGGTTGCCCGATATGGTCAGGTCAAGTTCACCAAAGGCGCCGCGCGCCTGCACGCGGTGGATGTTCTTGCTGACGCCGGGGTCGGCGATCAGCGTCGCGCGCGTCTTGTCAAAGCCGAGGCCGGCCAGTGATACCGTCGCCGCGACGTTGGCGTTTTTCGGATAAAGCCTGGCGGCGTCGCCGGCGCTGCCCTCGAACAGCAGCGCCGCTGCCTTCAGGTTCGCCAGATCGACGACCTTCTCCGCCGGTGTGCCCTGCCAGCCGAGCGGCGGTTTGCGTCCGGTGTAAATGACCTCGTCCAGGCCGCCGACGCGCGCCGAGGCGATGGCATCGATGGCGGCGATGGCGCCGGAGATCAGCGACAACTGCGCGCCGCCCTTGCGCGCCGCCTGCTCCAGCAGTTCGACGATGCCCGGTTCTGCGAGCGAGCCGATGGAGACCAGGATGACGTCTATGCCTTGTTCGAGCAATTGCGGCACATGGGTCCTGACTGCGGCGTGGCCGGCGCACTCGAGGGCAAAGTCGGGGCGCGCATCGAGCTCGTCCAGCGAGCAAATGGCCCTGGACCCGTCGCCCAGTTCGCGTTGCAACGATTCGCGCCGCGCCGGCATGTCGAGCACCCAGCGCAGGCGTACCGCCGCGTCGCCGGCGAGATTGCGCAGCACCACCGAACCGATGGCACCTGAACCGATCAAAAGAACATTGCGCTCAAGCACGGGCGGTCTCCTTCTTTACAGGCGGGCCGGCGAAGGCGGTGGCAAAGGGACCGATCGCCTTCATGTCGAGTTCGATCAGGGTCGGGCCCTTGCGCGCTTTTGCTTGTGCAAACGCGGCCGGCGCGTTGCCAAGGTCGCGCAGGCGGGTGAAGGGCAACTGTATCGATTTTGCCAGCGCCTCGAAATCGGGCGTGTGCAAATCGACGTAGCAGTGGCGCCCGCCGTAATGCGCGTCCTGGATGTTGCGGATCACGCCATAGCCGCCGTCGTTCATCAGCAGCACCACCACGTCGGCCTGTTCCTGCACCAGTGTGGCGAGCTCGCCGATGTTGACTTGCAGGCCGCCGTCGCCGACGAGGCACCAGGTCTTGCGCCCGCCTGCGGCGAGCGCGGCGCCCACGGCCATCTGCACGCCCTGGCCGATTCCCCCGCCCAGCGCGTGCACGCCGTCGCGCGGCCCGCTGAGGCAGAGCATGCGGTTGCCCCAGGTGCTGTTGGAGAGCGTGATATCGCGCACCCAGACGAAGTCGCGTCCGACCGCCTGCTGCACCTTGTCCGCCAGGTCCGCATACGGACCCAGCCCTTCGCGCACCGTTTTGATTGCCGCAGCGCGGGCCGCGGCAAGCTCGGTGGCAAAGGCGGGATCGATGTGCATGCGCCCCTGCAGGCGCTCGGCCAGGCCGGCCAGCGCCAGCGCGCTGTCGCCGGTGACAAAGAGCTCGCTCGTGTAGCAGCGGTTTTCCATTTGTGCGTCGCAGTCGATGCGGTACAGCGGTTGCGGCAACTTGAGTTTGTAGGTCAGGGTCTCGTTGGAGCGCAGGCGCGAACCGACCACCAGCATGGCATCGCAGCTTGCATAGAATTTTTCGACCGGGCCCTGCAGGGTGAAGGCGCCCAGGCTCATTGGATGATCCTCGGGCAGCACGCCGCGGCCCTGTACGCTGGTGATGAGGCCGATGCCCATGTCGGCCAGGCGCCTGGCGGCGGCGCCGGCGTGGCGCGCGCCGCCGCCCAGCCACAGCACCGGGCGTTTGGCCCTGGCCAGCCGCTCGGCCAGCGCGTCGAGCGCCGCGCCCGACGGGGCCGCCGGCGGAATCGGCAGCGGGTCGAGGTCTGCGGGCATGTCGATAAGCGCCGCCTGGACGTCGATGGGGATTTCCACGCTGACCGGGCCGGCCGGCGCGCTCATGGCGGTGCGCACCGCCTCCTTCAGGGTGGGCAGCGCCGACCCGGGTGTCCACACG
>CAYLPI010000299.1:0-2789 GCA_964385505.1 uncultured Bordetella sp.
CCGATGACCATGCCGCGCTCCATCACGCGCTGAAAAACCATGCGCGCGTCTATTGCGTGTTCGTCTTCGACACCGACATTCTCGACGCCCTGCCCTCGCGTGCCGACCGGCGCGTGGAGTTCATCTGGCATTGCGTCGTCGAACTGGATACAAGATTGCGCGAGCACGGCGGGGGCCTTGTCGTGATGCACGGCCGGGCGCGCGTCGAAATTGCGACACTCGCCGCGCAACTCAAGGTCGATGCGGTCTATGCCAACCACGACTACGAACCGGCCGCCATCGCACGCGACCAGGCGGTGGCAGCAGAGCTGGCGGTGCGCGGCGCCGCCTTCCAGACCTTCAAGGACCAGGTGGTGTTCGAACGTGAAGAAGTGATGACGCTGGGCGGCACACCCTACTCGGTGTTCACGCCCTACAAGAACGCCTGGCTGAAAAAGCTCGATGCGTTTTATCTCAAGCCCTACCCGGTGGCGCAATACCTCAGGTCGCTCGCGGCACCGCCGGACTCGAGCATTCCTTCGCTTGCAGACATGGGTTTCGAGACGACCAACCTCGCATCGCTGGGCATCCCGGCCGGTGTGTCGGGTGCGGCCAAGCTGCTGAAAGACTTTCGTTCGCGCATGGACGAATACCAGGAGCGGCGCGATTTCCCCGCGGTCAAGGGGCCGTCGTATTTGTCCGTGCACCTCAGGTTTGGCACCGTATCGATTCGCGCCCTCGCCGCCGAAGCGCATGCGCGCGCCAGCCGCGGCTCGCAGGTCTGGCTGTCGGAACTCATCTGGCGCGATTTTTATTTCATGATCCTCAGCCACCACCCGCACGTAATCGGCCACAGCTTCAAACGCGAGTTCGAAGATATTGTGTTCGACAACGACCGGGAAAAATTCGCCGCCTGGTGCGAGGGCCGCACCGGTTACCCGCTGGTCGATGCGGCGATGCGCCAGATCAATGCCACCGGCTACATGCACAACCGCCTGCGCATGATCGCCGCTTCATTCCTGGTCAAAGATCTGCACATCGACTGGCGCTGGGGCGAGAAGTATTTCGCCGACAAGCTGAATGATTTCGACTTGTCAGCCAACAACGGCGGCTGGCAGTGGGCGGCTTCAACCGGCTGCGACGCACAACCCTACTTTCGCATTTTCAATCCGGTGACGCAGTCCGAGCGCTTTGACGCCGAGGGCAAATTCATCCGCAAGTACGTGCCGGAACTCGCCAAGGTAAAGGGCAAATTCATTCACGCGCCCTGGCTGCTCGGCCTTATCGAACAACAGGCCGCCGGCTGCATCATCGGCAAGGACTATCCGGTGCCAGTGGTCGATCACGACTGGGCGAGAAAGCTCACGCTGGAACGTTACGGCAAGGCGAAAAAAGGCTGAGGGTGATGGCTGGAAAGCCGCGCCAGGCGCGGGTTTTCAGCAGATTTTAGGGTGCTTTTAGCCAAATCTTTCTGTCCGCTTTCGGCCTATTCTGTTGAAAAACTCATTTCTGTCGTGGAGAGAGTCGCGCATCGAAAAGTGACCCTCTGGAATCGCGCAGGAGCGTCGATCGTCCTGCGCTCAATGATCTAAGCTCAGGAAAACGGTTCGGAAAAATATGTTGAAGGAGTTTTTCAACAGAATAGGCCAGATGCAGCTATTGGAAATAGTCGGAGAATCGGCCTGCGTGAATTGATAGCGACTATGTGCCAACCCTGCGCCCCTAGGCGAGTTGGATCCGCCAGACCTCCCGAAATATTCAATCCTCAAAGCATTCGGCGAAGACTTCCTGCCAGCGTGGTGAAATTTTGAGTAATCAGCGGTGCTCGCGCGGGCTTGCACGCTATTGCGACACAGCCATCCCTATTACTCCCCCTTCACGCCAGTCTTTTCCACTATCCTCTTCCACTGACTCGACTCGATCTGGATCCGGCTGCTGAATTCTTCTGGCGTACTTCCGATTGGCACGGCACCCTGGCTCACGAATCTTTTCTGGACCTCGGGGTCGTCCATGACTGCTTTAACATCGCGCGCCAGTCGCTGAACGATGGCCGGATCGGTTCCCTTGGGTGCGGCAAGGCCCCACCAGTTGCCGAGCAGAATTCCGGGGGGGACACCGCCTTCCGCTGCGGTCGGCACATTGGGCAGAAGAGACAGGCGTTTATTCGCAGCGACGATGACGGGCCGCATTTTACCGTCAGCGATCTGGCCCGCGATGATGCCGTAGCTGGCGATGAAAAGCTGCACATCGTTGCCGACGAGCGCCATCACGGCCGGCTGAGATCCGCGATAAGGCACGTGGACCATCTTCGCACCGAGATGGTCCGAAAGCATGAGCGCAGACATGTGCGGAACGGTTCCCAAACCTGGCGATGCAAAGTTCAACTTGCCCGGATTGGCCTTTGCATAAGCCGCGAATTCGGCGAAGGTCTGAGCCGGAACCTGCGAAGAAATCACCACGACATAAGGCTGCTCGATCAGGACTGTGACCGGCGCGAATGCCGTCGCCGGATCGAAGCCCATCTTGGGAAAGAGATACTGGTTGACGACGAAGTTATTCGTCGCCCCCAGCAGCAGGGTGTAGCCATCGGGCGGCGCATTGACGACTTCCTGCGCGCCGATATTGCCGGCGGCACCCGTTTTGTATTCGACGAGGATCGACTGGCCCAATCGCTTCTCGAGCATCGGTTGAATGGCGCGGATCAGCAGATCGCCTCCACCGCCTGGGGGGTAGGGCAAGATGATGCGGATCGACTTTTCAGGATAGGCGGCATGGGCGCCCAGCGCAAACAACGACGCTACACCGATGAG
>CAYLPI010000300.1:0-2786 GCA_964385505.1 uncultured Bordetella sp.
CGCGCCGGCGCGCCGCGCGAACACATGGAACAAAGGCGTGAGCAAATGAAGCAGCGCTTTGACGCTGAGTTCAAAAAGGCCGATGCCGACGGCGACGGTGCGATTTCAAAGGCCGAAGCCGACAAGGGCATGCCGCGCCTCGCCCGGGATTTCGACAAGCTCGACGCCAACAAGGACGGCAAGGTGACGCCCGATGAGATGCGCGCACACATGCAGGCGCGCATGGCCGAGCGTCATCAAGGCAAGGATAAAGGACCCGATGGCAAGGGCGGTGCCGGTGGCGATCGTCGCGAGCAGGGCAAGCAACGCTTTGAAGAACAGTTCAAGAAAGCCGATACCGACGGTGACGGCGCCCTGTCTAAGGCCGAGGTGGAAAAATCCATGCCGCGCATGGCGAGAGCCTTCGAGGCCATCGACGCCAACAAGGATGGCAAGGTCACGCCCGATGAAATACGCGGCCACATGCAGGCGCGCAGGGCGGAACATCACAAGGGCCATGGCACGGGCGAGCCGCCCAAACCGCAGTAATTGCCGCCCGTCCCGGGCCCCCTCTTCTCAGCAGTAGTTTTGCCGGTGCCGGCCAATGGCGATATTGGCCGCCACCGGCTTCTTGTTTTGGACGACCGGCTAACGTGACGCGGGTGACGCGGGTGGCGCGATGCGCTTTGCCTCCCAGTTGCGTGTCGATCCGCCGGCGGCCTGCGAGCGGCCGCTGATGCGGTCGCCCTGGATGTGTCCAAAAAACCGGCGCAGGTTGCCGCGACGATCGCCGACGGCAAAGGTGATGAGATCACCATGCAGCGTCACATCGGTCAGCGGCAGCGTGTCGCCGCCGGCCAGCAGTTCACCGCTGACGGTCTGAAAGCGCTGGGTCAGGCGCAGACGGTCGTCGCGCTGCGACCCCGGCCCGTGCAGGCGCAACTGCCACACGCCGTTCGCCAGCGCCGGAACAATCCACAAATAGGCGTTGCGATTGTCAAAGCCCAGCACCTTGTCCGGGGACCATTCGCCAAGGCCCGGTTGCAACGCCAGAACGCGCGAGCCGGGTCTGAGTGCGAGCAGTTTGGGCAGCAGACGCAGCGTGTCACCGGGCGCCGACAAGACCACCACATTCGCCCGCGACAAATCGACATCGACCGCGTCACCCTGCAAAAAGCGCACACGACCGGCGAGGCCCATGTCGCGGGCGCGCTGCGCATTGAGCGCAACCAGCGCCGCATCGGTATCGACCCCCAGCGCGCGGGCGCCAAAGCGGCGCCCCGCAGCCAGTGCGGTACGGCCGTCGCCGGTGCCAAGATCGATCAGCCCGTCGGTGGGCCCGACTTTGGCCGCGCGCAACATCGTCTCGACCATGCTCTCGGGCGGCAACAATATCGTCACCGGCCCGGCGGCGCGCGCGGGCAGCACGAGCAGCACGAGCAGCAGGGCGAGGCAGGCGGCGGCCTGGAGCGGGGGCATGCCTACACCAGTCGGCTTACCAGGGTCAGCAACAGCGACAACAGGATGGTCGAGGTGAGCGGCAGTAAATAGGTCCGTCCGCGCATGCGCACCGTCACATCGCCGGGCAGGCGTCCGAGTCCGCGGCGCGCCAGCCATGGCGACAGTGCGGTCAGCACCGCGAGCGCAACAATCAGGGTCAGCAGCCACTTGAGCATGCGACGATTGTACTCGCGTGCCCGCGCCCAGCCCCCTGTTGTACACTTTGGCCCTCGGTGGCCCGCACCAGCGCCCCAGCCGGCCGGCCGCCACCGCCGACGGGAAAGAATGTAAAACGTGCAAAGCGTGCAAAACGCGAACAAAGCCAGGAGAGCAGCGATGATTGAGCTGTACACATGGGGCACGCCCAACGGGAAAAAAGTTTCGATCATGCTCGAGGAGTGCGGCCTCGCCTACAACACCCACAAGATCAACATCGGCACCAACACCGAGCAGTTCGCGCCCGAGTACCTGAAGATCAACCCCAACGGCAAGATTCCGTCCATCGTCGATCCCGACGGCCCGGACGGCATGCCGATCAACATGATGGAGTCGGGCGCGATCCTGATTTACCTCGCCGACAAGACCGGCAAGTTTTTGCCCGCAGCGGGCAGCGCGCGCTACAACACGCTCGAATGGCTGATGTTCCAGATGGGCGGCGTCGGGCCGATGTTCGGCCAGGTGCACCACTTTGTCCGTGCCGCAAAAGAAAAAGTGCCTTATGGCATCGAACGCTACAGCAAGGAAAAAGACCGCCTCTACGGCGTGCTCGACAAACGCCTTGGTGAAACCGCGTTTCTTGCCGGTGACTACTCCATCGCCGATATGGCGACCTATCCGTGGGTGTCGCGCCACGAGTGGCATAACACCGACCTCAACAATCATCCCAATGTGAAACGCTGGTTCGACGCCATCAGCGCGCGTCCGGGCGTGCAGCGCGGCATGAGCGTGCCGGCCTGAGTCTTGTCACCGCACTTCACCCTACCCAACACTGCCCACGGGGACTAGCGCATGAGCCTGAGCAACGAACAACTCGCCGAACTCCTCGCCGGCATCGCCCGTTCGCAACAGGCGATCATCGATGCCATGGATCGTGCCGAGCCGGGGTTTCGCAACACCCACCTCGTGCCGGTGCTGACGGTTGCAGCCAACCTGCGCCTCAATGAGGGCCGCCTGCTCGACCTGCCTTCGCGCATTTTGTTGCGGGCGCAGGGGCGCGCGGCGATGGACGCTGCCACCGTATTGCGTGACCTTGAGTCCATTCTGACCGGGGTGCCGGTGCCACCGACCGCGACTGCCGGGGCGCCGCA
>CAYLPI010000301.1:0-2750 GCA_964385505.1 uncultured Bordetella sp.
GTACACCAGTACACCGGTGACGGTACATCCGGCGCAAGGCCATCATGGCTCACCGCAATGACAGGGCTTTCGGAAGACCCCGTACGATTCAGCCATATTTCAAGAATCTCTTTTAAATCAATGTATTTTCCTGCTCAGGTCGGCGACATGATTGACCATGCGCGCACCCTGCGCCGGCCTCAAGCCTGAACCACGATGCAGTCCGCCCCTTGCAGGGATCAGGCCGCAGTGCGGCCGGGCCTGGCGGACGCCTGCCCGGCGCTGTTTCCGCGATTGAACAGCAGATACAGAACCGGCAACACGATCAGGGTCAGCAGCGTGGCCGATATCAGCCCGCCTATGACCACCACCGCCAGCGGGCGCTGCGTCTCGGCGCCGATGGCGTGCGACAAGGCCATCGGCAGCAATCCCAGCATCGCCAGCAAACCGGTCATCAGCACCGTGCGCAAACGCAACATCGAGCCCTCCAGCACCGCTTGCTCGGGAGTAGCGCCGTGATTCTTCAACTGGTTGTAGTAAGTGACCATCACCACGCCGTTCAGCACCGCCTGACCGAACAGCGCGATGAAGCCGATCGCCGCCGACACCGACAGCGGAATGCCGGTGATGAACAACGCGAGGATGCCGCCGATCAGCGCAAACGGGATGTTCAACACGATCAGCACTGCGCTCTTCAAAGACTGGAAGGCGTCAAACAACAGGATGAATATCAGGAGAATCGACAAGGGCACGATGACCGCGAGCCTGGCCATTGCGCGCTGCTGGTTCTCGAACTCGCCCGACCAGCCGAGGGCGTAGCCCTCGGGCAGCCGGACTTTTTCGGCCACCCTGGCCTGCATGTCCGCGACCACGCTGCCCATGTCGCGATCGCGAATGAACACCCCCACCGACACCACGCGCCTGCCGTTCTCGCGACTGATGTTCATGGCGCCACCGGCGGTGCGGAACTTCGCGATCTGTGCCAGCGGAATATTGAGTCCGGAAGAGGTCGTCAACAGGATGTTCTTCATGCTCGCAACCGACCGTTGTGGCTCGGCAAGGCGCACCACGACGCTGTAGTGGCGCTCGCCCTCCCACAGTTCTGTCGCCGCCTTGCCGCCAAGCGCCATCTCGATCACATCCTGCACGTCGCCGATATTCAGTCCGTAACGGGCAGCCTGCGCGCGGTCGATTTCAATACGCAATTGCGGCAGTTCGCCGGCCCGGTCGATGAAGGCGCGGACCACGCCCTGCACGCCGCTGATGGCGGCAAGGACCTCACGCCCGCCCTTTTGCAGCACCTCCAGATCGTCGCCGAACAGCTTGATCACGATCTGGCCGTCGATCTGCGAGATGCTCTCGAGCACGTTGTCGCGTATCGGTTGCGAGAACGACGGCTCGACGCCGGGAATCGCCGACAGCACGCGATCCATCTCCTCGATGATTTGCGCCTTGGTCTTGCCCTCACGCCACTGTTCCTCGGGTTTGAGGTCGACCAGCAACTCGGCCATGTTGATCAGCTTCGGATCGGTGCCGTCCTCCGGCCGGCCGGCCTTGGAGATGACCGTGTTCACCTCGGGGATCGCCTTGATTTCGGCGCGCACCCGCGCCAGTTCGCGCATGGCCTCGGCCACCGAGACACTGGGCGGCAACGGCATGTTGATCCAGATTGAACCTTCGTTGAGTTCGGGCAGGAACTCGCTGCCGAGTCTGGGCACCAGCGCGAGGCTGAACAGCAGCGCGGCGGCGGCCACCGACAGCACCAGCTTGCGGCGCGCGAGCGACCATTCGAGCACCGGCTTGTAGATGCGGCTGCACCAGCGCATCAACGCGTTGTCCTCGTGCGGGAGGTTCTTTTTGAGCCAGAACCGGCACAGCAAGGGCACCAGCGTCAGCGACACGATCAGCGACCCGATCAGGGCCGCCACCACCGAATAGGCCATGGGCGCGAAGATCCTGCCCTCATGCCGCTGCAGCGTAAAAATCGGAATGTGCGCCGCAATGATGATCAGCATCGAGAACAGCGTCGGGCGGCCAACCTCGACAGTGGCCTCAAGGATGCGCCCGAGTCGCCCCTTCTCGTCGTGATGGCCGTGCTGGGCGGAGAGCTTGCGAAAG
This sequence comes from uncultured Bordetella sp., assembly GCA_964385505.1. GTDB lineage: Bacteria > Pseudomonadota > Gammaproteobacteria > Burkholderiales > SG8-39 > CAITSH01. The sequence goes on from CAYLPI010000301.1 coordinate 2,098, forward strand.
ACGTTCTCGACCACGATCACCGCGCCGTCCACGATGATGCCAAAATCCATCGCGCCAAGGGACAGCAGGTTGGCCGGGATGCCGACCAGGGTGAGCCCGATAAAGGTGGCGAGCAACGACAACGGCATCACCAGCGCAACAATCGCCGCCGCGCGAAAGTTGCCCAGGAACAGATACAGCACCAGCGCAACAAGGAGCGCCCCCTCGGCAAGATTGGTGAACACCGTCTTCAGCGTTTTGTCGATCAGCCAGGTGCGATCGTAGAAGGGCACGATCTCGACGCCCTTGGGCAGTCCACCATTGTTGAGCTGCCCGACGCGCGCCTTGACCTGCGCCAGCACCTGCGACGGGTTCTCGCCCTTGCGCATCATCACGATGCCGGTCACCACGTCGTCCTCGGTGTCCTGCCCGACGATGCCCTGGCGCGGAATCGCGCCTATGCTGACCGTGGCGATGTCGCGCACCAACACCGGCGAACCATTGCGTTCGGCGACGACCACGGTGCCGATGTCATCGGCACTCGCCAGCAGGCCGATGCCGCGTATCAGCATCTGCTGGCGGCCGTTCTCGATATAGCCGCCGCCGGCGTTGGCGTTGCCGCGCTGCAGCGCGCCGTAGAGCTGTTGCAGGCTGATCTTGAAGTCCTTCATGCG
>CAYLPI010000302.1:0-2672 GCA_964385505.1 uncultured Bordetella sp.
TCTGAAAGCCCGCTAGGAGATCCCAATCGTCTGGAGGTTTGGTTGCAGGAGCTCAGTTGGTCGAGCGCCGCCCCAAACACGCTAGTCCGCCATCCTGAATTGCCCCTTGGGATCACGGCCCCTCGCGCCGGCGATCAGCTGTATCCAGCGCTTGCAGGTTCTCCGCTGCTTCCAGACGGAGCGCTCATCACCGCCTTCCAAGACAACGGGAGCGGCTCGCGGGGAACCAATCCGCTCCTCGTGGTTTCACTCCGGCCTATGCCACTCGTGCTGCTGAATCCAGTGCCGGCGCAGTGACGCCGGGCAGGGTAGCGTTCGATGCAGGGGGTGCGCTTTCTTCTTCATTGCCTTCATTGAGGTTGTCGGCAGCAGCGCTCGTCCCGTCGCTCAAAGCGGAAAGAACCTCGCGCAGCTGAGCCAATTTCAGGTCAATTCCCTTTTGAACTTGCGACGGCAGCCCCTGCCGCATGCGCCCTTGTGCCCGCTTCAGGTGCCCGAGCGACGTGGTCAAGTTTCTGAGTAAATCGGCGCCAGGTCGTTCAAAAAATCCCGACTCACGTGCCCGTTGAGGTTCTTCGGGAGTCGCATACCTGAGCTCGGCTGCAGCCCTCTCCAAGCGAGCGGCGGTCCAACGCTCCGCTTCCGCACAGGTTAGCAACATCTCCTGTTTGTCCGGTGGCAGATTAACAATCGCGCGCACGTGCGTGGTGCTGAGGTGTACGAAGCTCTTGATTGCCGGGAATTGCAGAGAGAGAGCATGGATTTTGACGCACCTCCAAAGTGCGCTCGTGCTTCGCCCAGCTTCCTGCTTTGTGCCGACGCGCTGCCTCCACCCGAGCATTTCTTGCTCCCGGCTTATGACAGTTCCAGCCGCGAATCGTTCCAGTACCGTCGACCACGCCGGTGCACGCTACATGGCTGGCACGTCACCGCCCCCGCGGCAGGCGCCTATGGTGCCCCAGCTAACAGCAATGGCGCCGATCTCGTCATCACCAAACGAGATGCAACGGGAGCTATTCCGTCCGGAAACACCGCAGTGGATATTGTGTTTCCGTACGGCAAAAACGTCTAGCCGATTGCCCTCAAGCGCGGGCAGAGATCCCTTCCGGGGTGAGGGGCCTAACGCCTTGCATTTACATCACGTTTGACTCACGAGATCGCTATGCCGTCACCCAGCTACACCCAAGACCTGCTCGACAAGCTCCGCACTCTGCCTGACGACAAGCTCGCCGAGGTCGTCGACTTCGTGGATTGCCTGCGCCACAGACAGCAAGGCTCAGGCACGACGCGCGACGAACGTTTGCGCCTCGCCGCGGAAGCCGGCTTGCTGGTGTTGCCCGCACCCGGCAGCACGCGCTCGTCCATTGCAGACGCACCACCTGTGGCTGTGCCCGGCAAGCTCGCATCCGAGGTCGTTCTTGAGGACCGGCGGTGATCGTCACCTTCAACACCTCGGCCCTAGCAAATCCACTGCGCGACGCTGACGCGGGCCATTTCGCTCCCAGCCTGGCGCTCGAGATTTCTGTTGGTCGCCCATTCGAAGTCGCGCTAAACTGTTACGCGCATGGATAAGATTGGCTCGTAGTTGCCAGAACGAGCCCGAAACTGGAGCCACTGGCAGCTTTGCGTTCGCTCGCGGGTTCGGCTCATTCTGATTTCGCAGACATTTCTACGAACAAGTATTCGCACGTCGCCGCAGCAATTGACTCGAAGACGTGACTGACGATGAAGCGTGTCTTTGTCGACACAGGGGGCTTCGTAGCGCTGTTGGTAGCCGAGGATCGAATGCATGATCGCGCCACTGCGTTCTTTGCGGAAGCATCTGCGGGCCGGTGGACGCTCGTTACCAGGAACATGGTGCTTGTTGAAAGCTACTCAGTTCTGCTTTCGCGCGCCCGCGACGGGCGCCGAGTCGCGCTTGCTTTCATCAATGCTGGCTCCCGCATGAGGTTGTGTTGCGGAATATAGCCGCTGCGATCGCGCTGATACAGGAAGCGCTGGCTGAGTGAGCTGGAGGCTAACATGCGCGGGCCTCTCTAGGACGAGTGCGGAGGACAGCCGATTGGCTGCAGAGGCCAGGCGAACGATTCTTTACAATCGCCGCCGCCTGACCTGGGAACTTCAAGTGTCCACGCCCCACGATGATCTGGTGAAGTTCATCTTTAAAACACCAGACAACGCGGCGGGGCTGCTCCGCACGCTGCTGCCCGCCGAGGTGGCTCGGTTGTTGGATTGGTCGACGTTGCGCCTGGAGGACAGCAATCTGCAGCCGGATGCTGGCGCCGAGTTGCGTACGGATATGCTGTATTCGGTCCGGATGGGCGGCGAAAAGTTGATCGCATTTCTGTACGTGGTCGTGGAACACCAGAGCTCGCCCGACCCTCGGATGCCTCTGCGCATGTTGAAGTATCTGGCAGCCGCGTACGGCCGCGTCACGCCCCGCACGGGTCCCGTGCCCGTGATCATTCCGATGGTAATAAGTCACGTCGAAGGCGGATGGCAATCGGCCCGCACCTTCTGGGGCATGCTGGACCTCGACCCATCCGTGCAAGCAGTGCTGGGCAGGTACATCCCAAGCTTCGAGTTGCTGATCGATGATCTGGCGCGTACTCCCGAAGACGAGCTCCGGGCTCGGACGCTGACCGATGCAGCTCTGCTCACCCTGCTTCTGC
>CAYLPI010000303.1:0-2664 GCA_964385505.1 uncultured Bordetella sp.
TTGTCGGACATCGCATCTCTGCCATCTAATTTTCAAGCCGCCGCCGCAATCGAACGCACGCGCGGCTAGAATGGCCGGGCGCTGTAGTGGCAATGCAGCCAAGCGCGACAGCGCCACGACAATAATCCGACGCCCTGCAAAAGAGCCCTCCCGCCTGTGACCGCCTCCCTGATCAAATCCGTCCGTTGCCTGCAGCTTCGGCTGCCTTTCGACCATGGCGCACCGCCGCCGCTGTTTGCCGGCACGCCACGCAACACCCTCGACAGCGGCCTCGTGCGCGTCGAGCTTGCTGATGGCACCGTGGGCTGGGGCGAGTCCTATGGCGCCGACCTCGATGCGCTGTCCTCGATATTCCGCAACCGCGTCGCGCCACTGGCGGTCGGGCGCGATGCACTCGATGCAAATCTGATGACATCGATGCATCGCGCGCTGCACCTGATGGGACGCTCCGGCCCGGTGGTGCATGCGCTGAGCGGCCTTGACATCGCGCTGTGGGACATTCGCGGCAAGCTCGAGGGCGTGCCGGTGCATGCGCTGCTCGGCGGCGCCAGGCGCACACGCATCGCCACCTATGCCTCGCTGCTGCAGTATTACGATGACGCGGCGCTGATACAGCGCAACGTGTCGCGCGCGCTCGAGGCCGGACACCGCGAGGTCAAACTGCATGAAAAAACCACTGCGGCCGTCGCTGCGGCGCGCAACACCATGGGTGCCGCCCTGCCGCTGATGGTGGACGTCAATTGCGCCTGGTCACCCAGGGCGGCTGCGGCGGCCGTGCGCGACATGGCACCGCTGGCGCCGCTGTGGGTCGAGGAGCCGGTATGGCCGCCCGAGGACACTGCTGCCCTCGCCACACTTCGCCGGCAGACCGGCACCGCCATTGCAGCGGGCGAGAACGCGAGCAGCGCCGCGCAACTCGCCGGCATGATCGCCGACCGGGAGGTCGATTACGTGCAGCCCAGCGCGATCAAACTCGGCGGCCTGACGCCGCTGTGGCAAATCGCCCAGCTATGCGCCGGCAGCACGGTGAAACTCGCACCGCATTGCACCTGCTTCGGACCCGGCCTGCTGGCAACCCTGCACGTGCTGGCGGCGCACGCGCACGAAGTCACGGCCGAGCGCCTGTTCTGCGATCTGGGATTCACACCCTATGCCGGCGCGATGCCGCTGCGCAAGGGCGCATACGAACTCACCGACCGACCCGGCCTGGGTGCCGATCCGGAGCCCGAATTCATCAATGGACCTTATGTTCGGGAGTGAAGGGGTGACGGCGTGAAAGGTATCGGAATTTTGAATTTACAAGCATTTAAAAAAAGACAATCAAAGGAGATCATCATGCAAAAAAGACGCGAATTTCTGCTCGGGGCCACGGCGTGGTCAGCGGCTGCGGCCATGGGTGTTGCCGGCCCGGCCGGCGCGCAAAGCTATCCGGCAGGCAATGTGCGCATCATCGTGCCCTACCCGCCCGGCGGCGCCACCGACGTGATCGGCCGTCTCATCGGCCAGCAATTGCAGGCGGCCCTGGGCGTGAGCGTCATCATCGAGAATAAAGGCGGCGGCGGCACGCAGATCGGCACCAAGGCCATTGCCGAGGCGACACCCGACGGTCAGACGCTCGGGTTCATCGACAGCGCCTTTGTCATCAACCCCGGCCTCGTCGCCACACTGCCCTACGACACCGCGCGCGATTTCGCGCCGCTTTCGCTGGCTGCAACGGCGCAACTGGTGCTCAACGTGCACAGCTCGGTGCCGGCGACGACGTTGGCCGAATTCATCGCGCTGTGCAAGGCGCAGCCGGGCAAGTACAACTTCGGCTCGGCCGGTGTCGGCAGCGCACCGCATCTTGCAGGCGAGCAGTTCCGCCAGGCCGCGGGCCTCATGGTCAATCATGTGCCCTACCGCGGCGGCTCGACCGTGTTCAACGACCTCATCGCCGGCCACATCCACTTCGCCTTCACCACCGTGCCCTCGATGATCGAGCACATCCGCGTCGGTACCGTGCGCGGCCTAGCCGTTTGCGGCGCCAGCCGCTCACACTTGCTGCCCAATGCACCGCACATGAGTGAGGCCGGACTTCCCTCGGTCGATGCTGCGCCGCTGTTCGGCCTGATCGCGCCCTCGCGCGTACCCAGACCCATACTCGATCGCGTCAGCGACATCGCCTCGGCCGCAGTACGCAGCGGCGGCCCGCTCAATGCGCGGCTGGCCGAGATGGGCTATATGCCGGTGGGCAGCAATGCAACCGAGTTCAAGACGCGTGTGGACGCTGAAATCGCCAAGTGGACCCGCGTCATCAAGGCGGCGAATATCAAGGCCAACGGCTAAGCGGCGGCAGCCAAGCTTTGACCTTGGCCTAGCTGTTGACCTTGAGTCCCGTCGGCGACACCGAGAAGCGCAGGGTACTCGGGAGAATTCCGATCCCGCATTTTTGCATTTTCTTCTCTGATTGTTCGGTGTCGTGTCTTTCTGTTTGGGGTGTTTCGCCCCCTTGCGGGGGGGCGACTCACTTTCTTTGCTTGTGCATCCCCTCCGGGGACTTCCTTCGGTCGAAGCAGTAAGCAAAGAAAGCACACCCCCGATGCCGCCCCTTCGGGGTCCCCTGCGCTACTCGGCAAAGCGGGCCGGTCCCGAACTCGCCCCACGATAAAACTGTGGGGCTCAGAT
>CAYLPI010000304.1:0-2664 GCA_964385505.1 uncultured Bordetella sp.
ACATGATGACCAGGCTCGCGCCGACGAGTTGCAGCGGGCTCAGCGTCTGGCCCAGCAGCAGCGCCGAAAAACCGATCGATGCGATGGGCTCGAAGTTCATGAAAAAAGAAGTGCGCAGGTGGCCCAGTCTGGCATTGAGCCACAGCAGGCCGAGCATGCCCGCGCCGTAGGCGAGCGGTATCCACGCCAGCGCCGTCAGCGCCTTGGCGCCTTCGGGCAGCGCCGGCGTGCCGAACAGCAGCAGCATCACCAGCATGGCCAGCCCCGACACCGCCAGCATGTGCAGCGTGCGCGCGTGCGGCGGCGTGTGGCCGAGGTGGAGATCCGAGAGCTTGACCAGCGCCACCCACAAAAAGCTCGACAGCAGCGCGAGACCGACGCCGACCGGGTCGGGCAGTTCGGGCGCCACGCCCAGCGTCAGGCCGATGCCGGCGAGCGCGAGCAGCAGACCCGCGGCGCTGGCCGGCCGGAATTTTTCTTCACCGCGCAGCCAGCTCCAGATCGCCATCCATACCGGGTAGGTATAAAAGGTCAGTATCGCCACCGGCACCGGCACACGCAGCAGCGCGAGGTTGAGGGTCAGGTTGTTGACGGCCAGTATCAGTCCGATGCCGGTGGCGGCGGCGAACGCCTGCCGGCCGAGCAGCAGTTGCTGGCGCGTCCCCAGCAGGAACAGTGCAATGGCGATCGATCCCACGGTGTTGCGCACGAACACGACGGTGAGCGGATTGCTGCCGGCGGCAAAGGCGATCTGCGTCATCACCGCAACGGTCGAGAGCACGGTGGCGCAGAAGAGGGCGTGGACGGGTTTGGCGCGCAAGATGTCGAAGTATGAAAAATCAATCCGAACCGGATGCCCGCACGGCGACGCTCAGTCTTTGGCCGGCGGACGAAAAATCACCAGCGACACAATGACCAGGCCCGCACCCACCAGTTGCAGCAAGGTGAGGGTCTGGCCCAGAAACAGCGCTGACAGCACGATGGCCGCAAGCGGCTCGATGTTCATCCAGAACGACGCGCGCATGGGCCCGAGTCTGGCTGTCACCCACAGCACGCCCAACATGGAAAGGCCGAAGACGATCGGCACGGCGGCAAGCGCGGCGAGGCCGGGGGCGCCCTCGGGCAGCCTGGGTGTGCCAAAGGCCAGCAGCATCAGCAGCGTTGCCACCGCAGCGGCAACCAGCATGTGCAGCGAGCGCGCGTGGATGTTGGCGGTGGCGAGAAAATGCCCGGACAAGACCATCACCGACGACCACAACAGCGCCGAGCCGAGCGCCAGCGCAACGCCCACCGGGTCGGGCAGCACCGGCGCGACGCCGAGCGTCAGCGTGATGCCGGCAAAGGCGAGCACCACGCCAAACGCGCTGCTAAGACTGAAGCGCTCATGCCCGCGCAGCCAGGCCCAGACCGCCATCCACACCGGGAAGGTATAGAAGGCCAGAATCGCCACCGGCACCGGCACGCGCTCTATGGCCATGTTGAGCGTCAGGTTGTTGAGCGCCAGCACCACGCCGATGGCCGCCGCAACCAGGTGGTCGCGCCGGCTCAGCGACAGCGGCGCACGCATCGCCATCAGGCAGACGGCCACCGCCAGCGCCCCCACGGCATTGCGTACAACCACCACCGTCAGCGCATTGCTGCCGGCGGCAAAGGCGATTTGCGTCAGCACCGACACGGTCGATAGCAGCAGTGCGAACAGCAGGGCGTGGGCGGGGGTGGCGCGCAAGTAGGAGGAATCAGGAAAAATCAAAAAAATGCTGCGCAAACGGGGCGGGTGTTGTGACGCTGCGGCGGCGGCCGATTAAAACACGCCCGAAGCACCGCCGTCGAGCTTGCTGCTGCTGCCGGTGGCAAAGCTCGCGGGCGGCCGAAGGCGGCGATGGTTTCGCGCACCAGGCGGTCGCAGTCCACTGCGCTGGCGAGGTCGGCGCGCACCGCAGCCTATGCCCCGGGTGGCGCCGGTGACGAGATCGACCTTGTCCTTGAACTCGAGACCCATAGCATGTCCGGCGAGAGTTTCGCAGCGAAGACGCTGCACGGCTGCGCAGCATACCGGCTATTCGCTCAGTCCCGGTCTTCGTCGTCTGTGAGGATGTGGATCACGCGCGTGCGCTTGCTGCCGGCGGCGAAGCGTTCCATCTTGACAAGGACGGGATAGAGCGCTTCAAGCCGGGCGCGCGCCTGTGCCTCGTTCTCGAAGCTCAGAAGGCCACCGCCGGCGCTTTTGACATCGTGCCATTCGCCGGCATCATTTTCGTCTTCCTGAACCTGCAGTTTGTACAAGGTCGATCACTTCCGTTGCGACAAATGGCTGGGGCCGGCAGGCGCCATCGCGCAACGCGCTGTCACGCCTGCCGGGTTGATGGATGTCGGTCATGAGATTGGGCGACCAGAAATCGTGCCTTCAGTTTTGTCAGAAGCCGCCGAGATGTCTGTGCGCTGCTTAACTTATGCCCGATCCGCAGCATCACGCACCATTGACGGGCCGCGCGCCGGTCGGCGTGGGCGCTGTCATATACACGTCATTGTTCCCCTTTTCCCCCGCTTTGCTCCGGAGCTCATTCGCATGCGCCGGTCATTTATCTGTTCCACCGCCGCAGCGGCCTTGCTGCGTGCGTGTTTCACGCAGACGCTGCAGGCCCGGGGCCTGCAGCAGCCCGGCGT
>CAYLPI010000305.1:0-2662 GCA_964385505.1 uncultured Bordetella sp.
AATGGAGTACGTACATCGCAGGTGATATCAAGCGCCAAGCATATTTGGAACAAGCTTTAGATTGGGTTTCTGATGGAGCAATCGATAGCTACATGAGCAAACATCGCAATGACAAAAATATTACCGAACTAAAAAAGCATTTCGATACCGTGATCGATTGGGTCTCAACTACATTTACAGATGTTGAGAGTGAAATGAAAGGTCTTGAATGGAACAGGTTGTATCAGACTTACCATAAGACAAAATACAATCCAGCGACTGTTTCTACTAAGGTTCAGAAACTATATGCCGATGGCTTTGTTAAAAGTCGCAAAGGTATTTTCGAGTATGTCCTAGGAGGAGAAGTCGAAACAAAACTACTTGAGGTCCGAGTGTTTGAGGACTCAACAAAACGTTCGGTGTATGAGGCTCAAACCGCTGCCGCAAAGAAGAAAGGTATTTCGAACTGTTCTCACTGCGCGATTGGTCATGATGCAAACAAAGATAAGATTTGGACTTTAGCAGATATGGATGCCGATCATGTTTCAGCTTGGAGTAAGGGCGGAAAAACTGATGTAAAAAATTGTGAGATGTTGTGTAAGACTCATAATCGAGCAAAGGGAAATCGGTAGACAAAGGTGACAGCATCAAATTTTGGAAATAAATATGCTCAATAGCGAACTTAAAAAATACTTGGAGAGTTTAGAACAAGAACTGAAAGCCCTTGAGTCTTTCCATGGTGAGCATGATATTGCAAAAAAGATAAAAGACATCCTCAAAAAAGAAGAGAAATACGAGCCAACAAAGGAAGATATTGCTGAGCAAATGGCCTTTGATTTTATGGCTGATTATACAAATGATAATTCTGGCTGGGGAACATATCATGGACCGATGTTTGTTATGCCGAACAAAGACGGGCAAATGGTTGAATATCCGAGTATTAGGCGAGTAGATCAAGAGATGCTGGAATATTGGGCTAAGAGAGCAAAAGAAAGTAAAAACCCAATTTTATCATCACGCTACGCTGATTTGGTCGTTGATTTTTCACTAAAAATTTTGAGTAAGAATGCAGGTATTGATTTATTTCAGATTGTCATAGATTCAAATATTATCATTTGCGAAAAATCACTTGCCGAGCCTTTGGATTGCAAAACAAAAATTGAAAGAGCGTTGATACTGTCCATTCAAATAAATGACCAAACGCGAATAAGCAAAACAAAAGATACACTTTTAAAATTGGAAAAAGATATTGCTGTGGACGACAAGCCAGGGCTGTGGGGCTTTTCTTTTAAATGGCTACTCTTAGATTTTGCCAAAAAAATAACCCTTGAAGATAAAGAAAAGAACGAGCTCATAAATGACCTTGAAGAAAAGCTGACAAGAGTCGCGAACAATCCATGGCTTGCAGAAAATGCTGTTTCATTACTTGCAGAATACTACGCGAGTGAAAAGGACGAAAAAAATCTTATGCGCGTTTTGGGAGTTTTGGAAGAATCGCTAAAAACAGACGCGCGTTCAAACTCTGATGCCCTACTAAAAACACACGCCTACGAACAAATACATGAAATATATCGAAAATATGCAAGCAGATTTACTGAAGCTGAAAAAGCAAATAAAAGACTTTCACAAGAAATCGGACAGCTTGATCTAGATTGGAATAAATCCCTAAAAGAAATATCTGTTGAAACAAAAATTAAACAGGAGGACATCGAGAATTTTCTGAAGGGAATTTTTGGAGAAAACAATAACGATAAATTGGAAATGATTATGGCTAAAATCGCCGTGAGTCATTTACCTAAAAAAGATGCTGTCAAAAAGCAATTAGACGATGTTTCAGGTAAACACCCAATACAGTTTTTGTGTACCAAGCAAATTATTTCAGAAGATGGCGTACCGATTGCTAAACTTTCTACGCTAGATGAAGATTACGACAATAATTTTCAAAGCTACGCTTTGCAGTACATACAATTTGGTTCATTTTTTCTTTCCATCACTATGGATGAATTGCGGAAGCAATTTAGTAAAGAAAAGGTATTGGAGTATTTTGAAAAATCTGTAATTTTTGAAAATGAAAATAAAGAGTATCTGAAACGGGCAATCTCTGCATATTGGGATGAAGATTATTTGGTTTCCTCTCATTTACTCAATCCGTTGATTGAAAGCGGAATCAGAGAATTGATAAAAATTTGTGGGGGTTTGGTTTTGAAGCCAAATGGTCTAAATGGATACGACAATGTACTGCTAGCCGGATTACTGAAAAACGACCAGATTTTTCAAAATGTCTTTTCAAAAAGCGGACATAATGTTTTGTTCTATTTCAGACTGGTTCTTACTGAAAAACTAGGAATGAATTTGCGAAATGATTTTGCACACGGACTTGGCAAGAAAAAGTTTTTTGGGCGAGACGCTTCTGATAGATTATTCCATATTTTAATTTGGTTGTCGGTTGTAAAGAAAAATGAAAAATAAGTGAGTCCTCTTTGTGCGCGCACTGGGAGGGTGGGGCAAGCACATATAGATTTGCTTGTGCCTTGCACAATCCACCTTTTAGAGTTATCACAGACACGAACGAAGCCACAAAGCGAACACGCACAACACCGAAGCAGCCAGCGCGAGCAAAGCGAGCGAGCTATGCGTAGGCGTTTGTGGGTGATTCGCGAACGCTAGAATTATCCACAATGTT
>CAYLPI010000306.1:0-2603 GCA_964385505.1 uncultured Bordetella sp.
AGGCCGAAGAGCGCCGTGCGATGGCCGTGGCGCTGGAGCAGGAGATGCGCGCCCGCGTCGTCGAGGCTGAAGCCGAGGTGCCGCGCGCCATGGCCGAGGCCTTCCGCCAGGGCACCCTCGGCGTGATGGACTACTACCGCATGAAGAACGTGCAGGCCGACACCGCCATGCGCGACGCGATTGCGGCCACCGACGAAACGCCGCCGGCACCCCGGCGCGCAGCGTAGAACGGGGGCGTGTGATGAGCCTGGAAACTCTACTGGTGATCGTGGCCGTTGCTGTGGCGGCCCTCTTCAATGTCATCCTGCCGTGGCTTAAAAAGCTGCAGGAGGACGCGCTGGCTGGCGACGCCGGGCCCGAACTGCAGGAGGCACCGGCAGCCGTGCCGCTACCCGCGCCGTCGGCTTCGCCAGCACCGGTGCCGGAGTTCGGGCCACGGCGCAATGCGCCGACCAGAACTACAGCGCCTGTGGCGCCAGTCGGGGCGCGACCGACACGGCGCTTGCTGGTGGGCAATCTCACGGGAGCGCGCGATGGGATCGTGCTCGCGACGGTGCTCGGCCCGTGCCGCGCGCAGACGCCGTTCGTATGAGGAAACGACGCGCAGACCCCGCGTTGCGGCAAAAACGCTGACGGACATCCAGCGGGCGGCGCGCTTCTGCTACCTGCCGCAGTTGGCGTTTTGATCGCAAGGTGGTCGGGCGGACCTTCGGCACTTCACCGCGCGGCGCGACGGGGTTCAACCTGCTGCTATTCAAGCAGATGCCCAGCGATGCTCATCTGCGGCGGGCGCAAGTGACGATTGAGCGGCGGTCCTGGCGGGAATGCGTCGCGGGATCTGATCGCGAGCACAAGCTTTTCCATCTCGATCCACATTAATGGGGCACAACAGCACAAAGGGTTACGCAGTGCCGTTTGAGCTGCCTGAGCACGCCGCGATGGCCGGGCTGCCCGGGACCTCAAGAATTAGACCGGCTCTTTAGGGCGTGTTTCCACGCGGCCTCGGTCGATCTCCGCCATTAACCCGTTTGGCACAACCACAGAAGCTCTGAAAACCCGCGCCAGAAGGCACGCTCCAGCCATCACCTCAGTGCAACTTCACCCGCGGCTCGGTGCCGCGCTTGAGTGTGCGCGCCAGCGAGTCGAGCAGCACTCCCATCGCGCCATGCAGCGCATACAAATGCATCTTGTACAGCGACAGGTACATCAGCCGCGCGAACAGGCCTTCCACGCGCATGCTGCGGCCGGACAAAAAGCCCATCAGCGAGCCGACGGTGCTGTACTCGCCGAGCGAGACCAGCGAACCGAAATCCTTGTAGACGAAGGGTTGCGGCGGCTTGCCTTGCAGCCGGCGTTCGATGGTCCTGCGCAGGTGCGATGCCTGCTGATGGGCGGCCTGCGCGGCGGGCGGGATCCAGCGTGCGCCGGGACCGGTGTTTGCGCCGTCACGCGGGCAGGCGGCGCAATCGCCGAGCGCAAATACGTCGGGGTCGCGCGTGGACTGCAGACTCGGCAGCACCACGAGCTGGTTGATGCGGTTGGCTTCGAGGCCGTCGAGGTCGCGCAGGATATCGGCGCCGCGGATGCCGGCGGCCCATACGGCGATATCGGCGGCGAACGAACGCCCGCTTCGGGTCATCACATGGTTCGCCGTTATCTGCGTCGCCTGTTCCGCGTTGTGCACCGCAATGCCAAGCCCGCGCAGTGTGTCCGCAGTCGCTGCGGCAATGCGCTCGGGCAACATTGGCAGGATGCGCGGGCCGGCGTCGAGCAGCGTGATGTTGAGGAAATGCTCGGGGTCGATGTTGGTCAGGCCGTAGGCGGCGAGCGTGCGCGTGGTGTTGTGCAACTCGGCGGCGAGTTCGACGCCGGTGGCGCCGCCGCCGACGATGACGACATTGAGTTGCACCGGCGCATCGCCCGGCTTGCTCGGGTGGTAATTGGCGTGGGCGCAGGCCTTGATCAGGCGTTGCTGGAAGCGGTCGGCCTCGGGCGCCGAATCCAGCATATAGGCGTGCTCGGCGACACCGGGCACATTGAAGGTATTGCTGACGCTGCCTATGGCCAGCACCAGGGTGTCGTAACCGAGCGTGCGCGGCGGGATGATTTCGGCGCCCGTGGCGTCATGCAACGCGCCGACGCGGAGCTCGCGTCTGACGCGATCAAGGCCGGCCAGCGCGCCGCAGCAAAAAACGAAGTGATGCCAGCGCGCCTGGGCGAGATAGTCGAGCTGGTGGGCGTTGATGTCCATGCTGCCGGCGGCCACCTCGTGTAACAGCGGCTTCCACACATGCGTGGGGTGGAGGTCAACCAGCGTGATGGCGGCGCGGCCCTTGCGCCCGAGTGTGTCGCCGAGGCGGGTCGCCAACTCCAGCCCGCCGGCACCGCCGCCGACAATGACTATGCGATGCAAAGCGCGATGCAAATAACTCATTCCGTCGCCCCGGACCGTGAAGCGACAGATTCTAACCGCAGCCGGACCATCCGCCGCAAAGCCGCGCCGGATGGCCGTTTCCGGACTATTGCGCCGGTCCAACGACGTTCACCAGACAGTCCTTCGCCCGCTCTGCGGCCCGCTCCCGTCACGGCGCAGGTGGAAAGAA
>CAYLPI010000307.1:0-2580 GCA_964385505.1 uncultured Bordetella sp.
CGAGCGCCGCCGGCTGATGCTCGCCTACGGCGCGAGTTTCGAGCTGACGCCGCGCGAAAAAGGCATGAAGGGCGCCATCGCGCACGCCACCGAATTGCTGGCCGCGACACCCGGCGGCTGGATGCCGCAGCAGTTCGACAACCCGGTCAACATCGAGGTGCACGAGCGTACCACCGCGGCCGAGATCATCGCCGACTTTCCCGACGGCATCGACGTGCTGATCACCGGCGTGGGCACCGGCGGCCACCTCACCGGTTGCGCCCGCGCGCTGAAAAAGAAATGGTCGAAGCTGAAGGTCTTTGCGGTCGAGCCGACGGCCTCGCCGGTCATCTCGGGCGGCGCGCCCTCACCGCACCCGATACAAGGCATCGGCGCGGGCTTTATCCCGAAAAACCTCGATGTGGCGCTGCTCGACGGCGTCATCCAGGTCGAGGCAGAGGCGGCGCGCGAGATGGGGCGGCGCTCGGCGCGCGAAGAGGGCCTGCTGGTGGGCATTTCCTCCGGCGCGACCCTCGCCGCCATCGCGCAAAAACTGCCCGAAATCGCCGCCGGCGCGACGATACTCGGCTTCAACTACGACACCGGCGAACGTTACCTGTCGATCGAGGGATATTTGCCGGCCTGAGCCTGAGCCTGATCCTGAGCCTGAGGTAGGGGTCCGGCCCCGCGCCGGCGAGCTATGCGCCTGCGGCATATCTACTAGCGGCGCCAGGGGCTAGGCCGACGCCGCGCACCCTCCTAGAATCGACAGCGTCACTTACGCGGAGTCTGATCCATGAGCTTCAAGCACATCAGCGTCACGCCGGTATCGCCGCACATCGGCGCGGAAATCGGCAACATCGACCTGACCAAGGCGCTGCCCGATGAAACCGTGGCCGAACTCAAGCGCGCTTTTTTGCAACACCAGGTGGTTTTTTTTCGCGACCAGCAAATCAGCTTTGACGACCAGGTGCGCGTGGCGAGCTATTTCGGCCCGCTCGGCAGGCATGTCGGCGTCAACACCATCAGCAAGACCACCGACAATCCGCTGGTGCGAAAATTTCATTACGACGAAAACTCCACGCGTATTTCGGGCGAGAACTGGCACAGCGACCAGTCGTGTGCCGCGGTGCCGCCCCTTGGCAGCATGCTCTACAACCACACCGTGCCGCCCGATGGCGGTGGTGACACCATGTTTGCGAGCACCTATGCCGCCTACGAGGCGCTGTCGCCGAACATGAAAAAATACCTCGACGGCCTCACCGTCACCCACGACGGCACGCGCGTGTTCGGGCCCGGCACGCCGATCTCGGTGCACCCGCTTGTCACGCGTCACCCGGAGACCGGCCGCAACGTGATTTATGTCAACACCGACTTCACCTCGCATATCAACGAGGTGCCGCGCGCCGAGGGCAACCGCATCCTGGAGTTTTTATACGCCCATGTCGGCCGCGACGAATGGGCCTGCCGCTTCAGGTGGCGTGCGCACTCCATCGCCTTCTGGGACAACCGCTCGGCCCAGCACAAGGCCTTGTGGGACTACTGGCCCAATGTGCGTTCGGGTTTTCGCGTGCAAATCGAGGGCACGGCCGCGCCACAGGCAGGCACGCTGGCAGCCTGAGGCTCGCCTGCTCAGGCGCGCGGCAGCACGCGCGCAAACACGTCGCGGATCACCTCCAGCGTAAAGCGGTGCAACGCCGAGGGCGGGTGGCGCGCCGAGGTGGCGAGCGACAGCGTGCTGCTCATCGCCGGGTCGGTGATGGGAATCGCCACCAGCGAATCGGCCCAGCGCCCGGCCCGCACCACCATGGCCGAGGCGACATTGCGGCCAAAGCCCTCGTGCACCAGTTCGAGTATGGTCTCGACGCCGTCGATGTCATGCACGACATCGAGCTTGATGCCGCTCTTCACCGCCTGCGCCTCGACAATGGCGCGCAAGGGGTGCGGCGGGCTGGGAAAGATCATCGGCAGTGTAGCCAGTTCGGCGAAGGCCACCGATTTGCGTTCGCCGCCCTCGCCGCGGCGTGCGATCAGGCACAGTCTTTCCTCCGACACCGCCTCGGCGTTGATCAGCGACGAGGGTGCCTGGTCGTGCAGCACGGCGGCGTCGATGCGCCCGGTAAGCAGCATTTCGTGCAGGTTGCGCGACAGACCCTCGACCATGGACAGACGCGCCATTGGAAAACGCGCGGCGAAGGCGCGCACCAGCGGCACCGTCAGGATGCGCGCAAGCGAAGGGGTCAGGCCGAGCGAGAAGCGGCCGGTGAGCTCGGCATCGGCGGCGGCGGTGACCTCACTGGCGAGTTCGAGCTGGTGGATGACGCTTCTTGCCGTCAGCAAAAAGCGCTCGCCGGCGTCGGTCAGCCAGATGCCGCGGCCGTGGCGGTAAAAAAGATGCCGGTGCAGTTCCACTTCGAGCCGGCGGATCTGCCGGCTCAAAAACGGTTGCGTCACCTCGAGCGAGGCGGCGGCGCGCGAAAAGCTGCCGTGCTCGGCGACGCGGATGAAATATCGGAGTTGTTCCAGTTCCACGTTGTCGGGGCTGCGGGGCGGGCTAGGGTAGGCGGTAGGCGGTACGCGGTAGGCCGTACGCGGTACGCG
>CAYLPI010000308.1:0-2512 GCA_964385505.1 uncultured Bordetella sp.
CCCGCATACAGGTCGAGCATCCGGTCACCGAAATGGTCACCGGCATCGACCTGGTGCAGCAGCAAATCCTTGTTGCCGCCGGCAACAAGCTGACCCTGCGCCAGCGCGACATCACCATCCGCGGCCATGCCATCGAATGCCGCATCAACGCCGAAGACCCGTACAAGTTCACACCCTCGCCCGGACGCATCACCTCCTACCATCCGCCAGGCGGGCCCGGCATCCGTGTTGATTCGCATGTGTACCAGGGGTACTTCGTGCCGCCAAACTATGATTCCATGGTGGGCAAGGTCATCGCCTACGGCGACACCCGCGACCAGGCCATACGCCGCATGCGCATCGCGTTGTCGGAAATGGCGGTGGAGGGCATCCAGACCAACCTGCCGCTGCACCGCGACCTGCTCGTTGACGCCCGCTTCATCAAGGGCGGTACCAGCATCCATTACCTCGAGCAAAAGCTGGAGCAGCAAAACAAGCGTGCCGAGAAAAAGTAAGCAGCCGTCAACACGCCCGGCGAACAACGAGACCAAGGGGGAAAGGTGATGCCCTGGCTGTCGGTAATCCTCGAGACCAATGCCTTGTATGCGGAGTCGCTGTCGGACGCGCTGCTCGAGGCCGGCGCCCTGTCGGTCAGCGCCGAGGATGCCGATGCCGGCACTGCGGCCGAACAGGCGCAGTTTGGTGAACCCGGCTCGGACGAACGTGCGCGCTGGACACGCCCACTGTTGCGCATGCTGTGCCGTCCCGAGGACGATGTCGCAGCACTGGTCGGCATAGCGGCGGCAGCGGTCGGGCTGAACCCGGTTCCCGCGTATCGCACCGAAGTCATCGAGGACGAGGATTGGGTGCGCCGCACGCAGTCGCAGTTCCAGCCGGTGCAGGTATCGACCCGGCTGTGGGTGATCCCGTCCTGGCACCAGCCGCCGGACCCTGCGGCGATCAACATCCACATCGACCCCGGCCTCGCTTTTGGCACCGGCACCCATCCGACCACGCGGCTGTGCATGCTGTGGCTGGAGCAACATCTGCGCGGCGGCGAGCAGGTGCTCGACTATGGTTGCGGCTCGGGCATCCTGGCCATCGCAGCGAAAAAGCTCGGCGCCGGCGCGGTGCTCGGTGTGGACATCGACGCCGATGCCGTTGCCACTGCGCAGTTCAACGCCGGGCGCAATGCCGTCACGGCAAGCTTTCGCACCGCCGACACCACTCTCGACACCACAGCCGACATTGTCGTCGCCAATATTCTTGCCAACCCACTGGTGCTGCTCGCACCGGCGCTGGCGCGGCACGCCCGCGTCGGCGGGCACATCGTGCTGTCGGGCATCCTCGAATCACAGGCGGCCGAGGTCATTGCCGCCTACCGTCCGGCCTTCGAGTTGACGGCTTTTGCCACGGCAGAGGACTGGGTCTGCCTTACCGGGGTCAAGCGGGCATGATCACCCGCTGCCCCGCCTGCCAGACGGCATTTCGCGTCACCGACGCACAACTCGCAGCCCGCAACGGCCGGGTGCGCTGCGGCGCCTGCGCCAATATTTTCGACGCTGCGGCGTATTTGGTGGCGAACGCAGCGTTTGCCAAGTCCGAACCCGCGGCTTCGCTTGCCGCTGCACCCGTTTCCGATCCCGGTTATGAGCCCTTCGTCCCCGATCTGCCGGATCGCGCCACTACGCCCACGCCCGGGCCCGAGGCTTCGCCGGCAGAGGCGGAACCCCTCATCGCGCGCGCAGCCGCAGACACCGCGCCGGCGGTGTTCGCCGCATCGCCGAGGACGCGACCCGCGAAGGAGGCCTCGTTCGACTTCGGGCCGGGGGCACCGGCACCGCGCCGGCGCGGAGCCTGGATTGCCGCCAGCCTGCTGTTGGTGCTGGCGCTGGCCGCCCAGGGGCTGTTTCATTTTCGCAACGACATCGCCCTGCTCGTGCCCGAAGCCAAGCCGCTGCTCAAGGACGCCTGCACCATGATCGGCTGCGGTATTTCGCTGCCGCGCCGCTCCGAGCTGATGAGCATAGAAGCGTCCGACCTGCAGGCCGATGCCGCCAATCCCAACGTGGTGGTGCTGACCACCACGCTGCGCAACCGCGCGGCCTTCGCACAGGCTTATCCGGCGCTCGAGCTCACACTCACCGACAGCCAGGACCTGCCGCTGGCGCGGCGCGTGCTGCAGGCGGGCGACTATCTTGACGCGCCGCCGGACAACGACGGCGGCGTGGCCGCAGGCGCCGAGCGCGCCATCAAGTTGACGCTGCAACTGACCGATATCAAGGCGACGGGCTACCGCCTGTACCTCTTTTACCCCTGACCCGGGCGCGCGGGCTACACTCCGCGGCTCGATGGCAACACCATCACAAAACAATCACGCAACGACGAAATCAGGAGCAAGGTATGCGAACACTCATTTGCGGCTCGATGGCCTACGACAACATCATGGTCTTCCAGGGCCACTTCAAGGATCAGATCCTGCCCGACCAGATCCACATCCTCAATGTGTCCTTCCTGGTGCCGCAATTGCGGC